>JBKOUJ010000108.1:0-10619 GCA_046723355.1 Actinomycetota bacterium | reverse complement strand
GCTGCTCGTGGACGGCGGGCTCGGAATGTGATGTCGAACGGAATGGAACCCAGCTACAACGGCCGGCGGCGGGTGGTGATCACCGGCCTCGGCATGGTCTCGCCGCTCGGCAACGACGTCGAGTCGTCGTGGCAGTCGCTGATAGCAGGCGAGTCGGGTGCGGCCGAGATCACGGCATTCGATCACTCCGACTATGGCGTCCACTTCGCGTGCGAGCTGAAGGAGTTCGACCCGACGACGTGGATCGACCGCAAGCGGGCGCGGCGGATGGACCGGTTCGCGCAGATGATTCTCGCGGCGGCGCGCCAGGGCGAGGAGGACTCGGGCGTCGAGATCTCCAAGTCGCCGGAGCGTGTGGGCGCGTCGATCGCGACCGGGATCGGCGGCTTGCGGTCGTTCCAGGACTGCTACGACGTCTTGCGGTCCCGCGGCCCCGACCGCGTGAACCCGTTCTCGATCCCCTCGATCATCCCGAACATGGGTGCGGGCTGGGTCTCGATCGAGCTCGGGACGAAAGGGCCGCTCATGTCGGAATGCACGGCCTGCGCTGCGTCGAACATGGCGATCGGGGATGCCGTGGATGCGATTCGGCTCGGCCGCGCGGATGTGATGTTCGCCGGCGGGACGGAGGCGCCGATCAGCCCAGTCGGCATTGCCGGGTTCGACGCTATGCGCGCGTTGTCGCGTCGGAACGACGAGCCGGCGCGGGCGTCGCGGCCGTTCGACGCCGAGCGCGACGGGCTCGTCATGGGCGAGGCGGCGGCGGTGCTCGTGCTCGAGGAGCTCGAGAGCGCGCGCGAGCGTGGGGCGAAGATCTACGGCGAGCTGATGGGCTACGGCGTCTCGTCCGACGCGGCGCACATCACCGAGCCGGACCCGACCGGCGAGAATCCGGCGCGGGCGATGCGGATGGCTCTGGCCGACGCGGGCGCCGATCCGACCGAGGTCGGCTACGTGAACGCGCACGCGACTTCGACGCCGCTCGGCGACGCGAGCGAGACGAAGGTGATCAAGCGGGCGCTCGGCGACGAGCATGCGGCAAAGGTCGGAGTCTCGTCGACGAAGGGCGCGACGGGCCACTGCTTCGGCGCGGCAGGCGCGGTCGAGGCGGTCTTCACGGTTCTGGCGGTCGAGCGCGGCGTGCTGCCGCCGACGATCAACTACGAACAGCCGGATCCGGAGTGCGACCTCGACTACATCCCGAACGAGTCGCGCGAGGCGGCGATTGAAGTCGGCGTATCGAACTCGTTCGGCTTCGGCGGCCACAACGCGTGCATCGTCGTCCGCAAGTTCGAAGCCTGACCCGCGGCCCGAACGGCCTTGTCCGGGGTCTGACCCCAGACTGGGCCAAACGTCACGATTCGCCGGCGCGCCGGTGACGAAACCCGCGCCACGCCGGATGCGCCGCCCGAGCGCTCCCTACCCTCGGTGCGATGGCACGACCGCTCCGGATCCAGGCCCACGGTGCGACCTACCACGTCACGGCCAACTCGACGTTCGGTCGCCGGCTCTTCATCGAAAGCGACGACCGACGGTGGTTCGAGTACAGGCTCGACGACGTCATCCGCCGGTACGAGTGGTCGTGCAAGGCCCACTGTCTGTTGGGAACGCACTACCACCTACTCGTAACGACTCCGGAGCCGAATCTCGCCGCGGGCATGAAGAGACTCAACGGCATGCACGCCCAGGCTGTGAATGACCGCCACCAGCAGTTCGGCAGCCTCTTCCGGCAGCGGTATCAGACCCAGCTCGTCGAGACCGACGGCCATTTGCTCGCCGCGCTCAGGTACATCGCGCTCAATCCCGTACGCGCGGGCCTGTGCAAGCGACCCGCCGACTGGAGGTGGAGCAGTTATCCGGCTGCAATCGGCTGGGCCGCGCCGGCTCTCTCGCTTGACTTGGAAAGCGTGCGGGCGCTGTTCTCCGCCAAGCCGGCTGTGGCGCGCTCGCGGCTGCAGGCGTTCGTCGAAGATGGGCTCAACGGGAGGGGCTCGTCCGGTTCGGCCCCGTCCGGGGTCTGACCCCAGACGGAGCCGTTCGGGCCACGGTGGCGCGAGTAAGCTCGCGGCATGGAGCGGTGGGCGACGTTCGATTGCTACGGCACGCTGATCGACTGGAACGGCGGGATTCGACGCGAGCTCGCCCGCGTGTTCGGCGAGGAACGTGCCGACGAGCTGCTCGTGCGCTACCACGAGCTCGAGCCGCAGCTCGAGGCTGACGGCACCCGCACTTACCGCGACGTGATGACCGAGGCGATGCGGGAGCTCGACGCGCCGCCCGCGGAGCACGACGCGCTTGCCCGCTCGCTCCCCACGTGGAAGCCGTTCCCCGAGGTGCCGCCGTCGCTCGCGGACGCGCGCGAGCGCGGCTGGAAGCTTGCCATCCTCTCGAACACCGACCGCGATCTCATCGACGCCTCGATCCGCAACGTCGGCGTCCCGTTCGAGCGCGCGATCGTCGCCTCCGAAATCGGCTCGTACAAGCCCGGGCACCGCCACTGGGAGGCCTTCTTCGAGCAGACCGGCGCCCCGCGCGGCACCTACGTCCACGTCGCCGCCAGCCTGTTCCACGACATCGCGCCGGCGAACGAGCTCGGCCTCCGTTCGGTCTGGATCAACCGCCTCGACGAACGCCGAGGCCCGCAACCAACGCGCGAGTTGACGAACCTCGACCCGCTCCCCGATACCCTGGACGAGCTCGTGCCCGCCACCTGATGAGCGCCTTCCGGGCCAAGTGCCCTGCCTGCAACACATACACGGCCGTCCCCCTCGGCCCGAGCTATGAGTGCCACGTGTGCGGCCGTGAGTTCGGCGCCGGGCTCGTCCGCGTCCCGCGAGCGTGGGGCGAGGGAGGCGACGCGATGGCCGAGGCCGCCTTCCTGCCGCTCCCGTACCCCGAGGCGGCGGTGATCGCGGAGGACACGTTCGGCGAGCAGAGCCTCGCGCTCGCGGCCGAGCTTCCCGAGCGACCGCTCGTCCTCGGCGGCTGCTGCTGCGCGCACGTCGGTGCCTTCGAGGCGCTCGAGTCACGTTTCGACCGCCTCGCCGTCATCTGGTTCGACGCACACGGTGACTTGAACACGGTCGAGAGCTCGCCGACCGGCAACCTGTGGGCGACGCCGTTGCGGATGCTGATCGACTCCGGTGCGGTCGCAGCGGGCGACGTCGCTCTCGTCGGGGCCCGCAACCTCGATCCCCCCGAGGAGGAGTTCATCGCAGCCACAGGCGTCCACGTCGGCGGGGACGGGATCACAAACGCAATCGACGGAGCCGATGGCGTCTACGTCGCCTTCGATGCCGACTCGGTCGATCCAGCCGAGCTCGACGTGTTCATGCCCGAACCGGACGGGTTAACCCTCGCCGAGGTCGAAGCTTCCTTCCGCGAGATCTGCGAGCGGTCGCTCGTCGTAGGGGCCGGCTTCACGGCGCTAGCCCCGGAAGAGCGAAACGTCGCGCCGGTCACGCGCCTCGCCGCGGCCCTCGGTCTGTAACCGCGTCCGCGACCGACCGGTCTAAACTCGCATCCCCATGGCGGCCCGAATCGACGTCTCCATCGAACACAAGCACGCTCCGCCGGAGACCAACAGCAAGCCGCACCCGAACACCTGCCCGAGCTGCGGCTCTCACTACCGGGACGACGAGCTGGAGAAGAACCTCAACGTGTGCCCCCAGTGCGGCCACCACTTCCCGATGCGGGCGCGGGCCCGGATCAAGCAGCTCGTCGACGAACAAAGCTTCAGCGAGGAGGCCGCGGAGCTTCGCTCCGACGACCCGCTCGGCTTCTTCGACCTCCGTCCCTACCCCGAGCGGCTCGCCGAAGCCGAGCTGAAGACCGGCCTCGGCGACGCGATGGTGATCGGACACGCGACACTCGAGAGCCATCCCTTCGAGCTGGCCGTCATGGATTTCGCGTTCATGGGCGGTTCGATGGGACGCGTCGTCGGTGAGAAGTTCGCGCGCGCGTGCGAGGCAGCGGCGGAACGACAGACACCACTCGTCTCCGTCACTGCCTCGGGCGGCGCCCGCATGCAGGAGGGAATCCTCTCTCTGATGCAGCTCCCGAAGACAGTTTGCGCCGTCGAGGACCTGCACGACGCGGGCGGTGCGCTGATCAGCGTCATGGCCCACCCGACGACGGCCGGCGTGCTCGCAAGCTTCGCCAGCCTGGGCGACGTGATCGTGGCCGAGCCCGGCGCCCTTCTCTCCTTCACCGGTCCGCGGGTCGTGCAGCAGACGACGCGGGAGAAGCTCCCGGACGACTTCGGCCTCGCCGAGTCCAACTACCGCTTCGGACACCTCGACGCGATCGTGACGCGGCCCGAGCTCAGGGACTACGTCGCCCGGCTACTGCGGCTCTTCGGCAATGCCGAGTGAGGGCGAAGTCCAGCTCCGGGAACGGCTGAGCCGGCTCCGGAGCCTGCCGCTCCTCCGCGGCGCCCGCCTCTCGGGCGAGCTCGAGCGCCTGCAGCGGCAACTCGAGAAGATCGTCGCGGAGCCCAGCGACGAGGAGATCTGGCGCTCGGTCGAGCTGGCGCGCCACCCCGACCGGCCCTACACGCTCGACTACGTCAATCGGATTCTCGAGGACTTTGTGGAGCTCCACGGCGATCGCGCGCGCGCCGATGACGAGGCGCTCGTCACCGGCCTCGGCCGCTTCGACGGACGCACGATCGCGCTGATCGGCCACCAGAAGGGACGCGACATCAAGGAGCGCACCCGCCGGAACTTCGGAATGGCCTACCCCGAGGGCTACCGGAAGGCGATGCGGATCATGGAGCTGGCCGACCGCCACGGCTTCCCGCTGATCACGCTTGTCGACACGCCGGGTGCCTACCCGGGCGTGGCCGCCGAGCAGCATGGGCAGGGAGGCGCGATCGCCCGTTCCCAGGTCGTGCTGGCGCGCCTCCGAGCGCCGGTCGTCTCCTGCATCATCGGTGAAGGCGGCTCCGGCGGCGCGATCGCGATCGCGGTCGCCGATCGCGTGCTGATGCAGCAGAACGCGATCTACTCGGTGATCTCACCCGAAGGTTGCGCGGCGATTCTCTGGCGCGACGCGAGTGAGGCGCAGAAGGCGGCCGCGGCCTTCAAGCCCGACGCCGTGCACTGCTACGAGCTCGGCATCATCGACGCGATCGTCCCCGAGCCGGCCGACGGTGCGCACACCGACCACGACGCTTCGGCCCGCTTCTTAAAGGACTCGCTCGGAGAGGCGCTCGAGGACCTGGCGGGGCTTTCGGCGGACGACCTGCGACGCCAGCGCCGCGCCCGTTTCCGCGCAATTGGAGCCCTCGAAAACGTAAAGACGCCGTAAATCCACAAAATCCACAGTGTTTTCCCCCGTCTGGACACAGCCCGTAATCGCTGCAACCAAGCGGGTTAGCGCCCACTCCTACCACTTCAAAGACATATTCGTCGTACTCCGATGTGTGCAGATGCGTGCGATGTGGATAACGCCGGGCTGCTTTTGTCAACCCGCCCGCCCGGCGAGGACCGGTAGCGTCGAGCCGTGGCGAGCCGGCGCCTGACGGAGTACCGCCGCAAGCGGGATCCGAAGAAAACGAGCGAACCGTTCGGCGGTCCGAAGCGGCGACCGAACGAGCCGATCTTCGTCGTTCAGCGCCACGACGCGCGGCGGCTCCATTACGACTTCCGGCTCGAGCGCGACGGCGCGCTCGCCAGCTGGGCCGTCCCGAAGGGTGTGCCGCTCGAGCCCGGCCAGCGCGCGCTCGCCGTCCACGTCGAGGATCACCCGCTCGACTATGCGACCTTCGAGGGCGAGATCCCGAAAGGCCAGTACGGCGCGGGCACGGTCGAGATCTGGGACAACGGCACGTACGAGCTCGTCGAACAGAAGCGGGACGGCGGCCTAACCGTTCGCCTGCACGGCGAGCGGCTCGAGGGGACTTGGGCGCTCGTCCCCGCGCACCTCGACGGCGATCCCAAGAACTGGCTGCTGCTCCGCAAACGCGACGAGACCGCGCAGAGCGCTCGCCCGCCGCGGCACTACGAGCCGATGCTGGCGACGCTCGAGCGCGACACCCCAAAGGGGGACGGCTGGCTCTACGAAGTCAAGTGGGACGGCTTCCGGGCGCTCGCGTACGTCAGCCAGGGGGAGGCGAGACTGACGAGCCGCACGGGCAACGACCTGACCCAGCGCTTCCCGAACGTGGCGAAGGAGATCCCGAAGGCGCTGAAGACGCCGGACTGCGTTCTCGACGGCGAGGTCTGCGCCATCGACGAACAGGGCCGCTCGAGCTTCTCGCTGATGCAGCAGGGAAAGCCTGGGACGGCGCTCGTCTACTTCGTCTTCGATGCCCTCGAGGTCGAGGGAGAGCCGCTCGTCGACCTGCCCCTCCGCGAGCGGCGCAAGCGGCTCGAGAAACTGATCGACCGCCGCAACAGGACCGTCCGGATCTCCGAGGCCTTCGACGACGGTGAGGCCCTGCTCCACGCCGCCGAGGAGCAAGGCCTCGAAGGAATCATGGCCAAACGGGCCGACTCGCGCTACGCCGTCGGCCGTCGCACGCGCGACTGGCTCAAGGTCAAGACGCACGGGCGGCAGGAGTTCATCGTCGCCGGCTACACGAAGGGGCAGGGTCGGCGGGCAGGGACGCTCGGGTCGCTCGTGCTCGCCGTGCGGCGTGGCCGCGAGCTCGAGTACGTCGGCAACGTCGGCACCGGCTTCACGGGCGAAGGGATCGAGAAGCTGCTCGCGAAGCTGCGGCCGCTCGAGCGCAAGGAGCCGCCGTTCCGCGAGGTGCCGAAGATGCCGAAGATCCGCAAGGGCGACGTCACCTGGGTCGAGCCGAAGCTCGTCGCCGAGGTCGAGTTCGCCGAGTGGACGCACGACGGCCACCTGCGCGCGCCCTCATATCAGGGCCTGCGGGACGACAAGTCGGCCGAGGACGTCGTGCGCGAGCGACCGCTCGACGAGGAGATCCGGATCGGCAAGCACTCGCTGAAGCTGTCCAATCTCGACAAGGTCTTCTGGCCGGAGGAGGGGATCACAAAGGGCGACCTGCTCGCCTACTACCAGGCCGTCGCGCCGGTGCTCGTGCCGCACCTGAAGGACCGGCCGTTCACGCTGCGTCGGTATCCCGACGGCATCGAGGGCAACGCCTTCTTTCAGAAGGACAAGCCGAAGGGGATGCCGGACTGGATCCCGACCGAGCACATCCAGGTGACGACACGCGACCGGCCACGGCAGCGGCGCTGGATCGACGCGCCGCTCGTCAACGACGAGCTGGCCTTGCTTTGGATGGTGAACATGGGCTGCATCGACATGAACGCGTGGTACTCGCGCGTGGACAAGCTCGACCGGCCCGACTTCGTTTTGTTCGACCTCGATCCCTCACCGGACGTCGGCTTCGCCGAAACCGTGCAGGTCGCTCTGTACGTGAAGGAGGCGCTCGACTCGCTCGCGCTCGTCGGGTTCCCGAAGACCTCTAGCGCGGACGGGATGCATGTCCTCGTTCCGATCGAGAGGCGGCACACCTACGACGACACGCGCCGCTTCGCGGAGATCGTCGCCGGCGCGATCGCGCGCTCATACCCGAAGCTCGCGACCACGCAGTGGGCGAAGGCGAAGCGCCGCGGCGTCCTGATCGACGCGAACCAAAACGGGGAGGGCAAGACGATCGCTTCGGTCTACTCGGTGCGACCGCGCCCGGGCGCGCCGGTCTCGACGCCGCTGCGCTGGGACGAGGTGAAGCCAGGGCTCGACCCGCTCGGGTTCACGATGGACGTCGTCCAGCGGCGGGTCGAGCAACACGGCGACCTCTTCGAGGGCGTGCTGAAGACGAAGCAGCGCCTGAACGACGCGCTGAAGGCGCTGTCGTAACCGGCCACGTCCGGGGTCAGACCCCGGACGTGGCCAAAGCGGAGAGGCGGGGCGTCAGTGCCCGGGCCCGCCGTGCAGGTGGAAGACGAATTCGAACTCCGTCCCCGCCGGGTTGTGGTACTTGAGCTCCATCCAGCCACGGGCGTTCCTGAACTTCCCGGTGCCGCCCGTGATCGCGGCGACCGTGTTGCCGTCGTCCGAGAACGGCCCCTCGACCGTGATCTGGTCGTGGTTCAGGAACGTCGTCCAGTTGCACTCCCAGCTGTGGTGCAGGACGATCCGCACGCAGTAGCCCTGGTCGCTGCCGACCTTGGCGTGGTCGGCGCTGTCGAAGACGTCGTTCGCGAACGTGAGGATGTGCCCCACCGCGTCGACGTCGATGCTGTCCGTCGTTGCGTGCTCGATCACGTGGATCGTGTTGCCGTGCTGCACCTTCGGCTTGTCCTTCGCCGTTGCGTTCACGACCGCGAATCCGACGCCGACGGCAACCACGAGCGGGACCAGCAAGAGCGCGCGCTTCATCTCTCCTCCTTGGTTGGCCTGCCACGCGATCCTAAGCCGGGCGGGTATGGGTTGAAAGAGATGTCACTCGAGCGGTGCCGGGCGCTGTGAATACAGAATCCCCTACTTGCAGGGATTCCGCTTCCGAGCAGGCCAAAATCGTAGTTCCGGGGCCTCTGAAGGCTGAGTCCTTCGGCTAGGCCAATTGAGCCTATTGGCCCATTGTCCTCAAACCATATTCGGGGCATCCTCCGGCTGCTTGTGCGGCAAGCGCTTTTTCGCACAGGTCTCTGCGGCCGGAACGGATGAGGGGAGAGTGGGATGGAGTCAGGGTTTGCAGGAGTGGGGGACCCGTCCGCGCGCACAAGCGCGGCGGCGGACCCGGCCACACACAAGACGGTGAAACTCGTCGCGGGGATGTTCTTCGCGGCGCTTGCGCTCTTCGTGACGCTTTTCGCGTTCGCGGGCGGTGCCCATGCAATGACCAGAACCGGCGGGACGGGCACTACAGACCCGTGGGTCTCGAGTGACATGCCCGACTACCCCCCCGGCGCCATTGTCGGCCTCCTCGGCGGTAACTGGCAGGCCGGCGAGCCCGTCCACATCGTCGTGAACGACGACGCGGGCCAAACCTGGTCGTGGAGTGACGATGTCACCGCCGACTCCAGCGGAAACATCACCGACTCGCTCACTCTCCCGAACTGGTTCATCGCGACATACAGCGTCACTGCAACGGGCGCGACGTCCGGCACGGCGATGTCGTCATTCACGGACGGGAATGTCACGACCGCGACACTCGACATCAGGAAAAGTCCGGCCCCTTGCACGACGTCGTCAACGTCGTTCACTGCAGGCGACAGCGTCTGTGCCCATTCGGTGATCAGCAACGTGACTGGCAACGGCAGCGGGAACATCTCCGTTATGTGGATAAATCCGTCGGGCGCCCTCGCAGCCACGGACGCGCACGCGGGCAACCCGAACGATGCTTTCGACGATGTCCACACCGTTTCGGCAACGGGGACGTGGACCGTCGTCGTCTGCACGAATAGCTCCTTCCCATGCGGAAACAATCAGACTCTCGCGACTAAGACGTTCACTGTCGCGCCGGCATGCACCGCCGCATCGGTGACGTCGCAGCCCACGAGCCAGTCGATCACGTACGGGGCGAACGCGACCTTCACCGCTGCGGGCACGGGCTCGCCAGCTCCTACCGTCCAGTGGCAGGTCGATACGGGATCCGGCTTCACGGACGTCACCGGCGCCACGAGCACGACGCTCACGCTCACGAAGCCGCCCGTCTCTGCGAGCGGCAACAAGTATCGCGCCGTTTTCACCAACACGTGTGGCGGTACGCAGACGGCGACGAGCAATGCGGCGACGCTGACGGTGAACCGCAAAGCAATCACGATTACGCCCGACAGCGGCCAAAGCAAAATCTACGGCGCAAGCGACCCTACGCTGACGTACACGAGTAGCTCCGCGCTCGAGGCCGGCGACAGCTTCACGGGCGCCCTGAGCCGAGTAGCCGGCGAGAACGTCGGCAACTACGCCATCAACCTCGGGACACTTTCTGCGGGCAACAACTACACCTTGAGCCTTGCGGCGTCGACGGTGAACCTCGCAATCACGGCAAAGCCGGTGACGATTACGCCCGACAGCGGTCAGAGCAAGGTCTACGGCGCCTCTGATCCGCCACTGACGTTCACGAACGACGGCGGCCTTGCCGCGTCGGCGTTCACAGGTGGTCTGGGGCGAGCTGCAGGTGAGGACGTTGGCAACTACGCGATCAACCTGGGCACGCTCTCAGCGGGCAGCAACTACAACCTCAGCCTTGCGGCGACCACCGTGAATTTCGCAATCAACAGGGCGCCGCTCTCGGTGACCGCCGACGCGGACGACACGACCGCCGCGATCGACCACTTCACCAAGACCTACGGTGATCCCAACCCGGCCTTCGGCGTCCGCTACAGCGGCTTCGTGCTCGGCCAGGGCCCGGGCGCGCTCGGCGGCTCGCTTGCCTTCGACACGACCGCGACCGCCAGCAGCGACGTCGGCGCCTACAGCGTCACCCCGAAGGGGCTGACCTCCTCCAACTACGACATCACCTTCGTCGCCGGCACGCTCGACATCGGCAAGAAGGCGCTCTCGGTGACCGCCGACGCGGACGACACGACCGCCGCGATCGACCACTTCACCAAGACCTACGGTGATCCCAACCCGGCCTTCGGCGTCCGCTACAGCGGCTTCGTGCTCGGCCAGGGCCCGGGCGCGCTCGGCGG
>JBKOUJ010000040.1:0-20149 GCA_046723355.1 Actinomycetota bacterium | reverse complement strand
ACGCGCACCACGGGATGGTCACCGACTCGGTCGTCGTCTTCGTCGTCCGCGACGGCAATCCGAAGCACATCCACACGTGGGCCGATCTGGCGAAGAGCGGGGTCCAGGTGATCACGCCGAACCCGTTCACCTCCGGCGGCGCGCGCTGGAACGTGATGGCGGCGTACGGCGCCGAGCGCGCGCAGGGCAAGACCGACAAGCAGGCGATCGACTACCTGAAGAAGCTGTTCAAGAACGTCCCGGTGCTCCCGAAGAGCGCGCGCGAGGCGACGCAGGTCTTCGCGAGCGGCAAGGGGGACGTGCTGCTTACGTACGAGAACGAGGCGATCTACGCCAACAAGAAGGGCGTGCACACCGAGTACGTGCTGCCGAAGCAGACGATCCTGATCGAGAATCCAGTCGCGCTCACGAAGAGCGGCCTCAAGCATTCCGAGGCGAAGGCGTTCCTGAAGTTCCTCTGGTCATCGAGGGCGCAGAAGCTCTTCGGCGACACGGGCTACCGGCCGGTTCTGAAGTCGGTTGCCCACAGCGCCAAGTACCGGTTCAAGCAGCCGAAGACGCTCTTCACGATCAACTCGAAGGCGCTCGGCCTGCGCGGCTGGAAGTCCGTCCAGTACCGCTTCTTCGACCACAGCAGCGGAATCATGGTGAAGGTGATTGGCCACTAGTACGGCCGTCACCGTTGCCCGCCCGGCGGGCCTCGCCGGCCGAATGGGCGGCGGCATCGCGCGCGGGATGGCGATCGGCTACCTGAGCCTGATCGTGCTCGTGCCGCTGGCCGCGCTCGTGTGGAGCTCGCGGGCTCACGGCCTCGGCGCTTTCTGGGACGAGGTCACCAAGGCGGAGGCCGCGTCGGCGCTGAAGCTGACACTCGTCGTCTCGCTGCTCATCGCGGCTTTCAACGCACTGGCGGGGTCGGCGATCGCCTGGGTGCTCGTCCGCGATTCGTTTCCGGGCAAAGGGTTCGTCAACGCGGTCATCGACCTGCCCTTTGCGCTGCCGACCATCGTCGCCGGCCTCGTGCTGCTGCAGCTCTACGGGCCGAACGGCCCGTTCGGGGTCGACCTCGCATTCCAGCGCACGGGCCTCGTGCTCGCGCTGCTGTTCGTGACGCTGCCCTTCGTGGTGCGTGCGGTGCAGCCCGTGCTGCTCGAGCTCGACCGCGAGATGGAGGAGGCGGCGGAATCGCTCGGCGCCCGCCGGTTCGAGGTGTTCCGCCGGATCGTGTTTCCCAACCTGCTCCCGGCGATCCTCTCCGGCGTCGCGCTCGCGTTCGCGCGCGCCGTGGGCGAGTTCGGGTCGGTGGTGCTGATCTCCGGGAACATCCCGTTCAAGACCGAGGTCTCGTCGGTCTACATCTCCGGCCAGATCGAGTCCGACAACGCAGCCGGCGCGGCTGCGGTCTCCGTCGTCCTGCTGCTCATCTCGCTGGCGGTGCTGTTGGCGATCGGCGCGTTCCGCCACTGGAGGACACGCCATGATCGGTAGGTGGGCGCTGCGCGTTGGGGCGCTTGGCTACGTCGCGTTTTTGCTGCTCGTGCCGGTCGGGCTCGTCTTCTACCGGACGTTCGAGCACGGCTTCCACCCGGCCTGGGCCGCCGTAACGAATCCGCAGGCGCTGCACGCGCTCTGGCTGACGCTCCTGATCGCCGCGATCGCGGTGCCGTTGAACACGCTCTTCGGCGTCACGCTCGCGATCGCGCTTGTCCGCCATCGCTTCCCGGGTCGCGGGCTCGTCAATGCGATCGTCGATCTGCCGCTCGCGCTGTCGCCGGTCGTTGTTGGGCTGTCGCTCTACCTCCTGTATGGCACTGGCGGCTGGGTCTCCGGCCTCGCCGATCACGGCATCAAGATCCTGTTCGCCCTGCCGGGGATGATCCTGGCGACGATCTTCGTCTCGCTGCCGTTCGTCGTCCGCGAGGTCGTCCCCGTCCTGCGCGAGATCGGCACCGACCAGGAGCAGGCGGCGGAGACGCTCGGCGCGGCGCCGTTCACCGTCTTTCGCCGGATCACGCTGCCGGCGATCCGCTGGGCCGTCTGCTACGGAGTCGTGCTCACGACCGCTCGGGCGATCGGCGAGTTCGGTGCGGTGAGCATCGTCTCGGGCCGCATCGAGGGCAAGACGGAGACCCTGCCGCTCTACGTTCAGTCTCAGTTCGAGGGCTTCAACACCACGGGCGCCTTCGCGGCCTCGGTGATCCTGGCGCTGATCGCGGCCACGACCGTCGTTGCGATGAGGTTCTTCCGACCCAAAGAGGAGGCTTGATGGGCATCACCGTCGTCGACGTCACGAAGCGGTTCGGAGACTTCGTCGCGCTGGAGGACGTCTCGGTCGCCATCCCCGAGGGATCGCTGACGGCGCTCCTCGGGCCGAGCGGAAGCGGCAAGTCGACGCTGCTACGGGTGATCGCCGGTCTCGAGGATCCCGACGGAGGGCAGGTGCTTCTCGGCGACTCCGACGTCACGCAGCGGCCGGCGCGGGCACGCGGGGTCGGCATGGTCTTCCAGCACTACGCGGCCTTCAAGCACATGACCGTCTGGGAGAACGTGGCTTTCGGCTTGAAGGTCCAGAAGCGGCAGCGGGTTGAGATCGCGAACCGCGTCCACGAGCTGCTCGAGCTCGTCCAGCTCGAGGGGCTCGCGAAGCGATATCCGGCGCAGCTGTCGGGCGGCCAGCGCCAGCGGATGGCGCTCGCTCGGGCTCTCGCGGTCGACCCGGAGGTGCTCCTTCTCGACGAGCCCTTCGGGGCGCTCGATGCGCGGGTCCGCAAGGAGCTTCGCGCCTGGCTCCGGCGTCTGCACGACGAGGTGCACGTGACGACGATCATCGTCACGCACGACCAGGAGGAGGCGATGGAGGTCGCGGGCCAGATCGTCGTGCTCAACCGCGGTCGGGTCGAGCAGGTCGGCACGCCTCGCGAGCTCTACGAGTCGCCCGCGAACGAGTTCGTGATGGGCTTCGTCGGGCCGGTCAACCGGATCGGCGACGCCTTCGTTCGCCCCCGTGACCTCACCCTCCGACTCGAGCCCGACCGGGACACGCGCGAGGCGATGGTCGAGCGCGTCGTCCACCTTGGCTTCGAGGTGCGCGTCGAGCTCGTGCGCGAAGACGGCCAGCATCTGCTTGCGCAGCTGACGCAGGAAGAGGCAGAGGCGCTCGAGCTTGAGCGTGGCCTGATCGTGTACGTCCGCCCCAGCCGCGAGACCGTCTTCAACTCTTAGAGCGGGGCTAGGCTCCGCCCATGCGCGTCGTGGCGGGCATTTTCGGGGTCGCGCTGATCCTGGTGATGGTCTCCGAGTTCTTCGTCGCGTTCCTGTTGCCACGGCGCGTGCGGCGCGACCCGCGTATCGCCCGCGGGCTCAGCCGGCTGCTCTGGCGCCCCTGGCGCGCGCTCGCGCGACGGCTCCCGCCGGCCTCGGCTGACACGCTGCTCGGATTCTTCGGGCCGTTTGCGCTGCTTTTCCAGCTGGTCGTCTGGACGCTCGGCATCATGCTCGGCTACGGCCTGCTCGAGTGGGCGGTCGTCGGCGGCTCGTTCGGCAGTCGCGTCCTGTCGAGCTCCGGCGTCTTCCTGAGCGCCGAGGGGCCGTCCGGCTCGACGGCCGGGCACGTGATCGGGCTCCTGGAAGCGGCGACGGGCGTCGGGGTCGTCTTCATTGTGATCGGCTACCTGCCTGCGGTATACGCATCCTTCTCGCGGCGCGAGACGGCCGTCTCGCAGCTGGCGACGCGGGCCGGATCGCCACCGGTCGCGGGACTCATCCTCCACCGGGCGATTGGCAGACAGCACTGGCGGGAGCTCGAGCGCGAGCTCCGCGACTGGGAGGTCTGGGCCGCGGAACTGATGGAGACCCACCTCTCGTACCCGCTGCTCGGCTTCTACCGCTCGCAGCACGTCAACCAGAACTGGCTCGCCGCGCTGACCGCGATGGTCGACATCGCTGCGTTCGTGAAGGCGACGGCGCCTGAGGGGAAGGTCGTCGCCGCCGACGTCACCTACGCCATCGGCAGGCACGCGCTGTCTGATCTCACGACACAGTTTGGCCTCTCCCCCCGACCGGCCGACCGCCTGACCGAGGAGGAGTTCGACCACCTGTACGAGATCGTCGAGACGGCGACCGACGATGCGGTCGAACGCGGTGAGGCGATGGAGAGGCTTACCGAGCTACGCAGCGCCTACGAGCCCAACGCCCAGGCGCTGGCGCACTTCCTCGTCCTCGACCTGCCGTCCTGGGTCGTCCGCGAGCACGTCGAGCCCTCAGTGCGGCAGCCACGCGTCGGGGTCGGCAGCGATGGCCGCGACCTCGTCGGGTAGGCGCCCGGCTGCGACGTCGGCCAGCGTCACAACTTCCAGCACGGCCCGAAGGTTTGCCCGCACGGCGATCCAGATGTCGCGGAACGGCGCCGCGGTCCCCGCGTACTCGACCTGTTCGGGGCGGAGGCCGCGGACGTTGGCGATCGGCCCTTCGACCGCTCGGATCACCTCGGCGAGCGAGATCTCCTCGGGCGAGAGGGAGAGCCAGTAGCCGCCTTCCGCGCCGCGCTGGCTCTGCACGAGGCCCGCGTGCTTGAGGTCGAGCAGGATGTTCTCGAGGAACTTCAGCGGGATCTGCTGCGCCTGGGCGAGCCGGTCGCCCTTGACGGGCCCGTCGCCCGCGGCGGCGAGCTCCGCGCAGGCGCGTAGAGCGTAATCGACTTTCGCCGAGACGCGCATGGGCGGATTGTGCCTTGATCCGAGGCGGCTAGACCGGGGCGGTGGCGGTCGCTGCGGGCAGCGGATCGGCGGCCACGACGCGGTTCTTGCCGTTCCGCTTCGCTTCGTAGAGCGCCTCGTCGGCTGCAGCGATCAGCTGCTCGGGGCGCTCGAGCGTGCCCTTGACGGCGACCCCGAAGCTAGCGGTGACGGAAATCTCTTCACCGCCGGAGAGTTCGATCTTCGCCGCCTCGAGATCGCCCCGAAGCCGGTCGGCGAGCCTCGTGGCGCCGAGCAGGTCGGTCTCGGGCGCGAGCAGGGCGAACTCCTCGCCGCCGTAGCGCGCCGCAAGGTCGGCGTTGCGGGCGCCGGAATCCAGGATCGCGGCAACACGCCGGAGAACGGCGTCGCCGGCCTGATGGCCCCGGCCGTCGTTGACGCTCTTGAAGTTGTCGAGATCGATGAGGACGAGCGCCAGCGGGTCGCCGACGCGTTCCGCGCGGCGCCACTCGAGGGCGAGCTCGTCGTCGAACGACCGCCGGTTCGCGAGGCCGGTGAGGCTGTCGGTCGCCGCCTGCGACGCGACGCGCCGGAAGTCGCCAAGGGTGCTCAGGATCGGACGCGCGAAGGCGAGGGCGACGAGGACGAGCAACGCGAAGGAGCTGAGCGCCGCGTAGAGGATGCGCTGCTGGTAGGGACGCACGCTGGCATCGATCATCTTCTGTGGGCGGAGCGCGAAGAGGCTGATCCCGACGGCGTTCGGCACGCGCGTGAGCAGGCCGCGATAGGACTTCTTGCCCACGACGACGGTGTGGCCGCGCAGCTGAACGTGCTGCCCGGTGCCGACCACGGTGCGCTCGCGCACGATCATCAACCGGTCGCTCCGGCTGAGCCCGGCAGTGCGCCGTAGTCGTGCGACAAGCCGCCCGTCGAGCGGAATCGTCGCGACGACGGTGCCGATGCGCTCTCCGTTGACGGTCAAGGAGATCGAGCGCATCAACGCGTCAGCGGGGCGCTTCCCGGCGACCCGCTCACGTCGCAGGTAGAAGAGCACTCCGGCGTTCTGCGCAGCAATCCGTCGAATCGTCGCGCGGTCCCCTGCAATGAAGGCGTGCTGGAGTTCTGAAGACTGCGTGAGATCGTCGGCACGGTTCGAGGCGTCGTCGGCGAGCTGGCCGAGCCGTCCGCCGGCGCCTTGGAGCTCGCCACGAAGCGCGCTGTCGGTGCGGGCGCGCTCGTTCTCGAGCGCGTTCGAGTCGAGGATGTGGACCGTTGCGAGAACCGGGATCACGCCGACGAAGAGAACGCCGATCAAGAGCTGCAGAAGGGCGCGTCGCGAGACCGTGCGCGGAGCACGCCGACGCCGGCCATCGGAGGAAGACTCACCGTGGCCAGGATTCGTCGCAGGGGCCGCAGGCGCCATCTGCGTGCCTTATCGACCCCTGTGCCTGTGCCCTTGAGCCCCGGTCGGGGGTGGGGCTAAGCGCTAGAAGTCGGTATCAGCGGGACCCGACTCGGTGGCGCTGCCGTTCGGCGTCGTCCAGACCATCGTCGACGTGCTGTTCTCGACCGGGACGCCGTGCGTGCGGGTGCCCAGGACGATCGTCACCGTGTTGCCGCTCGCGGTCATCGTCGAGCCGGTGAAGAGCGTGATCGCGGAGAGGTAGTGCCCGTGCAGGTTCACGGAGCCGAGCGCCGCGATCTGGTTTCCGGAGCCGTCCAGAACGGTCATGCCGTCGTTTCGGTTACTGCTCGGCGTCATGCGAATGGTGACCGCCCTCGCCGAGCCGTTCCAACCGGCGAGGATCTGGTTCGGGTCGATCGCGCCCGTGAACGTGAAGGTGACGGTGTCGTTTTGCTCGACCTCGCCGCTGCGCGTCCCGCCGTTGGTCGTCTGGATGTCCTGCGGGGTCAGTGAGCCAGCCGGAGGCGGAGGCGGCGGAGGCGGCGGAGGAGGTGGCGGAGGCGGAGGAGGCGGGGGAGGGGGTGGCGGAGTCGTGCCGCCCGCGCCGCCGGACCCGCCGATGTCGCCGGTGTGGTCGGTATCGGAAGAGCCGCCCGATCCGGAGCCGCCGGCGTCGCCGGTGTTGCCGCTGCCGCCATTATCGCCCGGAGTCGCGTCGGGCGCAGGAGTCGTGGCGGTCCCGCCGCTATCGGGGTTCGTCGTGCCGCCGCTGCCGCCCGACCTACCGGTGCCGGGCCTCTTGTCCGCGGGGGGAGAATCGGAGGTCTCCGGGGGCGGCGGGGTGTTCGTCGTGTCGGCCGTCGCGAGTGTCGCCATCCCTGATGCAGGCGTCGGGAGCGTCTGCTTGGGGAGGGTCGGGCTGGCAGTCTTCGGCTGGGCATGCGCCCTTGCATGCGTGCGCGCCCACGCCCGCGCGACCTCGGCGTGGTAGGCGGCGAGAACCTGGTTCGAAACGGTGGCCGCCGCGACGGTGTGCGGCGCCGACGCGCCGCCGGGGGAACTGCCGGATTCGCCACCGCTTGCCTCGGTCGAGAAGACCACGTTCCGCGACTCGCGGTTGCCGGCGCCGGAGCCCGTCACCTGCGAGAGGACGGGCAGCCCCACAGTGAGCCAGAGAGCCGCGACTGCGGGGAGCGCGACGATCGCAGGCAGGAAGCGAACGCGCGAGCGAGGGGTCGCGCGTGGTGCCCGAATTCGTCGTGGTCCGTCGATGTAGGAGTGCCGCATGATGAGTTCTTTCGGCCGCCGCAGGCCTCCAACAGAGGCTAGGGCGAGGGATTCGCACACGACTCCCCCAGGCGGGTGACTCCCGGCCGCCTCCCTTGAACGAGGGACTCTCCGCACGTGCGCGGCGGCCTGGATACGCTCGCGTCGTGGCGACTGAGGCCGAGTCCACCGATGCGAAGTTGCGCGAGCTCGCCGAGCTTCGCGAGCAGGCGCTGCATGCCGGCAGCGAGCGTGCGGTGTCACGCCAACGCGAGCAGGGAAAGCTCCTTGCGCGCGAGCGCGTCGAGAAGCTGCTCGACCCGGGCTCCTTCTTCGAACTCGACCGCTACGTCAGGCATCGCGAGTCCAACTTCGGGATGCTCGAGCGGCGCCCGTACGGCGACGCCGTAGTCACCGGCTATGGAACGATCTTCGGCCGGCGGGTCTTCGTCTTCTCGCAGGACTTCACGGTTTTCGGCGGCTCGCTGAGCGAGGTCTTCGCGGAGAAGATCTGCAAAGTGATGGATCTCGCGGCCAAATTCGGCTGCCCGGTCATCGGCATCAACGATTCCGGCGGCGCGCGGATCCAGGAAGGTGTCGTCTCGCTTGCCGGCTACGCCGAGATCTTCTGGCGGAACGTGCAGTGCTCGGGCGTGATCCCCCAGATCAGCCTGATCATGGGGCCCTGCGCCGGCGGCGCCGTCTACTCACCTGCGATGACCGACTTCGTGCTGATGGTCGAGGGGTCGTCGTACATGTTCATCACGGGCCCCGACGTGGTGAAGACGGTGACGGGGGAGGAGGTGACGTTCGAGGAGCTGGGCGGAGCCGCCACTCATGCCTCGAAGTCCGGCGTGGCCCACTTCATCGCGCCCGACGAGGAGGCGTGTCTCGAGGACGCTCGCTATCTCGTCTCGTTCTTGCCCCAGAACAACGTCGACCCGCCGCCGTTCGCCGAGCCGGCGGACGCGGCCGGCCGTGAGGACCCCGAGCTCGATTCTCTGATCCCGGACGATCCGGCGAAGCCGTACGACATGAAGCAGGTCATCTCACGCGTGGTCGACGACGGTGACTTCCTGGAGGTGCACGAGCGTTGGGCGGAGAACATCGTTTGCGGCTTCGCGCGGTTGAACGGCTATCCGGTCGGGGTCGTCGGCAACCAGCCGCGCGCACTAGCAGGTGTGCTCGACATCGACTCGTCGAACAAGGCCGCGCGGTTCGTCCGCACCTGCGACGGCTTCAACATTCCGCTCGTCACGTTCGTCGACGTGCCGGGCTTCCTCCCGGGGACCGCGCAGGAGTGGGGTGGGATCATCCGCCACGGTGCGAAGCTGCTGTACGCGTACTGCGAAGCTACAGTGCCGAAGCTCGCGGTGATCACGCGCAAGGCGTACGGAGGCGCCTACGACGTGATGAGCTCGAAGCACATCCGCGCCGACTTCAACTTCGCCTGGCCGACCGCCGAGGTGGCGGTGATGGGGCCCGAAGGAGCGGTCAACATCGTCTTCCGCAAGGAGCTCGAGGAGGCCGAGGATCCTGAAACAAGGCGCGCGGAGCTGATCGAGGAGTACCGGAGCCAATTCGCAAACCCCTACACGGCCGCCGAGCGCGGCTACGTGGACGAGGTGATCGAGCCGCGCCGCACACGGCCGGTGGTGATCGACGCGCTCGAGACCGCGCTGACTAAGCGGGAGCGCCGTCCGCCCAGGAAGCACGGCAACATCCCGCTGTAACCTGCTCTCGGCCCGAGCCCGCGGGAGACCTTCGGCCGGCGTCCACTAAACGTACTCGCGCATGCGCGCGAGTACTGGGACCCACCAATCCTCGCCCGATTTCATCCTATTGCGGAAAAGCGCACGTGTGAGCGACGCCTCTGGAACAAGAGTGCAACTTTCGGGCCGCCGCGCGCCTCTGGGCGAGCTCGTTAGGAAGGGCGGTCCGCTCCGGCGCGCCGGGTCACTGGTTCCACTTGTCAGCGGTCTTCTTCTTGTGCCCGGTGTTCTTGGCTCGGACGCTGCCGACCTCCTGGTCGCGCTCTGAGTCCGCCTGCGGCTCCGTGCGCGAAGGCTGATCGCGACGGTCGGCTCCGTCGTGCATCTCGGGGTGTCTGCGTTGCTCTCGGTTCACGCGACCTCCTCTGTTCGCTCCGTCAATTCCTGCGCGAAGCGGAGGAGTGCTAAACGGCCGCGGCGTGTTCGAGCTCCGGCTCGGTTGCTTCAACGACGCCGGGCTCGAACTCAGCAGAGAGCACCTCCCCCACGTCCGGGCGATAAAGCCGCGCCTGGTTCTTGCCGGACTCCTTCGCCGAGTACAGAGCATGGTCGACGAGCTTCAAAAGCTCGGCTCGCTCGTGCGCGTGCGCGTGCGCAACACCGGCGCTGACGGTGATGGAGCCCATGTGACCGAAGCGGAGGGCCCCGATGCGTTCGACGATCGACTTTGCCGCCGCCAGCGCCTCGTCTGGGCTGTAGCCGGGCAGAAGGACGGCGAACTCGTCGCCTCCCACCCGGAAAGCCTCGCCGGTCTGGCGCAACCGCGCCGCGACTCGCGAGAGGACGGAGTCGCCGGCAGGGTGACCGAATCGGTCGTTAATGAGCTTGAAGTCGTCGATGTCGACAAGGCAAACCGCCAAGGGGCCTCCAAAACGTCTCGCGTGCTCGAGTTCTCGCCCGAGGCGTTCGTGGAAGTGCCGGTGATTCCCAAGCCCGGTGAGTGGGTCGGTCAGCGCCAGGCGGACGGCCCGCAGGGCTCGGAGAAGCTCCCGCTGGTAGAGCTGGATCGCCAGAAGAGGACCCGCGAGTGCGAGGGAGAGGAGCGGCGAGCGCTCCCAGAGGACGACCAGCGTCAGCGCGGCCGAGCCCATCAGCGTGAACGGCAAGATGGTCTTGCGGACGCTCGAAACGATCTGCCCGCGCCAAGGGCGGCTCGTCGCCCGCGCGACGACGGCTGTGATCAGGAGCACGTTCACGAGGTAACAGGCGTACGTCGCGACGAGGACGCGCGCCGCCATCAGTGCGGGCGTGTCATCGCCGATCGGGGCGATCACGAGGCCTGCACACGCCGCGGTCAGTGCGAATGCGGACGCGTTGTACGCGATCCGGATCGGCGGCCGGCGATCAAGGAAGTGCATGATCGCCGGGGTCGCCGAGACGACGAGCACCCCGGCGGCCCAGCCGAACAGAACGATCGCCGAGAGCCCGAACACGAACGCCAGCGACACGCCGTTTGCGTCGAGGTCGTCGACCGGCACTGGGAAGCGGTCGGCGAGGACCGAGGCGGCGAGAAAGGCCGCGAGGCCGGCGAAGACCGTCAGGCTGTGCGACGCGCCGGCGAACGAGATCGCCGCGGCGACGACGGTGGCCAGACCCGCCAAGCAGACCGGCGCGACCACGGGAACGAGGTTCCGGCGGGCGGTGGCGGAAGCGCTCATCGGCCGATCCTCACCACTCGAGGAAACCGGCAAGATCGACCCAGCCCAACGCGGCCGCAAACGCGAGCAACGCCGACACGATCAGCAGAAGGCGAAGACTCGGCTTCCACTGCGGCATCAAGACCTCCCTCTCTCCTTGGCGGACTACGCGATTGTCACTCTCCGCGTCACCCGGGCCATCACCCGGACGGGGGATCGCGTTTTTCAGCCGCTTTTCAGGTTCCGAGGCCGGCTTCGGCGAGTGGGCGCCGGGCCCACGCGAAGCGGGTCTTGTACCAGCCGGTGAGCGGCGCTAGCGCGACGCCGTAGCCCGACGAGTGGATGAACCAGCCGTTGCCCAGATAGATGCCGGTGTGGTCCACCTGAGCCGGCTTGGAGCGCGAGCCGGCAGCGCCCCAGAAGAGCACGTCGCCTGGCTTCAGCCGTGCGAACGGGATTCGCTTGGCCGCCGGGACCTCCCCGCTCATCGCGAAGGTCGTTCGGCCTTTCAGCGTCGCCGAGAGCGTCGATCCGCCGGGGTAGGACTGAAGCTTGTAGACGCGCCACACGAACCCGGAGCAGTCGAAGCCGCCGGGCGCCTGGACGCCGAACGGTGCCTCGGCGCTCTCGCTGGTACCGCCCCAGACGTAGGGGTAGCCGATGAAGCGTACGGCGGTCGTCAGGACGCGCGTTTGCCACGGCGAGAGGGCCGGCAGCTCGAACGTCTGCGCGAGCTGTTCGATGTTCTGGGTCTCCCAGTCTCCGAACCGGAGTATCCGCGCGGCGGAGTAGGCGGCCTCGGCCCGCGTTGCGGGCTGGCTCGGCAGGAGCTCGAGCGAATCGAGCTGCGCAGGGTGGTTGGTGCGCAGGCCGAGCAGGCGCGCGACGACTTCGGTGCCGAAGCGGCTCGGCGGCTTCAGTCCCGCGGTTCGGGCGGCCGCGGCGAACTCGCTCGCCGCGCCGCTCAGACCGAGCGCGCGCACGAGCGTCGCGTCCAGCTGTGTCATCGTCACCGGAGCCGGCGAAGTCAGCGACGCTGTCGGCGGCTCTTCCATCAGCCCGGCGACGAGCCGGGTCAGCTCGCCGCGCGTGATCGGGTCGTTCGGACGGAACGTCTGCACGCTTTTGGCCATCAAGCCGTGCGCCACGACGATTTTGATCTCGGGCTGAGCCCATGAGGCCGGCCGTGCAGCGCCGCGCCCGCGTGCGGCGGCCGGGGCCGCGAGCACGGCAAAGACAGCGAAGATCGCGAGGAGGCGGCTCATCCGCGGTTCGCATCGGCACGTCGTCGCGGAGCCTTTAGGCTCGGATCGTGGACTTTGAAACCCGGCCTAAGCCCGATCCCGAACAAGAGGAAGCACTGACGCTCGCGCTCGAGCGATTGCTCGCGGGCGACGTGATGCCGCCTGCCTACCGCAGCCGTTGGCGAGCGGAGGGAATCGCCGAAAACCTGGGCGGGGAGGCCGCGAACGACACGGCCCCCGACCCCCGGGCCGGAGAATAGGCACGTGGCGGCCTTCTCGAAGGTCCTCGTCGCCAACCGCGGCGAGATTGCAGTCCGGATCTTCCGGACGCTGCGCGAGTTCGGGATCGCGACCGTTGCCGTGTACTCGGAAGCCGACCGCGGCTCGCTTCACGTCGCGGCGGCGGACGAGGCCTACCTAATCGGACCGGGGCCGGCCTCGAAGAGCTACCTCAAGCAGGAGCGGCTGCTCGACGTGGCCGCCCGCGCGGGAGCCGAGGCTGTACACCCCGGTTACGGCTTCCTCGCGGAGAACGCCGGCTTCGCGCGCGCGTGCGAGACCGCGGGCCTGATCTGGATCGGCCCGCCTCCCGAGGCGATCGAGCTGATGGGCTCGAAGACCGCGGCCCGTGAGGCGATGCGCGCGGCCGGCGTACCGATCGTCCCCGGCACGACCGATCCCGTCGACTCCGTCGAGACGGTGCTAACCCTCGGCGAGGAGATCGGCTGGCCGATCGCAATCAAGGCCGCCGCCGGCGGAGGCGGCAAGGGGCTGCGCGTCGTGAGCGGTCCCGATGAGGCCGAGCGCGCCTACGAGTCCGCGCGTCGCGAGGGCGAGGCCTATTTCGCCGACGCGACCGTCTACGTCGAGCGTTACCTCGAGGATCCGCGGCACGTCGAAGTCCAGGTGCTCGCGGATGCCCACGGCACCGTGATCCACCTCGGCGAGCGCGACTGCACGATCCAGAGGCGCCACCAGAAGCTCGTCGAGGAAACTCCGTCGCCTGCGGTCGACGACGAGCTCCGCGAAAGGATCGGCCGGCTCGGCGTCGACGCCGCCCTGGCGGTCGGCTATCGCAGTGCCGGCACGATCGAGGGGTTGCTCGACCGCGGTGGCGACTACTTCTTCCTCGAGATGAACACGCGGATCCAGGTCGAGCACACCGTCACCGAGCTCGTCACGGGCCTCGACCTCGTGCGCGAGCAGGTTCTCATCGCGGCTGGAGAGCCGCTATCGCTGAGCCAGGACGACGTCCGGCTGACCGGGCACGCGATCGAGTGCCGGATCAATGCGGAGGATCCGTCGAACGGCTTTCTGCCCAGCCCGGGGAGGATCTCGAGCTACCGGGAACCGGCGGGGCCGGGCGTCCGCGTCGATTCGGGAGTCACGGCAGGCAGCGAGGTTGTTGGTCTCTACGACCCCTTGGTCGCGAAGCTCGTCGTGCACGGCGTCGATCGTGACCACGCGCGGCGGCGGATGCTGCGCGCGCTCGGCGAGTACGAGATCGGCGGCGTCACGACGCTGCTCGGCTTCCATCGGGCTCTCCTCGAGCACCCCTGCTTCGCCGTCGGCGAGACCTGTCACGGCGTGGTCGAGTCGAAGGAGCTGGCCGAACGAGCTGAGCAGTTGTCTCATCAGCAAACAACCGTATCTGCAGCACCGGACGGCAGGCTGCGCGAGCGGGTTGCGCGCGTCGAACTTGACGGGCGGCTCTACGAGGTCAAGGCGCTGGTCCCCGAGCCGCCGTTCGCGGAACTCGCGCGCAGACGTCGCGAGCGGACCCGACACGGCACGCACCACGGCGCCGTCAAGGACGCGGTCGTGACGCCGATGCAGGGAACGGTCTTGGCGGTTGAGGTCGGCGACGGGAACGAGGTCCACGCCGGACAGGTGATCTGCATCGTCGAGGCGATGAAGATGGAGAACGAGATCACGGCGCACCGGGACGGCGTCGTCACGGACCTTTCGGTCGAGCCGGGTCAGCCCGTCACGACGGGCCAGGTCGTCTGCGTGATCGCCCAGGAGGCGGATGGCGACTCAGGGTAGGCCCCTCTGCTCGGATGTCAGCCGGGCAAATTCAGAGTCGCTCGCCGCAACCGCTAGCCGTATCGACAGCTGGCTGCTGGTCGAATATCGCGGACTCTGGCCGCGTCAGCCGCTCGCCGCCCACGGGCTCGACGCGGAGGTGAGGGCTCATGTCCGCGAGCAGCTCGCCCGCGTCGCGCCGGCCCGCCTCCTATTCGTGAAACGGCCCGAACGGCGCGACATGCCGGGGCTCCTTGTCTACCACGGCAGCTCGCGCGACGGCGATGCTCGGTTCTTCCGGCGCGAGCTGGACAGCTACGCGGGCCTGCTCGGGCTCGACCTCGGCGCCGGTGGCAGCGCGGACGAGCTGGTCGAGCATCCGCTCTTCGTCGTCTGCACCCACGGCAAGCGCGACCGCTGCTGCGCGGTGTACGGCCGTCCGCTCTACGACGCCGCCCGCTACGAGCTCGAGGACGACTGGGTCTGGCAAGCAAGTCACGTCGGCGGCGACCGTTTCGCCGGCAACCTGATCGCCTTCCCGCACGGTCTCTATTTCGGCCGTGTCGGACCGTCAGACGTGCCCGTTCTTCTCAGCGCCTACCGCGACGGGCGCGTCCCGCTCGAGCACTATCGCGGCCGTTGCGCGTACACCTTCGCGGAGCAGGCCGCCGAGCGGGCGTTGCGTGAGGAGCTGGCCCTCTCCGCGATCGACGACCTGGCGCTGGCCGGATCGCGTCGCGACGGCGAGCGCTGGCGGATCCTCTTCCGGACGCGCGACGGCGTCGTGCATGAGAAAACCGTCGTCGCCGAGCTCGGCGAGCCGGCATCTCTGACCTGCGACGCCGTCGTGAACCAACGGCCGCGCCACTTCACGGCGATCTAGTCGCCGTACCGCGCGCGCAGGAAGCCTTCGCGGATCAAGCGCCGGACGAGCACGAGGCGGCTGCTCTCCTCGAGCGAGCCTGGTAGCTCGCGCGCGCAGAACCCGTCCCTCGTCGTCACGAGGAAGTCGAGCTCCTCGCCGACGTGCTCGGGAAACGAGATCCTCTTGCCCTCGAAGGCGAGCACGAAGCCGTCCTCGCCGGCGTACAGATCGGCGATCACACTCTGCCTTCGTTCGAGCGGCATCTTCGCGGTGAGGGTCTCCAGCCTCCGCAGTTGCTCGAGCTGGCCGTCCAGGATCGGCCGTCGCGAGGAGACGAATCGCTCCCGCATCCGCTCGGCGACCGCCTCGGGTCCGAGCCGCTCCTCGACCGGGTCCAAGAGATCCTCGGCCAGCTCGCCATCGTCCGGCACGGTCCGCCGCAGCCCGACGTCGTCCTCGGCGGAGTCGACCGCGGCTCGCAGGGCGTCGCGTGCCGTGTACGTGTTGATGCCAATCGTCAGGTGGAGCGAGTCGTGCTCGGACGTGAGCGCCTCGTGGAGCCAGCCGCGCGGAAGGTAGAGCGTGTCGCCGGCTTCGAGCGTCAGGTCGAGGACCGTCGCGCCCGGTTTGCCAAGCTCGGCCGAGTAGCGCTGGTTCTTGAGCGGCAGCTCGAAGACCGGGTCGTAGACGAGCCAGCGCTTTTGGCCGCCCACCTGGAGGACGAGCACGTCGTGGGTGTCGTGGTGGACCGGCAGGCCCTGCGCGGCGCGCGGCGTGTAGTAGGCGTTGGCCTGCACGGGGTGTCCCAATCGGGCTTCGAGCTCGCGGCAGAAGAGCGCGAGCGGCAGGTGGTTCAGGTGCAGCGCCTGAAGCACGACCGTGGCGCCGGCTCCGAACTCGTTCGCGATCTGCTCGACGTCGGCGGCGCCCGTGAACGGCCGCGGCCGCCAGGGCAGGTCGACCGTGTACTCGCGCGGATCGAGCTTCGAATCGGCCTTGACGAGCCGGAAGGCCGGAAAACGAAGCGCGCCCGAGCAGACGAGACGCTCGACTTCCGCCTGCGAGAGAAGATCGTCGTAGCGGCGGTCTTCGTCGCGGGGGACATAGAGCGGCTCGTGCTCGAGGTAGCGCGCGAGGAACTCGCCAACGCCGACGGGATCCAGGCACCGGGTGAGCGCCCGGTCGCTAGCTGGGGTCGACCGAGTCCGAGTCGGAGTCGGTGTCGTCGGCGTCCGAATCGGTGTCGTCCTGATCGGCGTCGGAGGTGTCCGTGTCGCCCGGCATCGACTCGCTGCGAGTCGCGGTGCCCATCGTGGTCATGTCCTCGTCGGAGAGCGTCGTGCGCTCGTCGTCCATCGGGCCTCCTCCGTTGGGGTACGCCGCGAGTCTAGATCGTTTTTTGGTACACCCGGAAGGTCCAGGTCGCGAACGCGGCGGTCGCGACCGACAACCCGAACAGCAACCCCAGATGCAGCCACACGGCGCCCCAGTCGGTGCCGTGTAGGACGACCTGGCGCGCCGAGATCACGCCCCAGTTCACCGGGTTGAACTTCGCCGCGATCCGCATCCAGTGCGGCACCTGCCGGATCGAGATCAGGGTCGACGACAGGAAGAAGAGCGGCAGCCCGATGAAGTTCGCGATCGCGATCATCGTCGCCTCCTTGCGGACGAGCAGGGCGATCCCCTGCGAGAGTCCGGCAAACGCGGCGTTCATGAGCGCCGCCGCCGCGAGCACGACCGCCCAGCCGAGCAGCGCCGCGTGCACCCGCACGCCGAGGGCCAGCGACACGAGCAGGATGATCACGCCCTGGATGACCGCGATCAGCGCCGAGCGGACGATCTGCGAGACGACCAGTGAGATCCGACTCACCGGCGTGGCCAGGAAGCGCGGCAGCACGTCACGGTCGAGATCGCTGATCATCGCCATGCCGCTCCACGTCGCCCCGAAGAACGCGTTCATGATCACGATCGCGGGGGCGAGGAAGGTGATGTACGAGGTCGTCCCGAACCCACCGCCCGGCAAGTGCGTGACCCGCTTGAAGAGCTGCCCGTAGAGCAGCAGCCAGACCATCGGCTGGACGAGCAGGAGAACGATCCAGATCGGCTCCCGCATCAGGTTCCGGAGCTGGCGGCCGACCATGAACCAGGTGTGGCGGACGGCGAGCGTCATCGCGCTGCCGGTGCGCCGCCGTCGCGGCCGCCCGCTTCGTCCTCGGCCGCGAACTCGCGTCCCGTGTAGTGCAGGTAGACATCGTCGAGCGAGGGCCGGTGCGTTGTCACGGACTCGACGCCGATGCCGCGTGCCTCCAGCGCCGAGAGGATGGCCGGGATCGCGCGGGCGCCGCTGGCGACCCGGCTGCGCAGCTTGCGGCCTTCGACCGACGCATCGTGGACGCCCTCGAGCGCGTCGACGATTGCCTCCGCATCCGCCGCCCGGCCGTCGATGATCTCAACCTCGACCGCTTCGCCGTACAGGCTCGCCTTCAGCTCCTCGGGCGTGCCCTCGACCACGACGCGGCCGCGGCTGACGATCGCAAGCCGGTCGGCAAGCTGGTCGGCCTCCTCCATGTAGTGGGTGGTCAGCAGGATCGTGAGCGACTCGCCCGCGGCGAGGCGCCCGAGCTCCTCCCACATCGACGCACGCGCCTCGGGATCGAGGCCGGTGGTCGGCTCGTCGAGGAAGAGGACCTGCGGCCGGTGGACGAGGCCGAGCCCCACGTCGAGGCGGCGCTTCATCCCGCCCGAGTAGCCGCGCACGACGCGGTCGGCCGCCCCCGCGATCCCGAGCAATTCGAGCAAGTCGTCGACCCGCATGCGCAGCGCGCTGCCGCCCATGCCCTGGACGCGACCCTGCAGCATCAGGTTCTCGCGGCCGGTCGCGTCGCGGTCGACCCCTGAGCTCTGCGGGACGTAACCAATCGAGCGGCGAACCGCGTCGGCGTCACGAACGACGTCGTGGCCGGCGACCTCGGCCCGTCCCCCGTCAGGGGTCGTCAGGGTTGCGAGCAGCTTGACGGTCGTCGACTTGCCGGCGCCGTTCGGTCCGAGCAGGCCGAAGACCTCACCCCCCGAGACTCGAAAGCTGACGCCGTCGAGCGCCTGGACTCGGCCGTAGCGCTTGCGAAGCTCCTCGACGAGGATCGCGTCCACGGCGGTCGAGTCTAGTCAGGGGCTAAGAGCGCCTAAGGCCACCCGCGCGCCGGACTGAGCCGGCGCGCGGGCGCTGAATCGTTAGAAGCCGCCGGTGCCGTTCGGCGTGCCGAGGCCGGTTGGACCGTCGTAGCCCGGGCCGGCGGTGCAGAGGTACTTCGTCGACGCGTTGCGCCTCTTCGAGCAGTTCCCGTTCGATCCGCTGGTCACGTCGAAGAGCGACGACGGCGAGCCGTACGGGAGCTGCGCCGCGTAGTTGACCGACTTCGCATTCCCGGCGAGCGAGTACACCGATGCGATGATCGGGGACGAGACGCTGGTGCCGCCGAAGACGTACCAGTTCGCCCCGCCGCTCGAGCCGTAGCTGTCGTAGACCGCGACGCCCGTGTTCGGGTCCGCGACTGCCGACACGTCGGCAACCGTGCGGCGTCCACAGCCGGAGTCCTTCTGCCAGGACGGCTTCGAGATCAGCTGGCTGCAGCCGCTGCCGGCGCCGCTCCAGGCGGTCTCCGTCCACCCGCGGGTGTTCGAAGCGGTCGTCAGGCTCGTGCCCCCGACAGCGACGACCGTGTTGTAGGCAGCCGGAACTTCGACGCCGTAGCCGCCGTCACCCGAGCTGGCGGTGACCGCGACGCCCGGGTGGTTGTATGGGCTGGCATAGCTCGACTCGCCGAAGAACTCGCCGCCGCCATAGCTGTTGCTGATCGCGGTGGCGCCGAGCGCGTAGGCCTCGTTTACGGCCACGCCGAGATCGGTGAAGCTGTTCGAGTCGGACTCGACGAGCAGGATCTTGCAGTTCGGGCAGACGGCGGAGACCATCTCGATGTCGAGGTCGATCTCCTGCCCCCAGCCGGTGTCCCCGGCGGGCGGGGCGGCGCCGCCCCGCTCGTTGACCTTCGTGAAGCAGCCGTTCGAGGTCGTGCAGGGTGACAGTCCGAACTGGCTCCGGTACGCGCTGAGATCTGACGCGGCATTGGGGTTGTCGTAGGCGTCGACGATCGCGACCGTCTGTCCGTTCCAGCTCCAACTCGAGCCGGTCGGGTCGGCCCACCTGTACGCGCTCGCGAGATTCTGGGGCGTGTAACCGAACTGGTAGGACGTCGTCGCGAGCGGCGCAGCGCCGCGGTCCGCCGTGACGACGTGCGCGTCGCAGTAGGCGAGGCCCGCCACGGCGGCTGTGCAGACGCTCTTCTGGCCGTGCTCTGGCAGCGGCTTCGGATCCTTGCTGGGACCGGGGCCGGCTGTGGCGGATCCACCGAGTACGAGCAAAAAGATGGCGCCGGCCATGCCGACGAAAACGCGGCGATTCATAGAGACCCTCCTCGGAGAATGAGGCCGGAACTTAACACCCCGCGCAGACCGCGACCAGCCCCCGAACGGGTGGCTTCGCCGAGCCGACCGGGGAGTCACGCGTCGGCGCAGCTCCCGGCGCCGAGGCTCCGAGCGAGATGCGAAACGTGCTTGCGGGCCGAGCGGGCACGGGTCGGGTACCCCGCCGCGACGGACGCGTCGCGTCGTGCGAGACCGTCGAGAACCCACAGGTCGAGCTCGAGCTTGTAGCGCTTCCAGGCGAGGAAACGGGTCTGGAGCTCGCTACGCCGCTCCTCCGGCGTCAACCGCTCCAACGCGGTGAGCTCCTCATCTTCGGCGATATTCGTCTGCCGCTGCCGTTCGTAGCGACCGAGGGCGGCTTGCAGCCCGGCGACGTGAAGGTGCTCGCGGGCGCAAATGCGATTCGCAGCCGCGGCCCAGCGTCGCGCGCGACGGTGGGCGGAAACCGCCGCCGTTGCCACCAGCGCAAGGGCCGCGGCGAGCAAGACGGTCAGGACCACGAGCGAGGCGCGTCGCAGACGGCTCCGCGGCCGGAAGAAGTCGCGTGCCGGCATCCGCACCACGACGGGCTCCAAGCCGATCTCCTCCGCCAGTGCGGCGTTCGCCTCACGGGACTGTGCGATCTTCCGGCGCAGCCTCGGCGTTCGTAGCCGCAGCCAGGCGAACGCGAGCAGCGGGTAGACAAGCAAGGCCGGGCTCCAGCTCCACGTGACGCCGATCTCCGCGAACAGGAGAACGAGCAGGAACAGATGCAGGGGC
>JBKOUJ010000127.1:0-20770 GCA_046723355.1 Actinomycetota bacterium | reverse complement strand
TCAGACCTGCTGGCTGATCGAGTCCAGCATGCTGGCGACGCTGTGCCCCGTGACCTGAAGCGCCACGATCGCGATGACCGAGATCAGCGAGACGATCAGGGCGTACTCGATGAGCGCCTGACCTTCCTCGGCCCGCATCTTTGCCAGCAGGAGCCGCTCCGCGAAAGACTGAAGCATTTGGCTCTCCTTTCTCCCTCCAAGGTGGATTACTTCGCAATCCGTTATCTACTGGGATTCGGGGAGCGGAGACACGGGCGAAAGGCTGGTGTAGCCCGTCCCTTCGGCGCAGATTTTGTCTTCGCGTTACCAGACGTATTTCGGCCCGATGGCATGGAGCAGAATCCCGAGCACCACCCACACGGGCAGCGACCAGAGCAACAGCGTGCTGCGAACCAGCTGCGCTCTCTCTCCGAACACCGTGCCGATCAGGGGAAGCGTGATGAAGACGCCGAGAAGAACCCCGAGCGACGCCCGGCCCAACGAGCCGTAGTCCACGGCGATCGGCGTCGGGAGGAAGACCACGAAGACCGCCACGTTGGCGAGGATAAAAACCGGTCCGAGCATCGTGGGCTTCTGCCGCAGAACGATGAATGCGATCACCGCCCAGATCAGCGCCGGCAGGAAGACGGTCAGCAGGTCGCCGACGTTGTCGCCGGTCCAAGGCCATTGCTTGGCGATGGCGTGGAACGGGACGAGTGCTGTGAGCAACGAGCCGACGGGGCCGCCCACCCCGGCGACGTGGTGTTCGCCGCCGACGAACGGCTCCTGGATCGTCTGGCGGGGGAGGTTCGCAGCCACGATATGCCGCCAGAGCAGCAGCGGGGCAAATGCGACCTCCGCAAAGGCGATCGACCGCGCGAGGTTGCTCCAGCGAAGCCGGATCTTCCACTCGAACGAGGTTCCGACGCCGACGAGCAGCGCGAGGCTCAGAATCGCCGGGAAAAGAGCGACGGTCTCGCGAGTCAGCATTGCCAGCCCGAACAGCGCGCCCGCTCCGAGAAGGCGCCGCTTCGACCGGGCATCGAAGACCAGTAACGCGGCGGCCGCAAGCGCGAACGCGAGCGGCTCGGTGAGATCTCTCAGTACCGAGAGCACCAGGCCCGGGTAGAGGCCGTAGACGAGCGCCAATGCGGGCGGCAGCCCGTGACGTTTCAGGAAGAACGCGACCGCCAGCGTCCCGCCGACGGCGGCCAGGATGTTGACCAGCACCATCATGTACGGGACGAGGGCGGCGTTCCCCCCGCTGAGCGCGCGGACCGTGATCGGGTAGCCGATCCGGGAATAGATGATCCCGGGCGCGTCCATGTAGTCCTTGCCGTGGGCGGGATCGGCCGCCAGAAAGTAATAGAACTGGCCGTCGTAGCCGATCCTGTGGTTCATCGCCCGCGCGTGCTCGTCGATCGCGGCGCTCGACGTGCCCTTGTGGATGTACTGGCGCCCGATGTTGATGAACTGGTATGGGTTGCTGATCAGGCCGGGCGTCACCAGGAGTGTGTAGAAGGCCGCCACGATCGCGGCGACCGCCCAGGGCGAGGTGATCCGCGCGGCGCGCTCTTTCGGAACGGCGTGCGGGACCGCGACAGCATGGGCCTCCACGGTGTTCGTCTTAGCTCGGGACCCCGGCATCTCGCAACGGTGAGAGGTCGAGGGATGGCTCGACGTTCGGCCTGATCCGAAGATCGGCGTCAACGGCGCCTGACGAAGACGGCCGCCTTCGCGTCACGGGCTGCTTGCCGAAACTGGCTGGAGTGTCTCAGGCGTCTCGCCGGTGCATCGCGGCGGCTCACCAGGATGACCTGTGCATGCCGAAGCGCGGGATCGCCGGAGGGCCGGCCCGCCAGCCAGTCGAGGTAGAGGCGCTGGTCGTGTGCGCTGAAGGCGTCGATGGGATTGCTCATCCAGACTCGTCCACCCGCGGCCGCGACCTGCTCGGCCGGAACGCCATCGGCCAGGATCGGAGAGCCATCGGCCCGCCGAAGTGCGTCGGCAAGCAGCGACTTCCCCGCTCCGGAAGGGAGTGGTCCTCGAACGACGCCGAAGACGACGAGCGCGACGGCGACCGCGAGCACGAAGATCGAGCCCCGCCGATCGTCGCGGCTCGGGTCGAAGCGGAGGCTCCTCGCGGCAGGCGCCGCCGCGAAGAACAGCAGCCAGGCGCCGCTACGCGCCGTCTTCGCCGTCAGCACGGCGAGGCCTGCGAGTACGACCAGCTCCCAGAGGGACGGGCGGGCCCACAGGGCGAGCGCGACCAGCACGACCGCCGTCGCGACCAGGAGGATGTCGAACCCGGATGTGAGCGAGAGCGGCGCCCACAGCCCTTCGCCACGCCGCGCCGCCTCGTTTCGGAGCAAGCCGTAGTAGTACTCGGGCGTGTGCTCGAGGGCTGGAGTGATGCACGCCGCCAGGGCGGATGTTGCGAGGACTGCTGCGGCGACGAACGGCTGGCTTCGCCCCCGTTCGAAGATCAGGTACGCAACGGCCACGGCGAGACCGACGAGCACCGCTCCGTGCAGATTCGACCAGACCGCGACAAGCGGGACGAGCAGCCAGATCCGGCGCGTCGGAACGCGCGCTTCGGCGCGTAGCAACGCGATCAGAACCGGAAAGAGCAGCACCGAGAAAAGCTGCGAGCGCACGACCAGCAGCACCGGGAACGAGCCGATCGCCGCAAGGAGCAGGGCGAAGCTGCCTTCGAGCTCGCCCGCACCGCTGCGGCGCAGGTCCCACGCGAGGACGAGGAACGCGGATCCCACAGCGACGATCTGCGCGGCAAGCAATCCGCGGTTGCCTGCGGCGCTCGTCAGCGCCCGGAAGATCAGCTCGGCGAGCACGGGCACGTTGTGCCACCCGTGAGACGGTGCGCTCGCCCACGGAATGCCGTTGGGGATCGAGCCTCGTCGTACGATGATCGCTCCCAGCGCGGAGAGCCACCGCGCATCGGCGCCGATCGTGCCGGCGAGAGCCGCGAGGACGGCGCCGAGTGCCGCCACTAGCTCGAGAGGGCCCACACGCGCCGACGCGGCCGAGACGCGGGCGCGAAGTGCAGGGGCGCGTGAGGTCAATTCGGCGACCATAGCGTTGGCCTCGGCCGCCGACCCGCTCCGGCGGCGGAAGTCGAGTTGTCCCGGTGGGCTACGCCCGGCGGCTGCGGACGTACCAGAGGCCGGCGAGCAGGAGCGCCGCGATGATGGCGAGCACGACGTAGGTCACGCTAAAGCCTTTCTTTCGACGTCATGGAACTCCTTGTTATTTCGTAACTATCGGCTCCTGGGACGCCTCCCCCCGCGGGCTAGTCTCCCTCGCCCCTTCGTCTAGGAGTTGTGTCTAGGGCTTGATGCGAGTGCCGGCGCGGCCGGCGAGGGCGTCGCCGAGTGCTGCTGCCGACGTGATCAGCGCTTCACGGCCGCCGGCCAGCGCAAACGTCAGCGTCGCCTCGACCTTAGGGCCGATCGAGCCCTCGGCCAGCTCGGGCAGCAGCGCGCGGGCGGCCTCGGCGTCCAGCTCGGGGAGCGCACGGCGCTCGTCGGTCCCCCAGCCCGCGTAGACCGCGTCGACGTCTGTGAGGATCACGAGCCGCTCGGCGCCGAGAGCGATGGCCAGCAACGCCGACGCACGATCCTTGTCGATCACGGCGTCGACGCCCACCAGCCGGCCGTTTCGCGACGACACCGGGATGCCGCCGCCACCGCACGCAACCGCGATGGCTCCTGCGCCGACCAGCGTCCGCACCGCCTCGAGCTCGACCACCTCGAGCGGCGCCGGCGACGGGACGACGCGCCGCCAGCCGCGGCCGGCGTCGCCGGCGACGATCCAGCCCCGCTCCGCCTCGAGCTGCCTCGCCTCCTCTTCCGCGTAAAAAGGCCCGACGGGCTTAGTCGGCACTCCGAAGGCGGGATCGTCCTCGGCGACGCGGACGTGCGTCAGCACGCAGACGACGGGCCGCTCGGCGATGGCGCCGAGCTCCGATTCGATCAGAGACCCGATCTCCGCCTGCGTCTGCGCAACGGCGAGGTACAGCGGAAGCGGCGGCACCTCGTCTGCGGCACGCTCCTGCCGGAGCAGCTCGTTGCCGACCTGCGGGCCGTTCCCGTGCGTTACAACCAGGTCGCCGTCGCCGAGCAGCGGCCTCATCGCCTCGCACGTCGCACGGAGGTTCGCGCGCTGCTCCGCCGCCGTGCCACGCTCGCCGGGCCGCGTCAGCGCGTTACCGCCGAGCGCGACGACCGTGAGCACCTACACCAGCGCGGTCTCGATGATGCCGCGTTCCTGGAGGATCTCGGCGAGCCCTGGCTCGTCCAGCTCCTGCAGGCGGTAGGTGACGCGCAGCGCCGGCTTGTCGAGCTCGATCAGGCGGCGTAGGTCGATGGGCGTGCCGATCAGGACGAGGTCGGCATCGGAGCGCTCGATCGTCTCGCGGAGATCGACCATCTGCTCGCGGCCGTACCCCATCGCCGGCAGGAGCGGACCGATCCCCGGATAGTCCTCGAACGTCTTCGCGATCGAGCCGACCGCGAACGGCCTCGGGTCGACCAGCGCCGCCGCGCCACCCTGCTTCGCTGCCAGCACCGCTGCGCCGTACGTCATTTCGCCGTGCGTCAGCGTGGGGCCGTCCTCGACGGCCAGCACGCGCTTGCCCTCGATCTCGAGCCCGTTTTCCTCGACCGTGAAGGGCGAGGCGGCGCGGATGACCTGCGCGAGCGGGTTCGTCGCGCGGATCGATTCGAGAACGGCGTCGACGCCCGCCTGCGGGGCCGAGTCGACCTTGTTGATGATGCACACGTCGGCCATCCGCAGGTTCGTCTCGCCGGGGTGGTAGCGAAGCTCGTGGCCGGGACGGTGGGGGTCGACGACGACGATGTGCAGGTTCGGCTTGATGAACGGTGTGTCGTTGTTGCCGCCGTCCCAGAGGATCACATCTGCCTCCTGTTCGGCGGCGGCGAGGATGGCCCCGTAGTCGATCCCGGCGAAGACGAGGTTGCCCTCGCGGAGGTGCGGCTCGTACTCCTCGCGCTCCTCGATCGTGGCGTCGGCCGCCTCGAGATCCTCATAGCGCTCGAACCGCTGGACGGCCTGCTTCTCGAGATCGCCGTACGGCATCGGATGACGCAGCACGGCGACGCGCCGTCCCGCTCCGCGTAGCAGCCCGGCGACGTAGCGCGTGGTCTGGCTTTTCCCAGATCCAGTGCGGACGGCGCAGACCGCCACCACCGGCTTCGACGAGCTCAGCATCGTCTCGCGCGGCGAAAGCAACCGGTACGAAGCCCCGGCGGCGAGCGCGCGGGAGCCGACGTGCATGACGTGCTCGTGAGTGACGTCGGAGTACGAGAAGACGACCTCGTCGACCTCGTGCTGCGCGATCACCGCCTCGAGCTCGTCTTCGGCGACGATCGGGATCCCGTCCGCGTAGAGATCGCCTGCAAGGGCAGGCGGATAGAGCCGGCCGTCGATGTTCGGGATCTGGGCAGCAGTGAAGGAAACCACCTCGTGCTCGGCGCTGTCGCGGTAGACCAGGTTGAAGTTGTGGAAGTCCCGGCCCGCGGCTCCCGCGATGACCACCCGAGTCCTGCCCATGCGTAAAGGATATGCAGGTATGCAGGACGGAGCGGGACGCGTTCGGCGCCGGGGATCGTAATCAGGGCATGCGCGTCGTTCTGCTGACGTCCCTCGCGGTCGTCGTCGCGTTGTCGACGGCCTCGTCACCGGCCGCCGGCGGCCAGGTCCTACGCGCCGGCGGGCTGTCGGTTGTCGCGCCGAAGTCATGGCATCTCACGCACGAGCGCCTGAGCGAGTGCTTGAGGCCGCGGCAGGTCCTCGCGGTCACCGACGTGCGAGGGAGGCTCGGTGCCGATGCGAAGCTTCCGCGTAACCGCACGCTCATCCTCTTACTGGAAGGCGGGCCTGAACGGGGCGTCCCGGCGCGCACCGAGGTCCGCACGCCCGAGCGGCTCGACCAGATGGGCGGCTGCTGCGAGATGCCGTTCAGCCGCGGCTTCTCGGTGAGCTTCCGCGATCGCGGCCGCAACTTCTACGCGTTCGTCTACGCGGCGGACCGCCGCAACGCCGCCCGTGCCGCGGCGGTCCTGAACACGCTTCGCGTAGTAGGAGGGTTTGGCGAGAAGCAGTCTGTGCCGCCGGCGCGCGCCTAGCTGAGGTCTTCGCCGACGCGGTCGGCGACTGCGGCCATCGCGAGCTCGGCGCCGGTGACGTCCTTGAGCAGCTCATCGGCGTTCGGGCGCTGGCCTTCCGACCAGAGCTCCCGGAGCAGCGAGCCCGCTTCCCGCTTCGTGAACCAGGCGTTGCCGAACCGCTCGCGGAGGTAGGCGCGCAACTGCGCCTCGAAGGCCCACGAGCGCAAGTACTCGGTGACGTAGAAGCCGGAGTCGATGTCGGCGAGGTAGTCGGTCTCGCTCGGCTCGATCTTCAAGGCGTCGCCGAGCAGCTCGATGTAACGCCCGCTCATTGCGGTCACGTCGTCGACGGCGTGGAACTCGAGTTCGTACAGCAGCTTCGCGCAGTAGCGGCGGACGAAGTAGAGAAGCCCGGTGGCCCCTTCGCGCGCGAACTCGTCCGGGCGGCCCACGTCGAGTCGCCGCGTCAGCCAGGTCGGCTCGTCGGTCAGGTGCTGGAGCAGCATCGCCCAGCCCTCGGTGACCGCGTTGTCGCCGAGTCGTCTTTCCTCCATCGACAGCTCCGGCGACGTGTGCGCGAAGTGCTCCGTGTGGCCGGCCTCGTGGAAGAGAGCCCGCCAATCGTCGGCGCCGCCAATCGGCTGGATGACGAGCATCACCTTGTCCGGGACCTCGATGGGCGCGCAGAAGGCGCGCGGTGACTTCGACGGCCGCTGTTCGAGATCGAGGTGGACGTTCTCCTGGGCACGCAGATCGATGCCGAAGTCGGCGAGCGTCGCCTCCAGCGCGGGCAGCATCTTGTCGCCCGGGAAGAACTCGTCCCACGCCGGCGCCCTAAACACGCGGGGCACGTCCCAACGCTTGGCCTCGTCGAGGCCGAGACCGACCCGGTCGCGGAGGAGCTTGTCGGTCGCGTCCTCGTACATCCGCTCGGTCGACTCGAGCACGGCGCGGCATTGCGCGGCGAGATCGTCGAGCCGGTAGCCGAAGCTCCGGTAGAGCTCGACGTAGGTCGGAGAGCCGAGCTCAGGGACCGCCCGCTGGCTGATAGCGACCGCGTCGAGGTAGATCGGGTTGAGGTGCTGCGCGGTCAGGTCGGTCCGCGCCCGGTCGAGCCGCTCCCGCTTGTCGCGGTCCTCGGTGTTCGCGATCGTCGGGCGAAGCATCCGGTACGGCACGGTCTCGCCGTCGACGTCGGCCTCGAGCTCGGTCTCGAGGGCGGCGACCTTCTCGCTGTGCTCCTTGGTGAGGTTCCCGAGGTAGCCCTCGCAGGAGAAACGCCAAAGCTCACGCACGCCTCGGTCGCCGTCGACGCCCTGACCGAGGGCCTGGGCCCACTCCAGCTTTGTCAGGTCCTGGTGACGCTCGTAGATCGGCTCGAGCTCGAGCCGGTCCTTCAGGCCGGCAAAGTGGAGGTAGTACTCCTCGTCGAGCTCGGCGATGAAGCGGTCGGCGTCCCCGCGGTAGCTCTCGAGCTCCTGCGGGCTGGGCGGGGCGCTCGGCACAGGCCATAGGATAACGGCGTGCGCGAGATCACCCTGAGTACCGAGCGCAAGACCCAGTTGCTCGACATCACGGATGAGGTGCAGTCGGCGCTCGGCGCGACGAACGGCGCGTCCGCTGCGCTGATCTACGTCCCGCACACGACCGCCGGCGTCACGATCAACGAGGACGCCGATCCGGCCCTTGCCGAAGACATCGAGGCGGCGATGGAACGGATCGTCGCCGACGACGGCGGCTGGCGGCACTCGGACGCCGACGGGCCGAACGCGCCTTCGCACATCCGAGCCTCCCTGATCAGCCCTCAGGTGCTCGTGCCGGTGGCCGACGGGGAGCTTGCACTCGGGCGCTGGCAGGGGATCTTCTTCTGCGAGTTCGACGGGCCCCGCGAGCGGAAGGTGTACGTCACGCCGCTGGCGTAGTGGTCTGGCCGGTGGCGTTGCCCGCTTCCCGGCCAACGAGCACCAAGCCAGGGGCCGCGATCGCACGCAGGCAAGGCTGGACGCCTTGGCAAGTGCGAGCGTGGATCCTGGCGCAGCGTGATCGTGGGCCGGGAAGCATGGCCGGGGCCGCCGGTCAAACCACTAATCTTGTAACGCCCGCCCAACGGACTCTTCATTCCAATTCAACAACGACCGGATTACGTTTCGCGTATGCGGCGCCCCTACCTGATCGCGGCCTTGCTCGGTCTCGCCGCGCTGGCCGCGGGGGGACTGACCTTCGTCAGCGGCGCCTCATCGCATGGCGCGCCGCGGCCCAAGGCGGTGCCGCTCGACGGCATCCACAAGATCAAGCACGTCGTGATCATCATGCAGGAGAACCGCTCCTTCGACTCCTACTTCGGGACGTTCCCCGGCGCCGACGGGATCCCGATGGACCGCGGCGAGCCGCTCGTCTGCGCGCCCGATCCGAAGACGCGTGTCTGCATCGAGCCGTACCACGACCCGAACGACCGCAACGTCGGTGGGCCGCACAACCACCTGAGCGCCGTCCACGACATCAACCACCGGCTGATGGACGGCTTCGTCTGGCAGGCGCGGGCCGTGCTGAACAGGCTCTGCGGCCCCGACCCCAACCAGCCCGGCTGCATACGCGGCGGCCGGATCGACGTGATGGGCTACCACGACGGGCGCGAGATCCCGAACTACTGGGCCTATGCGAAGACGTTCGTCCTCCAGGACCATATGTTCCAGCCGGACACTTCCTGGAGCCTGCCGGCTCACCTTTTCGCCGTCTCGGAGTGGTCGGCGAAGTGCTCGCGGCTCGGTGACCCGATGAGCTGCGTGAATGCGGTTCAGTCGCCACAGTCGCCGCCGGGCGAGCCGCAGTCGGATGGCACCCGGCCGAACTACGCCTGGACCGATCTGACCTACCTGCTGGACAAGCACCGCGTCTCGTGGCGCTACTACGTGTTCAAGGGTGGCGAGCCCGACTGCGAGGACGACGGCGCGATCTTCTGCAAGGCGAAGAAGCAGAATGCGAAGACCCCCGGGATCTGGAACCCGCTGCCGTGGTTCACGACCGTGCGTAAGAACCATAAGCTCGGAAACATCCGCTCGGTCAGGCACTTCTACTGGGCGGCCAAGCACGGGACGCTCCCCGCGGTTTCCTGGGTGATCCCGAACAACAAGGTCAGCGAGCACCCGCCCGCCCTTGTCAGCCGTGGCCAGGCCTGGGTGACCGGGCTCGTCAACGCCATCATGCGCGGCCCGAACTGGAAGTCGACCGCGATCTTCCTCACCTGGGACGACTGGGGCGGGTTCTACGACCACGTCGTACCGCCGGTCGTCGACGGCAACGGGTACGGACTGCGGGTGCCCGGCATCGTCATCTCGCCGTACGCACGCCGCGGCTACGTCGATCACCAGATCCTCAGCTTCGACGCCTACGCCAAGTTCATCGAGGACGACTTCCTCCACGGCGAGCGGCTCGACCCGGCGACCGACGGTCGCCCCGATCCTCGGCCCAGCGTCCGCGAGAACGCGGCGGTCCTTGGCAACCTCGTCCGCGACTTCGACTTCCAGCGAAGGCCGCGGCGGCCGATGATCCTTCAGCCGCACCCGGGCTTCCGCGAGCGCCCCCGATAGCCTCCGGGCGTGGCGGCCCCCGTCGCGAAGGACCAGGAGCTCGAGCTCCACGTCGATTCGCTCGCCTACGGCGGCAACGGCGTCGCGCGGCTGAACGGCTTCGTCGTCTTCGTCCGCCGGGGCCTGCCGGGCGACACGGTCCGGGCGCGCGTGACGAAGGTCAAGCGCAGCCACGCGGAGGCGCTCGCGGTCGAGGTCGTCGAGCCGAGCCCGAGCCGCGTCGACGCGCCCTGCGCGCACTACCCGGCCTGCGGCGGCTGTCGCTTCCAGGACCTCGCCTACGGCGTTCAACTCGCGGCCAAGCACGAGCAGGTCCGCGACGCGCTGCGGCGGATCGGCGGGATCGCCGACCCGCCGCTCGAGCCGATCGTTCCGGCCGAGTCCGAGTTCTTCTACCGCAACAAGCTCGAGTATTCGTTCACCGCGACGCCCGCCGGCCCCTCGCTCGGCTTCCACAAGGCGGGGCGCTGGGATGAGGTGCTCGAGGTCGAGAAGTGCTGGCTGACGACAGAGCTCGGCAACGCGATCCGCAACGCCGTCCGTGACTGGGCGCGTGCCGAGCGCCTCGAGCCTTACGACCAGGCAGACCAGAGCGGCTACCTGCGCCACCTCGTCATCCGCGAAGGCCGCAACACCGGCCAGGTGCTCGTCCAGCTGGTCACGGCCGCAGGTGAGCGCTTCGATCGCGACGAGCTCGTCGAGACGCTACGCCGCTTCCCCGAGGTGCGCTCGATCCACTGGGCGGTCAACGAGACGCCCGCGGAGGTCACCAACCTGCCAACGACGCTCCTCTGGGGCGACGACGCGATCGAGGAGGAGCTCTGCGGCCTTCGCTTCCGCGTCCGCCCGAGCGCGTTCCTGCAGACCAACACCGCGATGGCGGAACGGCTCTACGCGCTCGCAGCCGACTACGCCGAGCTGACCGGCGGCGAGACGGTCTACGACCTTTACTGCGGAATCGGGACGATCGGGCTGACGCTTGCCTCGAGGGCGCTGACCGTGTGGGGCGTCGAAGTCTCCGAAGAATCCGTTGCGTGCGCGCTCGAGAACGCCGACCTGAATGGGATCTCGAATGCCGCCTTCTTCGCCGGCGAGGTCGGGGCGTCGCTCGAGGAGTTGGCCGACCGCGCCGGCTCCCCCGACGTCGCCGTGGTCGACCCGCCGCGCGCCGGGCTGTCGGGCAAGGCGCTCCGGCGGCTCGCGCCTCTCGAGGCACCGCGCATCGTGTACGTCTCTTGCAACCCGACGACACTCGCCGGCAACGTCAAGGAGCTCGAGCGCGAATGGGACTACCGGCTCGAGCGCGTGCGACCGGTCGACATGTTCCCGCACACCCCACACGTGGAGAGCGTCGCCCTACTGACGCGGGCGGCGTAGCCTGCGGCACGACCGCTAAACCCGAGTCTTAGAGACGTCCCGTCGGGAACCTCGGAGCCGCTTCCAGAGCACATCCGCGTTCGCGAGCAGGAAGCCGACCGACAGGAGGGGCAGGGCGGGCAGTCCCGGCTTGTTCCAGGCAACCGCGATCGCGATCGTGGCGCCGAACGAGCCGACCAGGAGAACCCAGGTCGGAAGCACGCGCAGGCCGAAGCGCGCGGCCGCGGCGAGGAAGAGGCCGAAGAAGAGAATGTCCGGCAGTCCGAGGTTCGCCGAGCTGTCCTCTCCCGGGACCGGGAATCCGATCGACAGCGTCGAGAACACCTGGCGGTGGTGATGGACGATGTGGTTCGTCGGCCCGCGCCACACCGAGTACGCATCGACCCACGGGACGATGCACGCGACGAGGACGACCCACGAGAGCGCCTCGAAGAAGTTGAGGAACCAGAAAGCCGCGAATGTCATCGCGAAGAGCTTGGAGAAGTCGGCGAGCGTGTTCAGATCGGCCTGGTGCAGCAGGAGCGCCAGGATCGCGAAGGCGACCGCGACCATGAGCAGCTCCACCTCGCGCGCCCTGCAGAGCGGCAGCACCAGGTAGACGAGCGCGAAGACCGCCGGCATCAGGAGGAACGACAGGAAGGCGACGTCGCCCCAAGTCGATGTGTCCGGCAGCGACTCGTGGAAGCGGTAGTAGAGGCCGAGCCCGACGGCAAGGGCGGCGAAAGCCGCCGCCCGCCGGGTCCCCAGGAGGGCTCGGCGGAACAGTGGCTGTGTCGCAGGGCCGCGCTGCTCGCCCGCTGGCTGCGTCCTCAGTCGCGCCAATAGCTACTCGCTATTGACGCTCCCTGCGTCCTCGCCAGCGAACGACCATCGCACCCCTGCGACGAGCACCGCTCCACCGAGCCCTCCTAGTACGGCGGGAGCTCTGAGTACCAGGGACCGAGCTGCTTGAACGCGTTCCAAAAGGCTGTCTTGGCGGTTTGCTCGTCGAGCGAGGCGTCCACGTCCGGGACGACGAGCGCCTCGATTGTCGGGGTGAAGCGCTGGAGCTCTCCGACCTTCTGCTTCAGCGCGTCGGCGAGCGGGAACTCGAGCTCGTTCAGGAAGCGCAGTGCGTCGTCGCCCATGACGACCACGAGCTTGGGCTGGACGATGTGCAGCTCGCGGGTCAGGAAGGCGCGCGCCTCGTCGTCGTCTTCGCCGGCGAACTTGACGCAGTTCGTCCCGTAGATCGCGAGCGGATCGACCTGCAGGCGTTGCAGTGACTTCAGGATCGCCTGCCCGGCGCGGCCGTAGAAGGCGACTCCCTCTTGCACCTCCGCAGCCTGCGGTCCGTACTTGAGGAGGAAGACATCACCGAGCGGATGCCCCGAGCCGAGGACAGGGATCCTCTCCGCACCTGCCGCCTTCTGGATCTCGTCGCCGAGCTCGTTGATCTCGGTGATGGCCTTTTGCAGGTACTTCTCGTAAATCTCGTCAGTGGGCGTGGGCGACTGCGGCATCGTCAGCCTGCTCGGTAGCTGTTGCGGCACTTCGGCTTATCTGTCGACACGAGAAATTCGGCCAACTGGACGCGTAGCGTGGGCATGGTCGAGTTCTCGCTCAGCGGACCCGTTCCTTGGCCTGCGCCGCCCACTTGAGCGACTGCAGATAGAGCAGCGACTTCGGCCGCCGCAGAACCTGGGCCGAGCGGAGGCTGGCGAGGAACTCTTCCCGGTCGTGGAACTCGCGCATCCGCAGGGTCCCGGTGCCAACGCCCTGGAGCACGTGCGCGTCGGATCCGGCCCCCATCGTCAGGTTGTACTTGCGCGCGAACCGAAGGGCCTCCTCGTTGTAGGCGTCGAAGAGCAGCCGCGCGTTGTACACCTCGAAGACATCGATTTGGTCGAGGTGCCGGCGCAGCGTCGCGGCGTCCGGGATCGCGTGCATGCGGTCGAAAGGATGGGGGAGGTAGGCGATCCCGTCCTGCTCGTGGATGGCGGCCAGCGTGTCGCCGAACGAGAGCCCGCGCGGGATCTCCTCGCTCAGGTAGAGGCCGATCACCTCGCCCTGTCCGTCGGTCTTGACCTCCTCCCCGGGGATGACGGTCAGCGGTGTGGTCGTCGCCAGCGCCTCGAGCGCGCCGCCGAAGACGTTGTGGTCGGTGATCGCGATCGCCCCGAGCCCCTCGGCCTCGGCGTACGTGAGCAGGTCGGCCACGTCGATCGCGCAGTCGTGCGACCACGACGTATGCAGGTGGAGGTCGCACACGATCCAGTCACGGCCGGCCAGCGGTTCGTCCGTTCCTGCGATCCGGCGCCGTTTTGCCAGCTCGCGGTAGAGCGCGTCGTGCTCGCGCGCAAGGTGCGGGAAGGTCTGTCCCTCGGCACGCTTGCGGTTCTCGCGGCCTTCCCGCTCGCGTAGCGCGTCGTCTTCGGCCAGGCGAGCCGTGGCGGCGCCGGCGAGCTCCGGTTGTGTCCGCAGGCCCGGGGGCGCGGCAATCGCCGCACCGGCTGCGGCCGCCTCGAGCGCCACGCGAGCGAGTCGGTCGACTGCGGGCACGAAGATCGCCGCCTCGTTGAGCAGCGCCGCGCGAGAGGCGCCGTCCCGTGCTGTGCGGACGCTCACGCGCTCGGCGAGTGTGCGAGGAATCGTCGGCCGGCCGCTCAGCGGCTTCGTGCGCAGCATGACCAGCTCCCAGTCGGGCAGCTCGCGCAGCTCGCGCAGCACCGAGCGCGCGAGGCGCTCCCCGGGCCGCCATTCGAGGACGATCAGCTTGCGCTTCGAGGACGGCTGGAAGAGCTCCGCGTCCACGCCGGGAAAGACGACCCTGTAGTCGCCGGGGAGGCGGAGCTCCGCGGCCTCCGCGACCTCGGGGGACGTCGCCAGGAGGGCGTCGATCCGCGAGAGCAGCCGCGCCCGCTGCGGTTTTCCGGGCGGGTAGCCGAGCCGCTCAGCCGAGAAGAACGTGGCGACGCCCAGCGCATGCGAGTCGCGTAGCGCGAGGTAAGAGAGGCTCGGAAGCCCCGGTTCGAAACCGTGCACGATGTCGAACCGGCCGCGCTCCAGAGCGAGCGCCAGGTTCGCGCGCACGCCGACCGGCACACCGATCCGGCTCCGGCGTGAGACCGGCAGCGCGGGCCCCAGTGCGATCACTTCATGCTCGGCCACGCCGTCGAGGAGCGCCCGCCGCCCGGCGACGATGTCGCTCGCGCGGGTCGACGGCGCCAGCACGGTCACGACATGCCCGAGCGCCCGCAGCTCGCGCGCGAGCCCCTCGACGTGCTCGTTGACGTCGTGCGGCCTCGACCAGGCGAACGGCGTCACGAGGCAGACTCGGAGGCCCATTCGCCTCCGAGTCTAGCCCCGCTGTTCGCTAGGTGGTCTCGACCGGCTCCGCCGTCGCGGCGGTCTTCTTGCGCGCGTTCTGAGCGATGAAGTCCTCGACGAGGTCGCGTGCGGCGTCGTCGGTGTACTGGACTGGCGGCGACTTCATCAGGTACGCCGAGGGGCCCTCGAGGGTCCCGGAGATGCCGTTGTTCATCGCGAGCTTCGTAAGGCGCACGGCGTCAGTGACGACGCCTGCCGAGTTCGGCGAGTCCCAGACCTCGACCTTCAGCTCGGCGTTGAGCGGCACGTCTCCGAACGCCGTGCCCTCGAGCCGGATGTAGGCCCACTTCCGATCCTCGAGCCACGGTACGTGGTCGGAGGGACCGACGTGGATGTCGCTGGCCGGGATCTCGTAGGGGACAGTCGACTGGATCGAGTACGTCTTCGAGATCTTCTTCGACTCGAGCCGCTCGCGCTCCAGCATGTTCAGGAAGTCGGCGTTGCCGCCGAAGTTGAGCTGGAAGGTGCGGTCGACCTTGACCCCGCGGTCGCGGAAGATGCCCATCAGGACCCGGTGCGTGATCGTGGCGCCGACCTGCGACTTGATGTCGTCGCCGATGATCGGGACGCCCGCCTTCTTGAAGCGGTCGTTCCAGTACTTCTCGCGGCCGATGAAGACCGGCATGCAGTTCACCATCGCGCAGCCGGCGTTGAGGATCTGCTCCGTGTACCACTTGGTTGCCTCCTCGGAGCCGACCGGAAGGTAGTTGACGACGACGTCGGTGCCGGTTTCCTTGAGGATCCCTACGACGTCGTCGGTCGAGCCCTTCGCTTTCTTGACCTTCTGCGAGAGGTACTTGCCGAGCCCGTCGTGGGTCATGCCGCGCGAGACCGTGATCCCGCTCTTAGGCACGTCGGCGAACTTGATCGTGTTGTTCGGATAGGCCCAGATCGCCTCGGCCAGGTCCTTGCCGACCTTGCCCTCGACGACGTCGAAGGCAGCGGTGAACTCGATGTCGTGGACGTGGTACCCGCCGAGGTCGACATGCATCAGGCCCGGCACGAAGTCGCCGACCTTGGCGTCCTTGTAGTACTCGACGCCCTGCACGAACGAGCTCGCACAGTTACCGACGCCGATGATCGCGACGCGCACCTTGTCGGCGGATCGCTCGGCCTTACCGTTGGTCGAAGCCATCTGCTCCCTTTCGCTGGAGTTGCTTTCGGACGGACAGGATTCGCTGCACCACCGTGAGGGCGGCGGTGGCGGCGAGGAAGTACACGAACCATTGCAGCGGGACGCCGAGGGGCGCCAGGATCAGCCCTGCCGAGATGACGACGACGCGCTCGGCGCGGCCGCCGATGCCGACGTTGCCCTTGAGGCCGATCAGCTCCGCCTTCGCGCGCGCGTAAGAAACGAGGTAGGAGGCTGCCACCGCGGCAACGCAGAAGACGACGCTGACGTCGTCGCCCGCGCGGGCGAACACGAATGCGATCGCCGCGAGCACGAATCCCTCGCTGACTCGGTCGGAGAGCGAGTCGAGGAACGCGCCGAACGGTGTCGCCTTCTCGCTCTGGCGCGCGAGCGCGCCGTCCAGAATGTCGAGGATCGAGCCCGTGATGAAGAGCGCTGCGGCCAGCCAGTACACGAGCAGCTCGTTGCGGTTCTCGAACGGGATCACGAACGCCGACGCGATGCAGAGCACCACGCCGCCGGTCGTGAGTGCGTTCGGGCTGACGCGCGTGCGCGCGAGGCGGGTGACGTAGCGGGTGGCCAGGCGCCGGGTTCCGTCCGTGTAGGCCTGCTGGACGGAGCCGACAACTGCGGTCCGGTTCACGTTTCGGACCGTAGCACCGGTCTCGCGCGGGGGCCTCTGCACGTCGGCAGGCGGCCGATCCGCGCCGCTAAGCGGCGGCCGCCCGCAGGCGCAGTCGCCGGAGCGGCCGTCCGTAGACGACGCCGAGCGCCACGAGCGCGACCAGCACGCCGGCCGCGACGTCGAGCCAGAAGTGGTTGCCCGTCGCCATCACCGAGAACCAGACCCAGGCCGGCCAGAGCGCCCAGAAGACCTTCGCGAACCAGTTGCGGCAGACGGCGAACAGGACCACGCCGACGATCAGGGCATCCGCGGCGTGCAGGCTCGGCATAGCGGCATAGGGATTGGCGAGGATGCTGACAAGGCCGCTGCCGTGGTTGAGGCTCGCGAACTGCGAGAGCGTGTCGTCGAAGCCGAAGTCAGGGAACATCCGCGGCGGCGCAGTCGGCAGCACCACGTAGCCGACGAGCCCGATCACGTTCGCGAGCAGGATCGTGTTCCGGAAACGGACGAATGCCTCGTGGCGGCGGAGGTAGACCCAGAGCAGCGCCAGGCCGACGACGGTGAACTCGGAGTTCCAGTACGTCCACGAGGCAAGGCTCATCAGGAGGTGGGACGAGTCGACGAAGCGCTGGAAGGTCAGCTCGACCAGCCCGTGGATGTGGCGCTCGAAGCCGATCACCTTCAGCCCGTTGTCGAAGGCCTTCGGCGGGTTGCGGTCGGCGATTCCGCGCGCGGCCTGGTAGGCGAACAGGAACCCGAACCAGATGGCGAGCTGCTTGGCGAGGTCCCCCCACCCGCGTGGAAGCACCCGCTGTCCGACCGCGGCAAGCGTCGTCATGACTTGTCGATTTTAAAGGGGCGGGCGGCGCTCGCGAAAAGTCCTGGAAATCAGGCGCTAGCCGCCGATTTGGCTCATGGAACGTGATGCCTTGACGAACCCCGGCTCGTTGATCTTGTGCTTGAGCTCCTTGTGGGCGACAGCGAACCGGAGTAGCTCTTCTATGTCCCGATCGTCGGCTCCCTCACGGAGCGGCGTCTTCAGGTCCCACTCGCGGCGCGAGAAGAGACAGGTGCGGAGCTGCCCGTCCGCCGTCAGGCGGATCCGGTCGCACGTCGAGCAGAACGGCTCCGAGACGGGGTTGACGAAGCCGACTTCGCCGGCGCCGTCCGCGAAGCGGAACCGTCTCGCGGTCGACGACGGCTTGGCTGGGATCTCCTCGAGCGGCCAGTGCTCCTCGATGAGAGCGCGGATCTCGCCGCCCGTGAGCACGTCGTCGTCGCGCCAGGCGTCGTCCGCGTCGAGCGGCATGAACTCGATGAAGCGGACGACGTAGGGCTTGCGGCGGGCCAAGTCGGCGAGCGCCGGCACCTCCTCCTCCGTGAAGCCGCGGATCGCGACGCAGTTGACCTTGATCGGCCGCAGCTGCGGGTAGCGCTCGGCCTCCTCGAGCCCGGCGAGCACCCGGTCGAGCGCGTCCCGGCGGGTGATCTCCGCGAAGCGGACATGCGAGAGCGAGTCGAGGGAGACGTTGAGCCGGCGGAGCCCCGCCTCCACCAGCGGCGCGGCGAGGCGGTCGAGGAGGACACCGTTCGTCGTCAGCGAGAGGTCGTGGACGCCGGGCGTGCCGGCGAGCATCTCGACGAGCACCGGCAGGTCGCGGCGGACGAGCGGCTCGCCGCCCGTGAGCCGCACCTCTTCGACGCCCATCCGCGCGAGCACACGGACGAGCCGGGCGATCTCCTCGAAGCTCAGCACCTCCTGGCGGTCGAGCCATTCGAGGCCCTCGGCCGGCATGCAGTAACGGCAGCGGAAGTTGCACTTGTCCGTCACCGAGACGCGCAGCGACTTGATCTCGCGGCCCCAGGAGTCGCGTAGCGGATCCATCGTGCAGAGCGTAGCCACGTTTGACGCCGGTCCGGCCGCGGAAAGCGGCGGCTAAACCGATCAAGGAGGTCAACCCGATGTCCGAGTGGGAACAGGAAGGCGGTCAGGGCGGCACCGAGGAGGGTGGCGGCATGGGCGGTGGCACCGAAGAGGGCGGCGGCATGGGCGGCGGCTCCGACGGTGAGTCAGGCGGCGGCATGGGCGGCGAGGAAGGCGCCGGGATGGGCGGCGACGAGGAAGGCGGCGAGCCCGTCTGATCCGCCGGGGTATCTCGAGCTCGCGAAGGCGCCCGTTGCGCGTTGCGGCGCCTTCGCGCCCGAAGGGAGCGACATGAGCGACACCGATTGGACGATGGATAGCGGCGAGGAGGACATCGACGAGGAGGGTCGGAACGCGACCCAGCAACGGCTGGACGAGGAATCGTCGCCGCCGGAGGTCGAGAACGAGCCGAGCCCGCACCAGGGCGAGGAGGGCACGGAACCGGTCTGAGTCGTCAGATCAGCCAGCGGCCGTTCTCCTGTACGACCTCGCCGTCGCACAGGAGCTGTCCTCCGGGGCGCAGGTCTTTGACCATGTCCCAGTGGACGGAGCTGTCGTTCTTGCTGCCGAGCGTCGTGAAACCCTGGCCGATCGCCAGGTGCACGGTCCCGTCGATCTTCTCGTCGAAGAGCGTGTTCTTGACGTAGCGCTGGATGCCGGGGTTGCAGCCGATCCCGAGCTCTCCGAGCACGCGGGCGCCCTCGTCGCGGTCGAGCGTCTCGAGCAGCACCTGCTCGTTGCTCGTCGCTGACGCCTCGACGACCCGGCCGCCGCGGTAGACCATCCGCACGCCGTCGATCTCGTTCGGTTCCTGGAAGGCCGGAAACTCGGAGAAGTGGACGGCTCCTTCGGTGGCGACCTCGACCGGGCTGAAGTAGACCTCGCCGCCTGGGAGGTTGGCATGACCGGCGTCGACCTCGCCCTCACGCCCCTCGAGACTGAGGGTTAGGTCGGTTCCGGCGCCGACGATGCGGACCTCTGAGGCGCGATCGAAGCGGTCCTTGATTCTCGCCAACCGCTCGCCTTCTGCGTCCCAGTCCCGCAGGCACGCGCCGTAGAGGAAGTCTTCGAACTCCCGCAACGACATCCGCGCGTCCTGTGCGAGCGCGGGCGTGGGGAAGCGGCAGGCGACCCATGGGATCTCATCGGTAAGGCGCCGGGTGCGCTGCGCATGTCGAGCCTTCGCGAGTAGCGCTTGACGCTCGCCCGAGAGCTCGAGGCCCGCAACCGTGCTCTCCGGCGCGCCGATGTTCATCCACGCGTCCATCGTCTCCCAGGCCTGCCGGTCGGCGGGCGCCGCCTCGGCGAGCAGCTCCGCCGGCGCCTCGAGCGCCCAGACGACCTCGAAGGGCACGTCCTCCATCCCGGCGTCGCCGAGTCGCACGAGCGGGTAGGCGCCGCGTCGCGCGATCAGCCGCACGACCTCCTGGACGAGCGGGCGCGCGAGCCAGGACGAGTTGATCCACACCTGCCAGCCCGGTTGGACGTCCAGCGAGCGCTCGACGAGCAGCTTCGCATACGCCTCGATCCGTGGGTCCATGCGCGAATCCTACGGTTGCGCGAGCCTGCCAGCATTGATACTCTGAGGCTTAGATTTTCTCAGCCGGAACATCAAGCTAAACAAGGAGACCCATCAATGGCGAAGACAATCGGTATCGACCTCGGCACGACCAACTCCGCGATGGCTGTGATCGAGGGTGGCGAGCCGGCTGTCATTCCGAATGCCGAGGGCGGCCGCACGACGCCGTCCGTCGTCGCGTTCACGAGTGACGGCCAGCGGCTCGTCGGCGCGCCCGCGAAGCGTCAGCAGGTCACGAACCCGCAGAACACGATCTTCTCGATCAAGCGCTTCATGGGCCGAAAGTTCGGCGAGGTCTCGGAGGAGATGAAGATCGTCCCGTACGAGGTCGTCGAGGGCCCGAACGGCGACGTGCGCGTCCAGGCGGCAAGCAAGGACTACGCGCCGCCGGAGATCAGCGCGATGATCCTTCAGAAGCTGAAGGCGGACGCCGAGGCGTACCTCGGCGAGTCGGTCACCGACGCGGTGATCACCGTTCCCGCCTACTTCAACAACGCCCAGCGCGAGGCGACCAAGGACGCCGGCAAGATCGCCGGCCTCAACGTGCTGCGGATCATCAACGAGCCGACCGCGGCGTCGCTCGCGTACGGGCTCGACAAGGAGGGTGAGGACCAGACGATCCTCGTCTTCGACCTCGGCGGCGGCACCTTCGACGTCTCGGTGCTCGAGCTGGGCGAGGGCGTCTTCGAGGTGATGGCCACCAACCGTGACAAACACCTCGGCGGCGACAACTTCGACAAGGCGATCGTCGACTGGATGGTCGCCGAGTTCAAGCGCGACCAGGGCATCGACCTTTCGCAGGACCGCATGGCGCTGCAGCGCCTCTATGAGGCCGCGGAGAAGGCGAAGATCGAGCTGTCGTCCACGATGTCGACGCAGATCAACCTGCCCTTCATCACGGCGACCCAGGAGGGGCCGAAGCACCTCGACCTGCAGCTGACGCGAGCGAAGCTGAACGAGCTGACCGCCGACCTGCTCGACCGCACGGTCGGGCCGACCAAGCAGGCGCTCGCCGACGCCGGCATCGACGCGTCGAAGATCGACCACGT
>JBKOUJ010000089.1:0-7891 GCA_046723355.1 Actinomycetota bacterium | reverse complement strand
GCATCCCGTAGCGCGCGTGCGATGATCTTGGCCCCGCGATCGTGTCCGTCAAGGCCGGGTTTTGCGATCACGACTCGGATCTTGCGGGCCACGGGCGGCAAGTATATGGCTGTGATGCAGGCATGAAACTGACGGTGGCGGGATGTTCCCCGGCGTGGCCAAACCCCGGTGGGGCGCAGTCGGGGTACCTGCTCGAGAGCGACGGAAAGCGCCTCTTGCTCGACTGCGGCCCGGGCGTTCTCGCCCGGCTGCGCGAGCGTGAGCCGTGGCCCGAGGTCGATGCAATCGCTCTCACGCATTGGCACCTCGACCACTGGGGCGATGTAGTCCCGTGGGTCTGGGGGCGGATGTTCGGGCCCGGGGTCGAGGCGAAGAAGGCCGAGCTCTGGGTCCCGCCCGGGGGGATCGAAACGCTCGACAGCATCGGTGATCGCATCGGGCAGCCCGGAATGTTCTCGAACGCCTTCGAGCTCCACGAGTACGTTGACGCCGAGCCCTTCGAGGTGGCCGGCTTCGAGGTGACGCCTGAGCGCGTCCTCCACTACGAGCTGCTCGCCTTCGGCTTCCGGGCCGCAGCGAACGGGACCGTGCTCGCCTACTCCGGCGACTCGGGACCGAGCGACGCGCTGCCGAAGCTCGCTGCCGACGCCGACCTCTTCCTCTGCGAGGCGACGTTGCTCGCGCCGAATCCCGAGGGCGGTACGCGCGGCCACCTCGCGTCCGACGAGGCCGTCGAGGCGTTCGAGGAGTCAGGCGCGAAGAGGCTGCTCTTGACCCACCGCCCGCACGAGCGCCCGCTCGACTCGTCGCTCCAGCAGGTGCACGACGGGATGGAAGTGGAGGTCTAGGTCTAGCGCTACTCGCCGAAGGCGGCCCTGGCCCGGCGGTCGCGGTGCCAGTTCAGCCCGGCGATGGTGATCGGGATCACCAGCGTCAGGCTCAGCAGCCCGACCGGCAGGAGCAGCCAGATCGGGCTCTCCTTCGCCTTGGCCGTGGGCGTAGGACTCGCGCTCGCGCTCAGGTTCGGCGCGAACTCGCCGGTCACTCCTCCACCTCCGCCGACCGACGAGGCATTGATGGGCGCCGGCTGCCAGTTGTCGACCAGCCAGTGGCGGTGCTTCGCCGCGCCCACCTGGTGGAGGCCGGCCATGAAGACGATCGGCTGCTGGTGGGTCCTCTTTGGCGGGAAGAGCGCGATCGTGAAGCCGATCCCCTTCGAGTCGGAGAACTGGAGCTTCCACCTCGCCTGCGCGACCGGGAACGGCGCGATGTCGGGGAGCGGCTGGGTGTCCCACTGTTTGCGCGTGTAACCGGCGCGCAGCTCCGGTGTAACCAGCCACCAGGCGCGGTCGACGTTGTGACGGGCCACCGCCGAGTCGACGAACTGCGTCACGACCGCCAGCGCCGCCGCCCGGTCGTGGAGCTTCAGACGCACCGCCTTCGGGGTTGCGTCCACCTTCACCGGGCCGCCCGTCGCCTCGGCCTGTTCGTGCGGGGCGGTGTTGGGCCAGATGAAGCCCACCGCGAGCGCGCCGCCGAGCACGGCCGCCGCGATCGCCAGCCACATCAGGCGCCGACGCCAGCGGTACGACGCGAGAATTCGCTTCACCTTGGCCTCAGGATAGTGCCTGCCAAGGCCATTTCAACGTGGTCTAGGGGTGTGGGACCGGTGGGCCCTGGACGGCGCCGAAGTAGTCGACCAGCCAGTGCGCCTTGGCGCCCTGTCCGACCTTCTTGAGCCAGATCACGTACGGCCCCGGCCTCATCGTCGAGCCTGCGCGCGGCTCCAGGATCAGGTTCTGCGCAATCTCGCGTGGGTGCGCGAAGTTCGTGTTCTTCCAGTTGTAACGGATGACCTTGCCGGTCTCGTAGTACGGGATGCTGGGGAGGTTTCCGGTCTTCCACTCGTTGAGCGTGAAACCGGCACGGACGTTGGCGTCGGCCAGCTCGTAGGAGCGGGCGAGGTTCTTGCGCGCCACCGCCGTGTGGACGAATTCGTTCGCGACCTTCCAGGCCGCTGCCGGGAGGCGGATGTTCTGCTGCGCCGCCGGTTGCTGGATCGCCGGACCGGTCGGATTCGCGTTCTCCTTCGTCCCGCTGCTGTTGCCGATCAATGCATTCAGGAGCGCGAAGATGCCCGCGGCGAGGACGAGTGCTCCCAGCACGAATAGCCAACGGTTGAGACGGCGGGAAGACAGGGCGCTCTGGACGACGTTCACGGCCATCAGGAGGGTAGACGAGGAAACGGCGGTCGAGTTAGAACACAGGCGTCTCGGTCCAGGTGCCCCACACATCCCTGAGGGCGTCGCACATCTCGCCGAGCGTCACGTAGGCCTTCGAAGACTCGATCAGCGGCGGCATCAGGTTCTCACCGGCGTCGGCCGCCTGCTTAAGCCGTGAAAGGGCCGATTCGGCTGCTGCCGAGTCACGCCGCGCTCGGAGCCCCTGAACACGCTCGATCTGCTTGTCCTCCAGCGCTGGGTCGATGCGCAGGATCTCAACCCCGGGCTCGTCCTCGAGCTCGTAGCGGTTAACTCCGACGACGATCCGTTGTCTCTGCTCGACCTCGTGCTGGTAGCGGAACGAGGCGTCCGCGATCTCGCGCTGGAAGAAGTTCTGCTCGATCGCCGGGACGACGCCACCGAGCTTCGCGATCCGCTCGAAGTAGTCGTAGGCTTCGGTCTCGAGCCGGTTGGTCAGATCCTCGACGTAGTAGGAGCCGCCGAGCGGATCGATCGTGTTCACGGCACCGGTCTCGTGGGCGATCACCTGCTGAGTCCGCAGCGCGATCCGGACCGCGTCCTCGGTCGGCAGGGCGAGCGCCTCGTCGAACGAGTTCGTATGGAGCGACTGCGTGCCGCCGAGCACGGCCGCCATCGCCTCGAGCGCAGTCCGGACGATGTTGACCTCGGGCTGCTGGGCCGTCAGGGAGACGCCGGCCGTCTGCGTGTGGAACCGCATCAGCCACGAACGCGGGTTCTTCGCGCCGTACTTCTCGCGCAGCTCCCGCGCCCAGATCCGCCGCGCGGCCCGGTACTTCGCGATCTCCTCGAAGAAGTCGATGTGCGCGTTGAAGAAGAAGCTCAGCCGCGGCGCGAAGTCGTCGACGTCGAGGCCGCGCTCGATCGCCGCGTCGACGTAGGCGAAGCCGTCGGCGAGGGTGAAGGCCAGCTCCTGAATCGCGTTCGAGCCGGCCTCGCGGATGTGGTAGCCCGAGATCGAGATCGGGTGCCACTTGGGCATCTCCCGCGCACAGAACTCGACCATGTCGGTCACGAGCCGCATCGACGGCTCGGGCGGGAAGATCCACTCCTTCTGCGCGATGTACTCCTTGAGGATGTCCGTCTGGATCGTCCCGCGCAGGTCCGCCGGCGAGACGCCCTGCTGCTCGCCGACGCACGCGTAGAACGCGAGCAGCATCGCGGCCGGTGCATTGATAGTCATCGAGGTCGAGACCTCGGCGAGCGGGATGCCCTCGAAAAGCGTCTCCATGTCGGCGAGCGAGTCGATCGCCACGCCCTCGCGGCCGACCTCGCCGAGCGAGCGCGGATGGTCGGAGTCGTAGCCCATCAACGTCGGCATGTCGAAGGCTGTCGAGAGACCCGTCTGCCCGTGGTCGAGCAGGTAGCGAAACCGCTCGTTCGTCTCCTGGGCCGTGCCGAAGCCGGCGAACTGGCGCATCGTCCAGAGCCGGCCGCGGTACATCGACGGGTAGACCCCGCGCGTGAACGGATAGACGCCGGGGTAGCCGAGGTCGCGGTCGTAGTCGATCTCGACCGTCTCCGGCGTGTAGAGGGGCTCGTTCTCTAGGCCCGAGATCGTCGAGAAGAGCTCGCCCTGCCGTTCAGGGGCGGCCTCGTACAGCTCGCGCCGCCACTCCTCGGTGTTGCCCTCCAGGCCGGTCGGTTCCTCGGTCGTAGCCACGAAAACAGTCTAGAGCCCGCCGCGCGAGGCGCCGGGCGTCCAGAGCGGCTCGCCACCGCCGGCGTTCGCCACGCGGGCGAGGATGAAGAGCAGGTCGGAGAGGCGGTTCAGGTACACGAGCGCGAGCGGGTTCACGGGGCGTTCTTCCGAGGCCTCGAGCGCGATGCGCTCGGCTCGGCGGCAGACCGCCCGCGCCAGGTGCAGCCGTGCAGCCGCCTCGCTACCGGCGGGAAGCACGAAGCTCTTCAGCGGCTCGAGCGTCTCGTTCGCGGCGTCGCAGTCGCGCTCGAGCGCCTCGATTTGAGCCTGCGTCACCCGGAGCTTCTCGTCGCCCTCCTCGTAGGGCACGGAAAGGTCGGCGCCGAGATCGAAGAGCTCGTTCTGGACCCGCTCCAGTTGCGGGTCGCTTGTCTCGACCCTGGCCCAGCCCACGACGGAGTTGAGCTCGTCGACGGCGCCGTAGGCGCGTACCAGCGGATCGAGCTTCGAGACGCGGGAGCCGTCGCCGAGGCTCGTCTCGCCGCGGTCGCCGCCGCGGGTATATATGCGCGTCAGGCGAACGGGCTCGTCCGGCTTGCGAGGCACAAGCCTAGATTACGGCCGTGATCCGACGAGCCGAGCCCGAGGACGCCGACACGCTGGCCGCTCTCTTCCGGCGCTCGTACGGCACGCTCACCTTCCTCCCGACGCTGCACACGCCCGAGGAGGACCGCGCGCACTTCGCCAAGGTGGTGACGACGCAGGACGTGTGGGTGGCAGAAGCCGAGGGGCAGATCCTCGGCTTCGTCGCGCTGGAGGGAGACGTCGGGACGTTCCTCTATGTCGCTCCCGAGGCCCATGACCGCGGCGTCGGCAGCCGGCTCTTCGAGCAGGCGCAGCGGGCGCGCCCCGGCGGCTTCAGCTTCTGGGCGTTCCAGAAGAACGAGCGCGCGCGCCGGTTCTACGAGAAGCGCGGATGCGTCGCGGTCGAGTTAACAGCGGGCGAGGGCAACGAGGAACGGGAGCCGGACGTCAGGTACGAGTGGAAGCCTTCGACGTAGCGCCGGGCCTCTGGGGCTCAGCCCGACGCTAGCGTCTGCTCGCGCAGCCCGAGGATCGAACGCGCGATCACGAGCCGCTGGATCTCGCTTGTGCCCTCGTAGATCTCCGTGATCTTGGCGTCGCGGTAGTAGCGCTCGACCGAGAACTCCTTCGTGTACCCGTAGCCGCCGAAGATCTGGATCGCCTCCGCGGTCTGCCGGCGCGCCATCTCCGAGGCGAACAGCTTCGCCTTCGCCCCTGCTTCGGTGTGCGGCTCGCCGCGCTGCTTCAGCTCCGCGGCGCGGTAGACGAGTAGGCGCGCCGCGTCGATCTCGGTCGCCATGTCCGCCAGCTTCCACTGGATCGCCTGGAAGTCGGCGATCCGCTTGCCGAACTGGCGCCGCTCGAGCGCGTAGGCGCGCGCGGCGTCGTACGCGGCCTGCGCGATACCTAGCGCCTGCGCGGCGATGCCGATCCGGCCGCCGTCGAGCGTCGCCATCGCGACGCGAAAGCCCTTGCCCTCCTCGTGCAAGAGACGGTCGCGCTCGACGACGGCGCCCTCGACGACGAGGTCGTTCGTGATCGAGGAGTTGAGCCCCAGCTTCTCCTCGTCACGGGTGACGCGGATGTGATCGCCGTCGAGGATGAACGCGCTGACTCCGCGGGCGCCCGGCGCTTCCGGGTCGGTGCGCGCGAAGAGCAGCACCGTCCCGGCGTAACTGGCGTTCGTGATCCACTGCTTGGCGCCGGTGATTCGCCAGCCGTCGCCTTCCGGCTCCGCGCGGGTGCGTAGCGAGCCGGCGTCCGAACCGGCCTCGGCCTCGGTGAGCGCGAACGAGCCGAGGTGCTCGCCGCGCGCGAGCGGCGGGACGAATCGCGAGCGCTGCTCGTCCGTGCCGAAGGTGAGGATCGGCAGCGTCACCGCGCTCGTGTGGACCGCGACAGTGACGCCCACACCGGCGTCGGCTCGCGAGAGCTCCTCGAGGACGAGGATGTACGAGAGGAAGTCCGCGCCGGCGCCGCCGTACTCCTCGGGGACGCAGGCGCCCATCAGGCCGAGCTCGGCGAGCTCGCCGAAGAGCTCGCGGGGGAAACGGTGCTCGCGGTCCCACTCAGCCGCGTTCGGCTCGATCTTCTCCGCGCCGAACTCGCGCGCGAGCGCCTGGATCTCGCGCTGCTCCGGAGTGAGGTCGAAATCCATACGCGGCGTGATATTAGTCGCGGGGTCTTGCGGCTCTGGCTCGCGCTCGCCGTCCTCTTCCCGGCTCTCGTGGCGGGCTGCGGCTCGACCCCGCCGTCGCCGGAGAGCGTCGTTCGCGCTTGGAGTCAGGAGCTCAACTCGGGCGACAACGAGGCGGCCGCGAAGCTCTTCGCGCCCGGCGCGGAGGTCGTTCAGGCCGGGACGGCCATCCGCCTGGACACGCACGCGGAGGCGCTCGCTTGGAACGCCGCCCTGCCCTGCTCAGGCCGGCTGGTCTCGATCAAGACGAGGGGCGACACGACGCGCGCCACCTTCGTCCTCGGCCAGCGCCCGAACAAGAAGTGCGACGGCCCGGGGCAGCGGGCGACGGCGATCTTCCGCGTCCACAAGGGCAAGATCGTGCTCTGGCATCAAACGAGCAGCCGACCCCCGCCGGTCGGCCCCGCCGTTTAGGTCGGTCAAGCCGCGGCCTCGCACGAACCGGGTCAAACGGCCGTGCCGCGCAGGTCGGCACGGCCTCTCAAGCGACATGGCAAGCGACGCCGCAGCGGCCCTACGATCTAGGCAGCCAGCTGGGAGAACTCCCGCCGGATCGCGCGCAGCGAGCGCTCGCAGGCAACGAACGACTTGACGACCGCCGGGTCGAACTGGCGCTTCGACTGGGCCAGGATCTCCCGGCCGGCCGCCGCCCAGCTGACCGCGTTGCGGTACGGCCGATTGCTGGTCATCGCGTCGAGGGCGTCGGCCACCGCGAAGATCCGGGCGCCGAGGGGGATGTCGGGGCCGGCGAGCCGGTCGGGGTATCCGTGGCCGTCCCAGCGCTCGTGGTGCGAGCGGACAACGCGCAGCCCCTCACCCTGGAAGAAGGCGACTCCGCCGAGCATCTGCTCGCCCAGCACGGTGTGCGTTTCCATCCGGCGCCGCTCGGCGAGGGTGAGTGGGCCGGCCTTGAGGAGGATGTCGTCGGGGATCCCGATCTTGCCGACGTCGTGGAGCAGGAACCCGTACTCGGTGCTCTGGTCGTCGGTCAGCTCCGGGTCGATCGCCTTGGTCAGCTCGACGGCGTAGCGCATCACCCGCTGCGAATGAGCCCCAGTGCCGGTGTCCTTGGTCTCGAGCGCGGTCGCGAGGGCCGCGACGGTCTCGTGGTACGCGCTCTCCAGCAGGTGGCGCTGGCCGCGCTCGATCTCCAGCAGGTGCCTGAGATCGCGCGCGTAGAGGAGCAGCTGCTCCTCGGGCTCGCGCTTCTTCGTCGCGCGGAAGGGGATTCCGTACAGGCCACCGGCGAGCCGCTCGACGATCGCCAACAGTTCGAGCGGGCTGAACGGCTTCCGGAGGAAGGCCTCTGCGCCGGCATCGAGGGCGGCGTCGGCGGTGCCGCCGTCCGAGCCGCTCAGGACGACGATCGGGATCGGCTTCGTCGCGGGATCGTGCTTGAGCTGCCGGCAGAAGGCGAGCCCATCCATCCCGGGCAGGTTGACGTCGAGGACAATCGCGTCCGGGTGCCTTTCACGGATCGCCGTCAGCGCGCTCGGCACGTCCGCGGCCTCCTCGAACTCGATGTCGACAGCGTCGAGCGTTGCTCGGAGGAGCGCTCTCAGTCCGGGATCGTCATCGACAAGCAAAAGACGCAAGGCGTTTACCCCTTACCTCGTGTCTGCGGCTCTCCTTGATTCGGCAGGAGAGCCCGATGCCTTTAGTAGATGAAGAACCCCTGTCCGGCCTTGCGGCCGAGTTTTCCCTGCT
>JBKOUJ010000034.1:0-3648 GCA_046723355.1 Actinomycetota bacterium | reverse complement strand
AGCTGGTACGTACTGCCATTTACTTCCCTTCCTAGCGGTTGTGGATCCTGGGACGCGTAGCGGTTACTTGGAGTAGAGCTCGACGATGAGCGATTCCTGGACGGGGGTGTCGATCTCCGCGCGCTCCGGGAACTTCAGGATCTTTCCTGTGAGGCCGTCGTGGTCGGCCTGGAGCCAGGGCGCGACGGAGGCGGTCAGGTCGGTGGCGTCTCGGATCACCCGCTCGGCCGAGCTGCCGGGCGACATGGAGACGATGTCGTCGGGCTTGACCTGGTAGCTCGGGATGTTGACCCTGCGGCCGTTGACGTGGAAGTGGCCGTGCCGGACGAGCTGGCGCGCCTGGGCGCGCGAAGCTGCGAAGCCGAGGCGGTAGACGACGTTGTCGAGGCGCGTCTCGAGCATCCGGAGCAACTCCTCGCCGGTGACGCCGGATCCCTTGGCAGCCTTCGTGTAGTAGGTGCGGAACTGCTTCTCCAGCAGCCCGTAGTAACGGCGCGCCTTCTGCTTCTCGCGCAACTGCAGCAAGTACTCGCTCTGCTTGATCCGACCGCGGCCGTGCTCGCCCGGCGGATAGGAGCGGCGCTCGATGGCGCACTTCTCCGTCAGGCAGCGCTCCCCCTTCAAGAAGAGCTTCATGCCCTCGCGGCGGCAGATACGGCACTTGGGGCCGAGATCGCGGGCCATCAGACACGCCTCCGCTTCTTGGGGCGGACACCGTTGTGGGCCTGCGGGGTGACGTCCTTGACGCCGAGGATCTCGAGGCCGGCCGCCTGGAGAGAGCGGATCGCCGTCTCGCGCCCGGAGCCCGGTCCCTTGACGAAGACCTCGACCTTCTGGAGGCCGTGCTCCATGCCCTTGCGGGCGCACGCGTCGGCAGTCACCTGGGCGGCGAAGGGCGTCGACTTGCGCGAGCCCTTGAATCCGGCCGACCCGGCCGATTCCCACGCGATCACGTTTCCCTCGCCGTCGGTCAGCGAGACGATCGTGTTGTTGAACGAGGTCTTGATGTGCGCCTGTCCGATCGCGATGTTCTTGCGCACGCGGCGGCGCGGGCGCCCCTGTCTCCGAGGTGTAGGCGGCATCAGGTCTTCGTTGCCGCCTTCTTGCCGCGTCCGACGGTCTTCTTCGGGCCTTTGCGCGTTCGCGCGTTTGTCTTCGTGCGCTGGCCGTGGACAGGCAGGCCGCGCCGGTGACGGATGCCGCGATACGCACCGATCTCCTGCAGCCGCTTGACCGCCTGCTGGCGCTCGCGGCGGAGATCACCCTCGACCTGGAGATTGCTGTCGATGTACTCGCGCAGCCTCGTCACCTCGTCGTCGGTCAGGTCCTTGATCTTCTCGTCAGGCGAGAGCCCGAGCTCGGCCAGCACCTTGCGCGCGGTCGGGCGGCCGATCCCGTAGATGTAGGTCAGCCCGACCTCGAGACGCTTCTGGTTGGGGAGGTTGACTCCGGCGATTCGTGCCATGCCGCTCCTAGCCCTGCCTTTGCTTGTGCCGGGGGTTCGTGCAGATGACCATGGTCTTGCCGTGCCGCTTGATTACGCGGCAGCGCTCGCACATGGGCTTCACCGATGCTCTGACCTTCATCGTTTCTATCTCTCTCGGTAGGTGATTCGACCCCTCGTGAGGTCGTATGGCGACAGCTCCACCTTCACCTTGTCGCCCGGGAGGATGCGGATGTAGTGCTTACGCATCTTCCCCGAGATCTTCGCCAGCACCTCGTGCCCGTCATCGATCTTGACCCGGAACATGGTGCTCGGAAGCGCCTCGGTGATCTCGCCTTCGACCTCGATCTTGTCTTCTTGCTTCGCCACTTACCTCACAGAAACCGCGCCTCATCAGCGCGGTTGTCGGGACACGGAAAAACACGGCTCGCGCCGCGGCTCAAGATGGTAGCAAACGCGCTCCAGCAGGCGTTTTCGCGGCCGTAAGTACCCTCGGGCCCTCCTCGGTGACGGCCACGGTGTGCTCGAAGTGCGCCGAGAGCGATCCGTCCTCGGAGGAGATCGACCATTCGTCGGCGTGCATGACCACATCGGGGCCGCCGGCCGTGATCATCGGCTCCACCGCCAGCGTCATCCCGGGCAGCAGTTCCGGGCCGCGGCCGGGCGCGCCAAAGTTCGGGATCTGCGGATCCTCGTGGTAGGCGCGGCCAACGCCGTGGCCGACCAGGCTGCGGACGACCGAGAAGCCGGCGCCTTCGACCACAGTCTGGACGGCGTGACCGATGTCCGAGACGTGGTTGCCGGCCTGACACTGCTCGATCCCGGCTGAGAGCGCCTCCTGGCAGACGTCCAGCAGCCGCTGCGCCTCCCCGGAGATCTCGCCGACCCCGAACGTGTACGCGCTGTCTGCGATCAGCCCGTCGAGCGTGACGCCTAGGTCGACGGAGATCGCGTCGCCCTCCTGGGCTCGGTACTCGGTCGGGATCCCGTGGACGATCATCGCGTTCGGCGAGATGCAGAGCGTCGCCGGATAGCCTCGGTAGCCCTTCGAGGTCGGCACACCCCGACGCTCCCGGATGTACTCCTCGGCAAGCCGGTCGAGCTCGAGCATCGAGATGCCGGGTCGCAGTTCCTCGCCGATCATCGCCAGCGTGTCGACGACGATCTCGCCCGCGCGGGCCATGCCCTCGATCTCGGCCTGGCTCTTGCGAAGAATCATCTAACGGCCACCTGCTCGACGGCCGCCTGGATCTCGGCGAAGACCTCGTTCGGCGTCCCTTCGCCGTGGATCGTGACGAGGATGCCCTGCGTCCGGTAGTGCTCGATCACGGGCTTCGTCTCGCGGTGGTAGATCTCGAGGCGCTTGCGGATCGCCTCCGGAGTGTCGTCGGGCCGGCCCTCGATCGTCGCGCGACCAAGCAGGCGCTCGATGCAGACCTCGTCCGGGACCTGGAGCGCGAAGACGACCGTCAGCTCTCGGCCGATCTCGCGCAGCATCGCGTCGAGGGCCTCGGCCTGCCCGATCGTGCGGGGATATCCGTCGAGCGCGAACCCGTCGGTGGTATCGGGCTCCTCCAGACGCTCGCGGATCAGCCCAACCATGATCTCGTCCGGGACGAGCTCGCCCGCGTCGTAAATCGGCTTCACCTGCAGGCCGAGCGGCGTGCCGGCAGCCATCGCCGCGCGCAGCATCTCGCCGCTCGCGATGTGGGGGATCCCGTACTCGGCCGCAATCCGGTTGGCCTGCGTGCCTTTCCCGGAGCCCTGGGGCCCCAGAAGCAGAGTGTTCACTACCTCAGGAAGCCTTCGTAGGAGCGCATCATCATCTGCGACTCCATCTGGCGCATCGTGTCGAGCGCGACGCCGACCACGATCAGCACCGAGGTGCCGCCGAGGGCGCGCGAGGTCGCCTGCGAGAAGCCGCCGTAGCGGATGAAGAGGCTCGGCAGCACCGCCACGGCCGCCAGGTACAGCGAGCCCGGCAAGGTCAGCCGCGTCAGCACGCGGTCGAGGTACTGCGCGGTCGGCGGCCCGGGCCGAATGCCGGGGATGTAGCCGCCGTACTTGCGCAGGTTGTCCGCCTGGTCGACCGGGTTGAACTGGACCGCGGTGTAGAAGTAGGTGAAGATCACGATCAGGAACGCTTCGAGGAGCAGGTAGCCCCAGCTCGAGGGCTGGAAGTGCTTATTGACGAAGCCCTGGGT
>JBKOUJ010000075.1:0-28257 GCA_046723355.1 Actinomycetota bacterium | reverse complement strand
ATCGTCTGACCGTCCTCGCGCTTCTTGAGCGACTCGGTCGCGTCGGCGGCGAACAGCTGCGCGAGTGCGAAGAGCTTCAGCATTCCATTCACCTCCCTTCACTTGCGGCGAGGGCGCACGGAGTCGCCCGATTTGCAACTTGAGAAACAGTGAGGACAAACTTGGAAGGAGAGAAATCGAGCCTGAAAACTTTGTGGGTTGAAATTGCGGTCACGCAGGATTTCCTCCGTGGTGTTCTTGGCGTGGCCGCGCCGCCTAAGTTGTGGCTCCAGTCGCAGCGATTCATCGTGAGCGCGGCGCCGCGGGCGTATCCCTCGGTCTGGTGATTGGTCAGTCATCTCCCCGTTTCGGGGGAGTGCTTGGGAAAGGCGCTGTCGATAGTCAGGTCAGTCCGTACGGCCCGCGGATTTCGAAGTCACGAAAATCCGCGTCGAAGTGGCGGCCTCGGCGCCCGACAACGGAGCGAAAGGCAAATGCCACGACGGAATTCCTTGATCAGCAGGCTGCGCCACGGGCGCGCGTGGGACGAGTGGGACGAAAAGAGCGACGAAGAGACCGAGCCGCCGGCCGCGGCCGCGGAAGCTTCGAGTCGCCGCTCGGGTACGCGGCGGGTCGCCGCCGCGCTGACGTTCGCGGCGCTCTTCGTCGCCGGCGCCGCGTTCTCCGCGACCGCGGGCGACCAGGTTCGCTCGGCGCTCGAGGCCTCCGCGATGCCGAGCCAGGCCTCGACGGACGCGACGACGACCGACGCGACCACGGACCCAACCACTTCCACCTCGATCGATCCCGCGCCCGCGGCTGATCCCGCCGACGGCGGCGGCGCGACGGTTTCTACGCCCACGCCGTCCGACGGTGGGGACACCGCCGCGCCTCCGGCCGACACGACGCCCGCCGCAGCTCCCGCCGCCTCCGCTACGGCGCAGGCGGCCGTTCAGCAGGCGGCGACCGGGTCCGCATCGAGCGCGGCGCAGGCCGACGCGTCGACCTCGGCTGCACAGCCCGAGGCCGCGCCAGCAGCTTCGGCGCCTCAGGCCGGCACGCCGGCGAAGGCCGGTAAGAAGGTGAAGCCAGCTCCCGTCGATCTCGAAGGCGCCGCCTCATCCGTCGTCTGGCTGAACCGGGCAATGCCGGACCCGACGCCTCCGGCCCTGCGCCTGAAGCCGCTCTTCGCGCAGCACCTCCGCAGCGTTGCCCGCGCAAACGGGGTCAGCTGGGCACTGGTGCTCGGCGTCCTCCGGGCGCAGGGCCACAACGGCGCAGCGCCCGCGAACTTCCCGGCCCTCCGCACGCTCGCCGCCCGACTGGCTCGCGAGGGTGTGCAGAGCGGGACGCCCTGGGCGGCGACGTTCGCCGTCTCGGGCGAGACGTCGTTCGCCGACCGCGCCGTGGCGCTCTCGCACTACTACCGCGCCGTCGGCCTGCGCGCGCTCGTCCGCGGGCTCGAGGCCGAGAAGGCGGCCCTCGGCAAGAAGGTCCTGAACGACCCGCGCGTCTCGATCTACACGGCCGGGCGCGGCGACATCGAGTCCGGCCGCGTCGATGTCCGCGTGCTCGCATCGATCGAATACCTCGCTGACTCGTTTGGGCAGGTGACCGTGTCCTGCTTGATCAGCGGGCACCGGTTGTACGCGCGCCCCGGCGTGATCTCTGCGCACATCTACGGGCTCGCCGCGGACATCAGCGAGGTAGGTGGGACGCCGATCTACGGCCACCAGCAGCCGGGCGGGATTACCGAGCGCGCCGTCCGCGACGTGCTCCTGCTGCCGCCCGAGGTCCTGCCCAAGCAGGTGATCTCGCTGCTTCGGCTCGGCGGGCCCTCTTTCGCCCTCGCCGACCACTACAACCACATTCACATCGGTTTCTAGCTTGCGGGGGAGGCCTGGGCCTCCCCCGCGAGAAACCGCGGGCAACCGCGGGGGAAACCCGGTTTCCCCCGCGAGCCCCCTCGTTGTGTTCAATGCGCCGCGGGGCTGGCTTGCGCTCCCGGCCGGCGAAGCCGGCCTCGCGCACGAACCACTGCGTTCCATGGGGCGACGTTGATGAAAGAGATTTCGATTCGGACCGTCGACGGGGAGCTTGTTTGCGAGCGCTGTCGCGTCGCTGACAATTCCTTGACGCGGATGCGGGGGTTGCTCGGGCGGCGGTCTCTGGAGTCGGGGGAGGGGTTGTTGCTTCGGCCTGCTGGGTCGATTCACATGTTCTTCATGCGCTTTGCGATCGACGCTGTCTTTCTCTCGCGCGACGGTGAGGTGCTCAAGGTTGCGGCGAACGTTCGGCCGTGGCGGACGGCGGGCGCGCGCGGCGCGAAAGCCGTCATCGAGCTTGCCGCGGGGGAGGCGGGCCGCCGCGGGATCCGGGTGGGAACGCGCCTCGACGTGTCCTGATAGTTGCGCCTGCCGGGCGCGAACGGCAATGGTTTAGCGGTGTTCGACGTCGGTTCGGTCGCGGAGCGTGCCCGCGGAGAGAACTTTCCGGTTGCCTCGCTCGCATTTCCCCGTGAGTTGCGGCCGCACATCCGGGCGCTCTACTCGTACGCGAGGCTCGTCGACATGCTGGGTGACGAGCTCGAGGGTGGCCCTGCGGCTCGCCTCGCTGCGCTGGACGAGCTCGAACGCCAGGTCCACGCGGCATTCGCAGGGACTGCGACGTGGCCGGTGCTCGTCGAGCTGCAGCCCACGATCCGCGAGTTCGACTTGCCCCGCGAGCCCTTCGTGCGGCTGATCGAGGCGAACCGGATGGATCAGCGGATCTCCGAGTACGAGACCTGGGACGACGTCAAGCACTACTGCGTCCACTCGGCCGATCCGTGCGGACGGCTCGTGCTCGGCGTTCTCCGCCGGCTCGACGACGCGGAGGCCGTTGCCCTGAGCGACGATGTCTGCACCGGCCTCCAGCTGGTCAACTTCGTCCAGGACGTGCCGCGCGACCTCGCGCTCCGGCGGATTTATCTACCGGCCGAGGATCGCCGCCGGTTCGGAGTCGACTTGCTCGGCGAGCCGAACGAGCCGCTTCGCCGCCTGCTCGAGTTCGAGGCCCAGCGTGCCCGTGGGCTGCTGGCGTCGGGTGAGCCGCTAGGACGTCGGGTCGGCGGGCGTACCGGGCGCGCCGTGACCGCATTCTCGCGCGGAGGGATCGCCGCCGTCGAAGCGCTCGAGCGTGCGAACTTCGACGTCTTCTCGCAACGCCCGAAGCCTTCCCGGATGCGCCTCGCGCGCACGGCGGTGGGAGCGCTCGTCCCGTGATCGCCGAGGAGGCGTACGCCGAGGTCGAACGGCTGACCCGCCGGCGGGCGCGCAACTTCGCGTACGGGATCATGTTGCTCCCCCGGGAGAAGCGCCGGGCGATCGCCGCGATCTATGCCTTTGCCCGGCGTGTCGACGACATCGCGGACGGCTCGCTGGCGGACGTTACGAAGCGCGAGCAGCTCGAGCGTTTGCGGGCAGCTCTCGCGGCGCCGCCGGGCCAGGACGCAACCCTCGTCGCGCTCGCAGACGCGCGCGGCCGGTTCGCAATCCCCAGGGACGCGCTCAATGCCCTGATCGACGGCGGGATTCAGGACACGGAGCAGAGGCGCTACGCCACGTTCGACGAGCTCCGTGGGTACTGCGCGCGCGTCGCCGGGGCGGTCGGCCGCGCCTGTGTCCCCGTTTACGGAGCGGACGAACCCGAGCGGGCCGAGACGCTCGGCATCGCGCTGCAGCTGATCAACATCATCCGGGACGTTGCTGAAGACTGGCGCCTGGGCCGTGTCTATCTGCCGCAGGACGAACTCGAGAGGCACGGCGTGTCGGAGGACGACATCGCGGCAGGACGCACAACGCCTGAGTGGCGAGAGCTGATGGCGTTTCAGGCGGCGCGTTCGCGGGCGCACCTCGCCGAGGGGCTGACGCTGCTCGATTACCTCGACCGTCGGAGCGCCGCCTGCGTTGCGACCTTCGCGGGCCTCTACCGCTCGACGCTCGACCGGATCGAGGCGGCTGGATTCGACGTCTTCGACGGCGCCCCGACGCTTTCGCCGGTCGCGAAGCTGCGGGTCGTCGGAGCGGCGCTCGCGCGATGAGGGGTCGCTTGCGATGCCGCTTGGAGGCCGTGGCGGCTTTGCCGCCGCGGCCGTCTAATCCCCGGGCTTGGATCGGCTCACCGACGGACTTGGACGGCGTGGAGTGAGAGTGGCGGTTGTCGGCGGCGGTCTAGCGGGGCTGGCTGCGGCCTTGGAGCTCGTCGACACCGGGCACGAAGTGACCCTCTACGAGGCGCGACCGACGCTTGGCGGGAAGGTCCAGACGCTCCCGGAGCGCGAAGGCGATCCGAAGCCCCCGCCCGACAACGGGCAGCACATCGCGCTCGGCTGCTTCACCGAGTACCTCGCCTTTCTCGATCGGATCGGCAGCGGCGGGGACGTCAAGCGACTACGGCTCGAGCTGACCGTGATCGACGAGCGCAGGCGCAGCGCGAAGATCGGCTATGGCTTGGGCCCGCTGCTCTCGTACCGGCACCTCGGCGTGCGCGACCGGATCCGGATCGCGTCGCTGCTCGCGTGGTTCCCGCGGCTCGAGGCAGGCGAGGACGAGACCTTCGGCGCCTTTCTCCGCAGGCACGGCCACACCGACGCCGCGATCGAGTGCTTCTGGGACGTCTTCATCCGGCCGGGCCTCAACCTCCGCACCGAAGAGGTGCAGGCGAAAGCGGCGTGGTTCACGGTCGTGACCGCGCTTCGGTCGGGACGGTCCGCAAGCGACCTCGTGCTGCCGACCGCGCCGCTGGGGGAGATGCACGGTCACGCGGCGCGGAGAGCGCTCGAGCAGGCGGGTGCCCGGGTGCTGACCAGCGTTCGCGTCGACCATCTCGACGAGCTCGATGCCGATGCGGTCGTGCTCGGCCTGCCGCCCGACGAGGCGGCGCGCCTGCTCGGCGGCCACGCGAGCCTCGACTACTCGCCGATCGTGAGCGTCCACCTGCTCTTCGACCGAGTGATCTTGCGCGAGCCGCTGGCGGCGCTGCTCCGCAGCGATGCCCACTGGGTCTTCGATCGCGGGCGCCTGACCGGACACGAACCGGAGCGGGGCCAGTATTTGACTGTCGTATCGAGCGCGGCGCCGGAGCTGCTCGAGATCCGCGGCCGTGAGCTCGTCGACCGAATCGCCGATCAGGTTACCGAGCGGCTCGGCGAGGCGGAGGTGATCTGGTCGCGGGTCAGCCGAGAGCCCGAGGCGACGGTTGCCGTCCGGCCGGGGATGACGCTGCCCGACTCCGACCGCGACGGCATCGCGCTCGCTGGAGCCTGGCGGGCGGCGCCCTGGCCGCCGACCATGGAGAGCGCCGTGAGGAGCGGACGGGCCGCTGCGCGTATGTTGTCCGATATGGCAACTATGGTGACAGTCGGAGGCGTCGCTCGCGATGCCGACCCAAAGGCTGTACCGGCTTTGCCGGTGCAGCCGTCTAAACCCGGCTGATGGAGAGGTACCGATCGGAGTGAGACGGCAAGCCGAGTGACAGTTGCCCCGGACAGAACGGGAACGAGCCTCGATAGCGCTGTCGAGAAGGCCACCGCACGGTTGCTGGAGCTCCAGCACCCCGACGGCTGGTGGGTCGGCGAGCTCGAGTCCAACGCAACGATGATCGCCCAGCACCTTTTCTGGCACCACTTTTTGGGCCTGCGAACGCCCGAGCTCGACCGGAAGATCGCGAACGAGCTGCTCGCGCGGCAGCGGGAGGACGGAACCTGGGCGATCTGGTTCGACGGCCCGGCCGACCTCTCGACGACCATCGAGGCTTATGCGGCACTGAAGCTGGCCGGCGTCGAACCGGGCTCCCGCGCGCGCGACTACATCAGAGCCGAGGGCGGGGCGTCGCGCGCGCGTGTGTTCACGAAGTGCTTCCTGGCGCTGCTTGGGCACTGGCCATGGCAGTGGATCCCGCGGCTGCCCCCCGAGGTGATCCTGCTGCCGCCGGACGGGCCGTTCTCGGTCTACAACTTCTCCTGCTGGGCGCGGCAGACGGTCGTGCCGCTCTCGGTCGTCCAGGCGCTCAGGCCGGTGCGGCCGGCGGCAATCGACCTGCGTGAGATCGGTGCTCGCCCGGGCCAGACGAAGCAGCCGTCAAGGCCGGGGCCGATCCGCCGTGTCGCCTTCGCCACCGCCGAGCGCTGGGTCCGCGACCGCCAGGAGGCGGACGGCTCGTGGGGCGGGATCCAGCCGCCGTGGGTCTGGTCGATCATCATGCTTGCCGCCCTCGGGCACGGGTTCGAGGACGAGACGCTGCGCGCGGCCGTCGACGGCTGGAGCGGCTTCACGATCGACGAAGGCGATCGGCTCCGCCCAGAGGCCTGTCAGTCGCCGATCTGGGATACGGCCCTCGCAGTGATCGCGTTGCTCGATGCCGGTGTGCCGGGGTCGCACCCGCAGCTCGGCCGCGCCGGCGAGTGGCTCGTCAGCGAGGAGGTGACGGTCAAGGGGGACTGGGCCGTGCGCCTGCCAGACCTCGCGCCCGGCGGCTGGGCCTTCGAGTTCGAAAACGACCTCTACCCGGACGTCGACGACACTGCCGTCGTCGCCCTGGCGCTGCGCCGCCTCGATCTCGGCTCCGACGCCGTCGACCGGGGCCTTGCGTGGGCCGCCGGGATGCAGTCCCGGAGCGGGGGGTGGGGTGCCTTCGACGTCGACAACGAAGCCCTCTGGCTGTACAAGCTGCCGTTCTGCGACTTCGGCAAGGTCACCGACGAGCCGAGCTCCGACGTCACCGCCCACGCGCTCGAGGCGCTCGCGTCCGAACCGGGCTACGGCCGGGCCGTCGAGCGCGGGCTCGACTGGCTGCTCGCCGAGCAGGAGGAGGACGGTTCGTGGTTCGGTCGCTGGGGGGTCAACCACATCTACGGAACGGGTGCTGCATTGCCGGCGCTCGCGGCCTGCGGGGTTCCGTCCGACCACGCCGCGGTGCGGGCTGCGGTCGCATGGCTCGACGCCGTTCAGCGTCCCGACGGAAGCTTCGGCGAAGACATCCTCTCGTACACCGACCCGACCCTGCGCGGCCGCGGCCCGGCAACCCCTTCGCAGACGGCATGGGCGCTATTAGGCTACGCCGCGGCAGGCGAGGCCGGATCCGAACCGGCCAAACGCGCCGTCGACTGGCTTTGTTTCGTACAACGATCTAATGGCGATTGGGATGAAAACCACTACACCGGCACGGGATTCCCGCTTGACTTCATGATCCGCTACCACCTCTACCGTCTGCATTTCCCGCTCATGGCCCTGGGACGTCTACGAGAAAGGCTCGCCGCATGAAATTCCCACTCCGTTCGACGATCCAGATCGGCAGCTACGTCGCGAAGCAGAAGCGAACCGGCGCCCGCTTTCCGCTCGTCCTCATGCTCGAGCCGACGCTCGCGTGCAACATCGCGTGCATCGGCTGCGGGAAGATCCGCGAGTACGAGTCGAACAAGGCGCGGCTGTCCGTCGAGGAATGCATCGACGCAGGCGTTCAGTGCCCTGCGCCGGTCGTTTCCATCTGCGGCGGCGAGCCGCTCGTCTACAAGGGGATCGAAGACGTCGTCGGGGGGATGCTCGAGATGCAGAAGAACATCGAGCTGTGCACGAACGCGCTCAAGCTGCAGGAGTTCCTCGGGGTGTTCGAGCCGAACCCGCGCTTGACGTTCGTCGTCCACCTCGACGGCATGCGCGAGATCCACGACTACATCTGCGACTACCCGGGTCTCTGGGACACCGCGGTCGACGCCATCAAGGCCGGGCGCGCGGCCGGGTATCGCGTCACGACGAACACGACCATCTTCAAGGAGACGAAGGTCGAGGACGTCCTCGAGATGATGGATTACCTGACGAACGACGTCGGGATCGACGGGATGCTCGTCGCTCCCGGTTATCAGTACTCGCAGATCGACCCGAACCTGACGATGACGCGGGCGGAGCACGAGCAGAAGTTCCGCATCATCAAGGCGGCGGCGAAGAGGCACGGCTACCGTTGGCTCGCCAGCCCGGTCTACCAAGAGTTCTTGGCCGGCGAGCGGACGCTGGCCTGCGCGCCGTGGGGATCGATCACGCGGAACCCGTACGGCTGGAAGGGCCCGTGCTACCTCCTCACCGACGGCATCTTCCCGACCTACGACGCGCTGCTCGAAGGGATCGAGTGGGAGGACTACGGCCCCGGCAACGACCCGCGCTGCGAGCATTGCGGGATCCACTCCGGCTTCGAGCCGTCGGCGGCGCTGGTCGCGGCCGACAGTCTCAAGGAAGGCGTCCGGAGCATGGCTTGGACGCTGACGGGTTGATTTTTGCCTGCGCCATGGGCGTCGAGGAGCGGATCGCCAGGCGGCTCGGGCCGACGGTCCGGCTCGGCCTCGGCGCCTCGAGCGGCATTCCGAGCGAGGGAAGGCTCGTGTCGTTCGGGATCGCGGGTGCGCTCAGGCCGGGGCTCGAGATCGGCACCGTGATCGACGCGACGCGCGTCGTAGACGAGAACGGCGAAGTGCTCTGGGAGGGACCGCCGCTCGGGGTGACGCCTGGGGTGACCGGCACGATCCTCGGCGCGAGCCGGATCATCGACGATCCCGCGGAGCGCGACCAGCTGCATGAGTCGAGCGGCGCGGACGCGGTCGACATGGAGTCGGGACCGCTTGCACGAAGTGGGCGGCTGGTCGGCTGCATCCGTGCGATCAGCGACGCGCCGGGCCGCGAGCTCGCCGGCCTCGCCGACGGCATTCGACTCGACGGAAACGTCGACTACGCCGGTCTCGCCCGAGGCTTCCTCCGCGCCCCGCGGGACACGGCCAGGGCGGCACGGGACGCGCGGCGCGCGCTCAAGAGCCTGGAGGCAGTCGCGTGAGCAAGCGTGTCCTCCTCGCGGCGCCGCGGTCGTTCTGTGCGGGCGTGGACCGCGCGATCGAGATCGTCGAGAGGCTGCTGAAACAACACGGGCCCCCGGTCTACGTGCGCCACCAGATCGTTCACAACGAACACGTAGTGCGGCGGCTCGAGGCACTCGGGGCGGTCTTCGTCGAGAGCGAGGACGAGATTCCGCAGGGCGAGATCTGCGTCCTCTCGGCGCACGGCGTCGCGCCCGCGGTCAAAAAGAACGCCGAGGCGCGAGGCCTGCGCGTCGTCGACGCGGTCTGCCCGCTCGTCTCGAAGGTGCATGCCGAGGCGCGCCGCTACGCCGACAGCGGCCATGTCGTCGCGCTCGTGGGCCACGCCGATCACGTCGAGGTGATCGGGACGAGCGGAGAGCGGCCCGAGTCCACGGTCGTGGTCGAATCGGCCGAGGACGCGAAGCGGCTCGATCCTGGCGGCAAGCCGGTCGCGGTGATCACGCAGACGACGCTGTCGCTCGACGACGTTGCCTCCACCGTGGATGCGCTCTCGGACCAGTTCGGAGATCTGAAGCGCCCGGACGCGAACGACATCTGTTACGCGACGCAGAACCGTCAGGACGCCGTCAAGAAGATGGTGGCGCAGGGGGCGTCGCTGATCCTGGTGATCGGCTCCGACACGAGCTCGAACGCGCAGCGGCTCGTCGAGGTCGCCCAGCTGCACGGCGCATCCGCGACGCTGATCGACGGCGAGAGCGCGATCGATGGTGGCCTGCTCGCAGGACACGCCACGGTCGGGCTGACCGCGGGCGCGTCGACGCCGGAGCAGCTCGTCCAGGCCGTCGTCGCGCAGCTCGCGGCCGCTGGTTACGACGAGCTCACCGAGGTGGAGGTCGCCCGCGAGGACGTCCACTTCCGCCTGCCCCGGGAGGTCGTTGGTTGACACGCTACGCGTCCGGTTTGGACGGACTTCTCGCAGCTTCGCTGCCGACCGTCGTTCAACAGACGCTATCGCCCCCGGAGCTGTGGCGTTGACCTCGGTCGAGATCCCGTATTCGATCGCCTGCGCCCTTCCCTCGCTGACGGTCATCGACATCACGAACGACGTCTCGCACGAGCTCACGCGGAACGGGCACGTCGACGGAATCGCGTACCTCTCGCCGACGGACGAGACCGGAATCGTGCGCGTGAACGAGCGTGAGAGCGGTTTCTTCGAGGACCTCGAAGATCTGCTCGCGCGACTCGTGCCGCACGAGCTGAATGACCGCGAGCGGCTGGTCAGGTTCCTGATCGGCCCGCGCACCGAGCAGATCCCGTTTCGCGACGGACAGCTCTGCCTCGGCACGTGGCAACGCGTGATGCTGCTCGGCTTCGACGGCTCGACACCGGGCGGGTGGCTGCTCACCGCCGTCGGGTAGCCCGGCCTCTCGCCTACGCAGTACCATCGAGCCGTGCAAACGGCGGCGCGTCGCCATCAGCGCCTTCTCTCGGGGCTCGCATTCGGGCTGCTGGCGCTCGTTGCCGAGCTTGTAGGCCGTAGCCTCACCCACCGGCTCGACGTGGGCCGCCACGTCGCCGCGCCGGGGTACGCGGGTGCTGACTACTACCCGTTCCTGCTCGCCGGCGTGAAGGTGGGGATCGCGCTCCTGCTCGCCCGGCTCGCCTGGCGGTTCGCGCGCGCCCACTCCGCTGCGCGCGCAGCTCGGCGCCTGCTCACGGCGGTCGGCTCGCGTCCGTCGCGCGTGCCGCGCGTCCGCGTCGTGTTCTCGCCGCGCCTCTGGCTCGCGTCCTTCGTTGTCACCGCGCTCTTCTACCTCCTGCAGACCGACGCGGAGCAACTTTCGAGCGGACGCTGGCCGCTGCTCGCTCCGTGGCTGCACACGTCGGCCCTGCCCGTCTTCGCGGTGCTCGCCGTTCTCGTCGCGATCGGCTGGGGCATCGTCGCCGGCTGGCTGTCCGCCTACGAGCGTTTCGCCGAGGCCGCGGTCGCGCACGCGAACCGGGCTGCACAGGTCTCGGCAGCTCCGCCGGTTCGCCGCACGACGGAGTCCAGCCCGCCGCGCCGCCGCTTCGGCCTCGCGTTCGAGAGCCGCCCGCCTCCCCTGGTCGCCTAGCCCGCGCGCGCAGGCCGCCCGCGGGCTCGTCGTGACGTCGACCTCGCGGGAGGAGCATGGAGTCGCACTTCGCAACCGAGGCGGCCGCGCAGCTGCGCCGACGATCGCCGCGCGCCGTCGCCGTCAATCTGATCGGCCCGGTGACGATGCTCGGCGGCGTCGCCTGGGCGTTCCTGCAGCCGTACAGGCTCACCTTCTTGCACCCACGCGGGCAAGGGTTTTGGTGGCTGCTCTCCGAGCCGCCGCTGTACGTGATCGTCGTCGGGCTCGTCTTCGCGCTCGTACTCGCGCCCGGGCTGCTCGAGGACCTCGAAGAGGTGGAGGATGCTGCCGAAAGCTGAGTTCGTCCACTGGTGGTTCGCGACCGGCTTCTTGATCATCGGGCTGCTTCTGCTCGCCGAGGCGGTCGTCGGCGCGGAGGCGTGGGGCCGACGTCCGTGGCGGCCGTACCTCTGGCCGTCGTTCGCGTTCCTGATGGGCGTGCTGATGTGGCCCGTGATGGTGTTCTTCACGAGCTCGACGATTCACATGCTGGCCCACGGGTCGTGGGCGCAGGTGATGATGCTGGCGGGCGCCGCCGAGCTCGGGCTCGCACGCGGGAAGCTGCATAGCCCCTACTGGCGTCTCTGCACCGCGCTGGCCTTTCTGGTCTCGGGCGCTGCCTTCCTGATCCACGAGCAGAACGGCTGGTTCTACGCGCGCTCGGCGTTCCTGCACCACCTGATCGGGTGGACGATGGTCGGAGGGGCCGTGTTCCCGCTGCTCCGGAGCTTTCGGCCGCGCGCGGCCGCGCTGCAGACGGGGTTTGCGCTCGTCTTCATCTTCCTCTCCGTTTCCCTCTACTGCGACCGCGACATCGCGCCGGTGTTTGGCCACCTGTCGCCCGTAGCCGGCGAACCGCACCGATGATTACCGCGAAAAATGCTGCGCATTTTCCATTGCGTCCGCACTGGTTACGCCCATCGCTCCGCTCGGGAGTGATTTCAGGAATTGTTCTTGCCCTGGCTCTGCCGGCGCAGGCCTTCGCGCACGCGAACCTGAATTCGACATCGCCGCACTACCAGGAGCGACTGCAGGCCACGCCGCGCTCGGTGGTGCTTCGGTTCGACCAGTCCGTGAAAGCCGAGCCGAACGCGATCCAGGTCAAGAACCGCCTCGGGAAAACGCTGTCCGGAACGGCGCGCGCGAACGGCCAGACGGTCAGCGTCCCGCTTCGGCAACTGCCGCGCGGGCCCTACACGGTCCGCTGGCACGTGCTTTCCGAAGACGGCCACGTCGTTTCCGGCGTGTTCACGTTCGGGGTCCGCGTGAAGCCGCCGCCGCCGACCGAGGCATACGGTTCCTCCGGGCCGACGACGACCGAGCACATCGTCCGCTGGGCGTACTTCCTCTCGCTCGCACTGCTGCTTGGCGGGCTCGGCTTCCGCCTGCTCGTGGCACGCGGCGAGTTGCCGGAGGCGGCGGAACGGCGGTTCTTCCTCTTCGTCGGCGCCGGTGTCGTGGCAGCGCTCGAGGTCGGGATCGTCGCCTTCCTCCTCCGCGCAGAGGACGCCCTTCAGCTGCCGTTCGTCAGTTTTTTGTACGGCGACCTCTCGTCGATCTCCGGTGGAACGCGCTTCGGCGAGGCATTCATCGCGATGACGCTCGGCTACGCGTTCGTCGCCGCCTTCGTCTTCCTCGCCTGGCTGACCGACCGCCGGATCCTGCTCTGGCCCGCGCTCGTGCTCGGGCTGGGCTTCGCGTCCGGGCTCTCGCTCTCGGGCCACTCCGCCGTCGACCCGGGCTCGTCGTGGCGTTCCGAGCTCGCCGATTGGGCGCACCTTTGCGGGGCTGCGCTCTGGATCGGCGGGCTCGTCCAGCTCGCGTTCGTCATCTGGCCGACGGCGCCGGAGCTCCGGCGCGAAGCCTTCCTGCGCTTCTCGCGGTTCGCGTCGGTCCTGGTCGCGGTGGTCCTCGGTGCCGGCGTCTACCTCAGCATCGTCCGGCTGCCGGCGCTGAGCGACCTCTGGACGGCAAGCTACGGGCGCGTGCTGCTCGTGAAGCTCGGACTTGTCTCGCTCGCTCTCACTTGGGGCGCAGTCCACCACTTCGTCGCGCGGCCTGCTCTCGAGCGCGGTAGCGGCGGCCCGGTGCTACCGCGGCTGCGCGGCAGCCTCGCCGGCGAGAGCGCCGTCGGGATGGCGATCCTCCTGGTCGCTGCCGTGCTCGTCGACTCCAAGCCCCCGCCTCGGCCCGCGCCGCCGGCGCCCGTGGCGGCACGCGAGGCACGCTGATGCAGCCGCTCGAGAGCTATCGCGATCGCTTTCCGATCCTCGAGCACACGACCTATCTGATCAACCATTCGCTCGGCGCGATGCCCATCGGCGCCGAGGAGGGACTGAGACGGTACGCGCGCGAGTGGCGCGAGCGCGGTGTGCGGGCCTGGGAGGAGGGCTGGTGGGAGACGTCGGTGGCGGCCGGCGACCGGCTCGCACGGATCATTGGGGCGCCGCCCGGCTCGATCGCGATGCACCAGAACGTCGCGGTCGCCGAAGCGGTGGTGCTCTCGTGCTTCGGGTTCGAGCCGCCGCGCAACCGGATCGTCTTCGGCGAGGGCGAGTTCCCGTCGGTGCGCTACCTCCAGCAGGCGCAGCGGCGACACGGGGCGGAGGTGGAGATAGTCGAGAACGACGAAGCCGTGATCGCTGCGATCGACGAGCGCACGCTGCTCGTCCCGATCAGTCACGTCCTCTCGATGACGAGCGAGATCCAGGACGTCGAGGGGATGGTTCGCCGCGCGCACGAGGCCGGCGCGCTCGTCGTCCTCGACGCCTACCACTCGGCCGGCACGATTCCGCTCGACCTGACCGCGCTCGACGTCGACTTCGCGGTCGGGGGCAGCGTCAAGTGGCTCTGCGGCGGGCCCGGCGCCGGATGGCTCTACGTGCGGCCCGACCTCGCCGAGCGGCTGGAGCCGACCTTCACCGGCTGGCAGGCGCACGCGCGCCCGTTCGCCTTCGAGCCCGAGCTCGAATACGCCCACGGAGCGTGGCGGTTCCTGACGGGGACGCCGAACGTGCCGGCGCTTTACGCCGCGACGGCCGGCTACGACCTGATCGCCGACGTCGGCGTCGAGCGGATCCGCGAGCACTCGCTCCGGCAGACGGGCCTGCTCGCCGAGCTGCTCGAGGCGTCCGGGTTCGAGATCGCGAGCCCGCGAAGCGCGGACCGCCGCGGCGGCGCCGTCGTCGTCCGGACACCGGAGGCCGAAGCCGTCCAGCGGGAGCTCGACGCGCGCGAGATCGTGTGCGACGTCCGGCCGGGCGTCGGGATCCGGTTCGGCCCACATTTCTTCACGACCGACGACGAAGTTCGCTGTGCGGCGGCGCAGCTGGCCGAGATCGTCGAGAGCGGCGCCTACGAGCAACGGCTCGACGCAGCCCCTGGCTAGGGGAGTACGCTTCTCCGCTAAACGATTCCGGGGGGCGGAGGGAGACAGATGGCATTGCAAATCGGCGATACGGCACCCGATTTCGAGGCGCAGACCACTGAAGGCACGATTCACTTCCACGACTGGATCGGCGACTCCTGGGCGGTGCTCTTCTCGCACCCGAAGGACTTCACCCCGGTCTGCACGACCGAGCTCGGCTACATGGCTCGGATCAAGCCCGAGTTCGACAAGCGCGACGTGAAGATCATCGGTCTCTCGGTCGACTCCGAGAGCGATCACTCGGAGTGGGCTCGCGACATCGAGGAGACCCAGGGCGCCGCGCCCAACTATCCGCTGATCGCCGACCCGTACCTGACCGTCGCGAAGCTGTACGGGATGCTCGCGGCCGAGACGGCCGGCGAGGCGGGCTCGCGGACGCCGATGGACAACCAGACGGTCCGGAACGTCTTCGTGATCGGGCCCGACAAGAAAATCAAGCTGATCCTCGTCTATCCGATGACGACGGGCCGCAACTTCGACGAGGTCCTACGCGTGATCGACTCGCTCCAGCTGACGGCGAAGCACAAGGTCGCGACCCCGGTGAACTGGCAGCAGGGCGAGAACGTGATCATCGCCGGCTCGGTCTCGAACGACGAGGCGAAGGAGATCTTCGGCGAGTGGGAGTCGCCGAAGCCCTACATCCGCGTCGTGCCGCAGCCCTCGGACTAGCTCGGACCGGGCTAGAGAACCCAGTCGCCGTCGCGCACGATCGGGACGGCCGCGCCTCCCGGTTCGAGGCCGTCGACGCTCACCTCGGGACCGCCGATCATTGCGTCCTGGTGGACGATGGAGTGGTTGAAGCCGAGTCGCTCCTGTTCCTCGCGTCCGGCTGGGAGCCCCGCTACGGCCAGCTCGTAGGCGTTTCCCCAGGCGATGTGCGACGCCGCGTTCTCGTCGAGCAGAATGTCGCCGAAGAGGATCCCGCTCCTCCCCACCGGCGACGAGTTATCGACGAGCGCGACCTCACCGAGGTGTGAAGCGCCTTCGTCGAGACCGACCTGCGAGCGCACGGCCTTCTCGTTCGTATCAGCCGAGACCTCGGTCACGCGGCCTCCGTCGAACCGCAGGCGCAGGCCCTCGATGAGCGCACCGCCTGTCATCAGCACCGGTCTCGTCATCCGTACGGTGCCCTCGACACGGTGGCGGTCCGGGGTCGTGAAGACCTCCTCGGTGGGCAGGTTCACGACGGGGACCGGGCCCCAGGTCGTCGGGAAGACGCCGGCCAGCCACTGGTGGCCGTCGATCAGACCGACCGTAAGGTCGGTCTCCGGGCCCTGGAAGCGGATCGAGTCGAACCGCCGTTCGTTCAACGAGGCGGCGCGATCCGTCAGGTGGGCGACGTGGTCGCGCCAGGCCTTCACCGGGTCCTCTGCGTCCATCCGCAGGATCGGCGCCAGGGTTTCCCAGAGCCGCTGCTCGTCCGGGTCGCCGAACAATCGCTCGGCCCAGGCCGGGGTCGGTCCGGGCACGACCGTCCAGTTGATGGCGCGGCTCGAGATCGCCTCGAAGATCTCGGGGATGTACGGCATCTGGTCGCGCCCCAAGCGGTCCTGGTCGACGTCGGCGAACACGTCGGGGTCCGGGTCGCCCATCAGCGAGATCCAGGCGCTGCGGCGCTCGACCGCCTCCGTCGTCACCCGCCTGAACCAGTCCGGGATGAACCCGAGCGAGTCGTCCGGCGCGTGGCGGATCCGCGACGCCTTCGCGGCGCCGTCCCAGTAGACGACGCTCACGTACCGCGCGCCGGAGGCATACGCCTCTTCGACGACGGCCCGAGCGATCGGAGCTTGGACGGGATCCCATGCGGCGACGACGACGTCCTGGCCGGGTTGAAGATCGGCGCCGACGTGGACGGCGAGCTTGGCGAGGAGCTTCGGATAGTCCGGCACGGAGGGGCGAACCTACCTCAGTAGCTCGAGCAGACGTTGCGCATACCGCGGCGCTGTCGGCTCGTCCTCGTGCATGAAGTAGCAGTAGAGGCGGGTGCCGGCCTCCAGCAGGGGGCGGAAGCGCGCCGCCCAGCCGTGCAGGGCCTCGTCATCGTACGGCGGCTCGCGGAGCCGGAAGTACCGGTACGGCGCTTCGCCGTCGAAGGCGTTCACCCGGATGGGCACGTCGACGCCCGCCCACGAGTCGTGGCGGAAATCGTAAGCGACCTCGAGCTCGCTCGGCAACGAGCCCTGCAGGAATGTGAGGAGTCCGTCGTCGCGGGCGCTCTGCACGACCACGCGAAGGGGGCCGAGGCGGTCGCCCAGCAGCCCGACGCGCTCGACGAAGGTGCCGATCCGGTCGAGCCGGCCGACCGGCATCTTGACCCCGAAGCGGAAGCCGTCTGGCGTCTGCGCGGCCCAGCGTGCGAACAGATCCTCCGCCGGCAGCCGATAGCCCGTCGTGTTCAGCTCGACGGTGTCGAAGCGCTCTGCATAGAAAGAGAGGAACGCTTCAGGCTTCGCGTCCGCGGGATAGAAGCCGCCCCGCCAAGACGGGTAGCTCCACCCCGAGGTGCCGACATATGCCCCGGCTAGACTCGCCGACGTGGCGGCCATGGCCGAAGTGATAACCGAGAACACGATCCCGGTCCTCGATCACGGGTTCGTCCGCCTCGACGACTCGATGGCGAGCGACCTCTCGGTCGTCAACGGCGCACGAGTCAGCTTCGCCCGCCACAAGACCGAGATGGACGAGTCCGACGAGGGCCTGATCCGCTTCTTGATGCGGGATCGCCACGGGACGCCCTTCGAGCACAACGCCTTCCGCTTCCACGTCCGCGCGCCCCTCTTCGTCGCACGCGAGTGGTTCCGCCACCGGGTCGGTTCTTTCAACGAATTCTCGATGCGCTACGCGAAAGCGACTGACGACTTCTACGTCCCGGCCCCGGAGGATGTGCGCTCCCAGGTCGGCAAGCCGGGCGCCTATTCGTTCGAGCCGGTCGACCCGGAGCTCGCGGAGCAGACGCGTGAGGAGCTACGGACCCTGTACGACGCTGCCTACGCGACCTACACGACGCTCGTCGAGCAGGGCGTTGCGCGCGAGCTGGCGCGGCTGGTGATGCCGATGGGCGCCTACACCGAGTTCTACTGGACGGTCAACGCGCGCTCGCTCATGAACTTCGTCTCGCTCCGGGCCGCCGAGACCGCCCAGCGCGAGATCCGCCGCTACGCCGAGGCGTGCGAGCGCTTCTTCGCCGAGAAGATGCCCGTCACATATGCCGCGTTCGTCGACAGCGGCGGTGTCGCGCCCTAGCTAGGCGGTTGTCAGCACCGTGGGGCCCGGCACCGGCCGTCCCGGCATTTCCTTCACCACGATCCAGCCGTCGCCCCGTTGCAGCTGGTACGGAGCGTTGAGCCGCACCTTGACCGTCTTCACTCCGGCGCCGCCGAACGTTCCGCAGGTGAACATCTGCTTCCCGTGGGTGAGGAACATTTCGTAGAAGCCCGTCTTCAGCTTCGGCAGGCCGCGCGCCTCGACCCTCAGCGGCCAGTTCCCGTTCGAGTCGCGTGAGCCGATCTGGATCTTGGCCGAGGCGTCGACGCCGGTGACCCCATGCATCGGAACCGAGTACTGCGCGGTGAACCCGTCATGCCTGAAACCGACGATGTAGCCGCCGACAAACGCAACCAGCGCGATAGCGGCCGCGAGCGCGAGGGCGGCACCCACGCGGCGGCGCGGCAGCAGTTGGTAGACGTTCTCGTCCTGGGGTCGTCGCTGCTCGCCGATGGTCGGCTCCTCGAGGCTCGGCGGCAACTCGGGGATCGGCCCGGCCGCGAGCAGCAGCTCGTGGGCCCGGCGAAGCCGCGCCTCCTCCTCGGCGGGCAGGTCCTCGCCGACCAGGTCTTCGAAGTTCGGTTCGCGGGTCATTGCAGCTCCGCGAGCGCGTCGGCAAGCCGGCCGAGCGCGCTGCGTGTTCTTGTCTTCACGGTACCGAGCGGGATGTTCAGGAAATCGGCGATTTCGGATTGGGAGAGGCCGCTCCAGTACGCAAGCTCGAGCAGCGGGCGCTCGTGCTCCGGCAGCTCCTGCATCGCCCGGTGAACACGCCAGGCGAGCCAGGAGCGCTCCGCCTCCTCAGGCGGGCCTGGGTCGGTGGTGGGCTCGTCCGGGGCTTGGGCCGGAGGCTCCGACCGGGCCCGGGTCCGGTCGACGATCGCGTTCCGAGCGACCGCGTAAAGCCACGGCGCGCCGGGGCCGCGCTCGGGCTTGTAGCTGCCGGCCGAGCGCCAGACCGAAGTGAATGTCTCCTGAGTCGCGTCCTCGGCGCGGCCGCGGTCGCCGAGGCGGCGCAGCGCGAGCGCGAAAACCGGCCGCACGAAGCGCTGGTAGAGGACGTCGAAGGCCTCACGGTCACCACCCGCGATGCGCACGAGCAGCTCGCCGTCGCTGCACTGGTCGGCCGCGGCCGGTTGCGGTTTGCGTGGGCGCGACTGCGCAGGAAAATCTAGGGCGAGCTCCATCTCCTTGTCTTTACGCGCACTCACGTTGCTGCGGATTGCAGCAGACGCCCGCCGTCGACGACGACCGAAGCGCCCGTGACGAAGCTTGCGCCGGCGAGAAAGACGACCGCCTCAGCAACATCTTCGGGGGTTCCGATGCGTCCGAGCAGCGTCTCGGCGGCGCGCCGCTCCTCCTGCTCGGCCGCGACCGCCACAGAACCGGGGGCGACACCGCACACGCGCACTTCGGGGGCGAGAGCGCGCGCGAAGACGCGTGTCAGCATCGCCTGCGCCGCCTTGGCCGCACAGTGGGCGGCGAACGACGGCCACGGCTGGTAAGCGGCCACGTCCTCGACCATCACGACGGTCCCCCGCGACTCGCGCAGGTACGGTGCCGCCGCCTGCGTGACGAAGAAGCTGCCTTTCGCGGTCGCGCCGAAGGCCAGGTCCCAGTCGTTCTCGGTGAGCTCGAGGGCGCTCTTCGGTGCGAATCCCTCGCCCGCGGCGTTGACGAGCAGATCGAGGCTTCCGAGCTCGGACACGGCTCGCTCGACAAGCGCCTGCGCCTGCTCGGGTTGTGCGACGTCGCCGTCTGCCCGGCCTGCCGCCAGCACCTTCCAGCCGTCCCCCCGCAACCGTTCGACGACTGCTGAACCCACCCGGCCTGTGCCTCCTGTCACAAGTGCGCGCATCCTAACGAGTCATAGTACGGCGTAAGAAAGGCGTAATTTCGCGCTTAAAACGGCGTTATTTCTCGGCCGGGCGGGCATCCCCGGAACGACGAAAAGGGGGTTTTGTCCATGAGGAAACTGATCTTGGTTGTGACCCTTGCCGCGCTTGGCGCGGCGCCGGTTGCCGCCGCGCCGCCCTCGTTGACGTTGAAGGCGGCGCCGCTAATCGTGACCTACGGCGCCACGACCTCGCTCTCCGGCGTCCTTTCGACGCAGAAGACCGGCGAGGCCATCGACATCCAGACCCAGGAATGCGGCCAGAACGCGTTCAAGAAGACCGCGTCTGCCACCACGACGACCGGCGGGGCGTTCAGTTACACAGCCAAGCCGACCATGAACACGAACTACCAGGCGAAGCTGAAGGGCGCGACCAGCACGACCGTCGCCGTGAAGGTGGCGCCGGTTCTGACGCTGAAGAAGCTCGCTCTCGGCAAGTTCAGGGTCTCGGTCACGGCGGCGCAGTCGTTCGCCGGCAAGTACGTCGTCTTCCAGCGGCTCCGCCGCACGAAGTGGGTGACCCTGAAGAAGGTCACGCTCGGGACCGCCAAGACGACGACCGCGCCGACGCAGGTCACGTCGGCAACGTTCAAGATCAAACTGCCGGCGAAGCTTCGAGTCCGTTCGATCCTGCCGGCCGCGCAGGCGGCGACCTGCTACCTCGGAACCAAGAGAAAAGTCATTCGCAGCTAGTCAATCGCCGAGCCGCCGGGGCGATGCGCCCCGGCGGCGCGGTTCCGAATCAGGTCGCGTGCATCCGCTCCTTGGCGGTCGCGCGCTCGTAACGCTCCGCAACGGCCGGCCAGTTGACCACCTTCCACCACGCCTCGAGGTAGTCGGGGCGGCGGTTCTGGTACGTCAGGTAGTAGGCGTGCTCCCAGACGTCGATCCCGAGCAGCGGCTCGTCGGACTGCATGATCGGCGAGTCCTGGTTCGGCAAGGAATAGACGGCGAGAGCGGTCCCGTCGTGGACGAGCCACGACCACCCGGAACCGAAGCGGTTGACGCCGGCGTCGTTGATCTGCTTCTTCAGCTCGTCCAGGCCGCCGAACGTGTCCTCGATCGCGTCCGCGAGGGCGCCCTCGGGCTCGCCCCCGCGGTCCGGGCCCATGATCTCCCAGAAGAGCGAGTGGTTCGCGTGGCCGCCGGCGTTGTTGCGGATCGCGATCCGCTTGTCCTCGGGAAGCTCGTCGAGGATCGTCAGGATGTGCTCGACCGGGCGATCCTCTTCGCCGGTGCCCTCGAGCGCCGCGTTCGCCTTGTCCACGTAGGCCTGGTGATGCTTGTCGTGGTGCAGGCGCATCGTCTGCTCGTCGATGTGCGGCTCGAGCGCCGCGTAGTCGTACGGCAGCGGAGGGACTTCGAATGGCATCTCTCCTCCTTCGTGTCGCTACGGGCGAGGCTATCGCGTCCGGCTATGCTCGCGCACCGTCTCCGACGAAAGGATTCGCCGTGTCAACGCTCGCGTTCAATCACGAGGAGATCGTCCCCCGGCAGCTGAAGCCGGAACTGCTCGAGCTCGACGGGGTCTCGCGCGAGGCGGTCGAGGCGCACTACCGGCTGTACGAGGGATACGTGAACAAGCGGAACGAGATCCTCGATCGACTGAGCTCCGTCGATCTCGCCGCGGCGAATCAGATCTATTCGGAGTTCCGGGCGCTCAAGATCGAGCTCTCGTTCGCGATCGGCGGGATCAAGAACCACGAGATCTACTTCGAGCATCTCGGCGGGGACGGCGGAGCGCCGGACGGGTTGATCGGTGAGCTCATCGAGCGCGATTTCGGCTCGGTGGAGGACTGGGCCCGCGACCTGAAGGCGACCGGCATGGCGGGACGGGGCTGGGCCTGGACGGCCTACGACTGGGACGAAGGACGCCTCTTCAACTACGCCGGAGATGCTCAGAACACGTTCCCGATCTGGAACGCCGCGCCCTTGGTCGCGCTCGACGTTTACGAGCACGCGTACTGGCTCGATTTCCAGACCGACCGCGGCTCCTACATCGATGCGTTTTTCGCGAACCTCGACTGGGCCGTTGTGAACGACTGGGTCAACCGCTACCAGGTCCAGGCCTGATCCACTCGCGCAGCTCCATGTGCCGGATGACGCGGCCCCCGTCGAGCTCCGCGCGCAGCTCGCCCACGGTGCCGAACCGCTCCGCGACCACGTCGTGGTCGTGAATCGTCTCGAAGTTAACTTGTCGCGAGAAGAGAAAATCGGCGTCGTCGAGCTCGTAGGCGTCGAGCGTGCCGCGCAGGGCCAGCCGTACGGAGTCCTCGACGAAGCGGGCGTGGCTGTGAGCCCGCTCGACGACCTCGAGCTCGTCCGGCCGCTTCAGCAGCCCGTAAACCGGCGCGCTCATCGATTCCTCGACGATCCGGACGAGCGTCTCGGCGTTGACGGGCTCGTCGCTCCCGACGTAGAGCGTGCCGCGACCGCGTTGGTTGTGCGTCGCAAGCGGGACCAGCTCGAAGATGCGCTCGATGTCCTCGCTCTCGAAGCCGGCCGCCTCGAGCCGCTCGCGCGAGCTCTCGCGAACGAGTCCCTGGGCGCACGGGCAGGCGTTGATGCCGGTTGCCTCGACGCCGACGACGCGGCGGGTCGAGAACTCGGACGCGGCTGCGAGGCCGATCAGCGAGACGAGCTCTTGCGTACGCAGGTCCGTCACCGGCGTTCGCCGCTCGAGCGGGTACTGCGCGACGATCTGCACTTCGGCGCGCAACGCGCGCTGCCGCTCGACGATCTGCGCGGCGATGTGAGCGGCGAGCTGCTCGACCAGCAGCGCCTCCTCGATGACGACCTCCTCGATCGCCTCCTCGAACAACTCGGGGAAGCGCGACATGTGGACGCCCTTCTGCGAAGGGTCGAGATCGACGGTGCAGTCGATGTCGGCCGCGATCAGCTTCTCTCTTTCGCCGTAGCGGATCCGGATCGCCTTGCGGACGCCGCTGACCCCGGCCCGCGACAGTCCGATCCGCACGTCCGGCGGCGAGGCCTGAAGATCCTGGAGAAAATGCACGCCGTCGCTCATCGCACAGCAACCGTACCGAAGTGACCGAAGAATCCAGTTTCCCGAGGCTCGTCTCGCTGGCCGCGCACGATCTGCGAACTCCGTTGGCGACCGTGAGCGGCTTTGCGAAGACGCTGATCCGCGGCGACTCGCTGGAAGAACCGGCCTCGCGCTACGTGCAGATGATCGAGTCCGCGGCCGGCCAGATGGTCGAGCTGCTCGACGAGCTCGGGCTCGCTGCGCGGATCGAGGACGAGCGGTACGAGCCGCACGTGCAAGAGACGAACACGCTCGAGCTTGCGCGGGGCGCCGCGGAGGAGCTGGGGGAGGAGCGCGTCCGCGTCGGCGGCGCCGGCGCCGAGGTGCGCGTCGACGTCGAGGCGACGCAGCGGGCGGTCACCGCGCTCGCGCAATGCGCCCTCCGGCACGGCGGAGTGGAGCTGGTCGACATGACCGCAGCCGGTCCGGAGCTGACGATCGCGCCGATCACGCCCGCCTCCGCGCCGGTGGTGCTCGGCGAGGACCTGCGGGATCTCGGAGCCGCGGTCGGAGTGCGCCTCGTGCGCGCACTCGGCGGCTCCGTCGAGCTCGACGGCGAGACGCTGCACGTGCGGCTCCCGCAGTGAGCCTTCTCAACGTCGCCGACTACGAGCGCGAGGCCGAACGCCTCCTCGACCCCGGTCCCTTCGGCTACTACGCCGGCGGCGCGGGCGACGAGGTGACCCTCCGCGACAACGTGGCGGCGTTCTCACGCTGGCAGCTGCGGCCACGCGTGCTCGTCGACGTCGCCGAGGTGACGACCACGACGGACGTGCTCGCGGGCGAGGCCTCGATGCCGTTGCTCGTGGCGCCGACGGCCTTCCACCGGCTCGCGCATCGCGACGGCGAGCTCGCTACCGCGCGCGCCACCGCAGCGGCCGGCACGGTCATGTGCCAGTCGACGCTCTCGAGCGTGACGCCCGGCGAGCTCGCGGCAGCAGCCCCGGGCGCCAGGCTCTGGTTCCAGCTCTACTGGTCGGCCGACCGCGCGTTCACCGCTGACCTGCTCGCACAGGTCGCGGCCGTGGGCTTCGAGGCGCTCGTTTTGACCGTCGACTTCCCCGCGGCCGGACGCCGCGAGCGCGATCTCCGCACCGCGTTCGCGCTTCCGGAAGACCTGCCGACACCGAACATCCCGGGCTCGCTGCAGCGAGAGGGGTTCCACGCAGCCCTCGGCGAGATCGTCGACACCACCCTCAGCTGGCGCGATCTCGAGTGGCTGCGCGAGCACTGCCCGCTGCCCGTTTTGCTGAAGGGGATCCTCTCGGGTGAGGACGCGCTGCTCGCCGCCGAGCACGGCGCGGCCGGCGTGATCGTCTCCAACCACGGCGGCCGCCAGCTCGACGGTGTGGCCGCCTCGCTCGACGCCCTCCCGGAGGTCGTCGAGGCGGTCGGCGAGCGGGTCGAGGTGCTGCTGGACGGCGGCATCCGGCGCGGCACCGACGTCCTGAAGGCGCTTGCGCTGGGCGCGCGGGCGGTGCTGGCGGGACGGGCGGTGCTCTGGGGCCTCGCCGCCGGCGGCGAGCAAGGCGTCCGCGAGGTGTTGGAGCTGCTGCGAGCCGAGATCGCGCTCGGGTTGACCCACCTCGGCTGCCGCTCGCCGGCCGACGTGACGCGCGCGCACGTGCGAGCCGTTTAGCGGGTCTGTCCTCGACAGGGAACTGTCCCGATAACGCTTGGTGCGACAGTCCCCATTTGTGACAGTCCCTTCCTAGTCGTCGGCGCCTCGCTCCTTCAGTAGCCGCTCGAGCCCCTTGTCGCCGTTCTGGCGCGCCGCGTCGATGGCTCGGAACCCGCCGGCTTGAGTGAGGTTCGGGTCGGCGCCGTGATCCAGCACGAGCTGCACCAGCTCGTAGCGCGTTGCCTCGTCCACGCCCGTTTCGCCGGAGGCTGCGGCGGCGTGGATCGCGGCGGTCTGGATGTGCTCGTTCCGCGACAACGCGTCGACGTTGGCGCCGTGCTCGAGCAGCACACGCGCCGCGTCGACGTGCCCGAAGAAGCACGCGAGCCCGAGTGGGTGGAAGCCGTCGGCGCCGAACGCGTTCGCGAGCGCCGGATCGTCGTCCAGGAGCTGCCCGACCCGCGCTGTCTCGCCGAGCGCGGCAGCCTCGAAGATGTCGAGCTCGGCACCCCGAGCGAGCTCACGCGCGGTCGCGGCCTCGCCGCGATAGAGCGCCTGCAGGATTTCGCTCACTTCAATGCTGTCGAGCCGCGACGAATTCGGTGAGTAAGGGCCAGTAGCGGTCCGGAACATCTTTCCAGAGGAAGTGCCCTGCGCCCTCGACGATTTCGAGCCGCACGTCTGCCTCCGGCATCGCCTCGACGATCTCTCGCGCAGCGGAGACGGGTGTAATCGGGTCGAGCTCCCCGACGCTGACGAGGGTCGGGCAGTCGATTCGGGACAGTTGATCGACGACGTCGAACTGGCGCATCACGTCGAGTCCTGACTTGTTCAGCGGCAGGTTGACGACCATCCTCGCCTCCTCGTCGCCGCCGGGAATCCAAGGGCCGACGAAGCTCCAGCAGCGATTCCAGTCGTCCTCCGTCACGGAGGGGTCGCCGCTATACGAACGACGGGCGATCTCTCCCACCTCGGCCCCTCCGGCGCGGGTGAACTCTTCCGCGATGCGCTCGAGGTCGAATCGGGCAAACGTCGACTGGAGGACCAGCGCGCCTCCGTGACTTGGATGGCGCGTGCCGTAAAGCATCGCGACGAAACCGCCGAGCGAGTGCCCGTAGACAATCGGCCTGGCGATGCCAAGGGCGTCGCAGAAGTCCCGCACGGCATCGGCGCACAACTCGAGGCTCCAAGTCCCCGGCTCGCCCCACTCGGAGCGGCCGTGGCCCGGCAGGTCGAGGTAGACGACCTGTGCGACGTCCGCCAGCCGCGCGAAGTCGGGCTTGTAATAGGAATGGTCGTAGCTCCCGGGACCGCCGTGCAATAACACGACAGTCGGGCGCTCGCGCATCGTCTGGCCGTCGGGCACGAGCCCAGGCCCCTCGACGTCGAACCACAGCCGTCGGCCGTTCGCGTGCACTTGCATCCGAACGCGAACGTACTACTTCAGCAGCCGCGATAGCCGGCGATCCTTGAGAGTTCTGCCACCCGTCTGACAGTCCGCGCAGTAGTAGATGGTGTGCTCCTCGAAGTCCACGCGGGCAATGGGCGCGCTGCACACGTAGCACGGCTCGCCGAGCTTGTTGTGGACGCGGTAGACGCGCGCGTCGCCCGCTCCGCCCTCGCGGAGCTCGAGGCCGCGCGCCAGCTCGGCGTCGATCGCCTCGGCAAGCCGCTCGACCTCCTCGGTAGTCAGGTCCCGCGAGAGCGCATAAGGCGAGAGCTTCGCGTGGTGGAGGATCTCATTCGCCCAGGCGCGGCCGATCCCGGCGATCGCCCGCTGGTCGCGCAGCAGCGAGTGCAGCCGGCGTGACTCGGACGCGCAGATCTCGCCGAGCGCGTCGGCGCCGACACCGAGCGCCTCCGGCCCGAGGTGCGCGAGCTCGGCCTCGGCGGCCTCAGGGGTGAGCAGCCAGACCCCTGCGCGCTTCTTCGACCCAGCCTCGGTCAGCACGAGCTCGGCGCCGCCCTCGAAGCGGATCCGGAACGCCGGCGCCTTCGGGCCCTTCTCGCCCGGTGCGAGGTAGCGGAGCCGTCCCGCCGTCATCAGATGCACGAGCAGGACGAGCTCGCCATCCTCGGTGGGGAACAGCAGCCGCTTGCCACGCCGCTTTGCTCCGGCGAGCCGCCGCCCCTCGAGGGCCGAGAGGGGCGGGTCGAACGTCTTGAGCGTCGCGATGTGTGCGGGCCCGGCCTTCTGGATCGGGAAGGCGCTCACGGGCTCGTCGAGCTGGCGGCGCCACGCCTCCATCTCCGGTAGCTCAGGCACACAAATACCCTTCTCGCCTCATGGACCCGATCAGCGTAGCCGTGAGGCGCGGGCCATTCGTGGAGTCGGTGCACCTCGTCCACGCGGTCGCCGTGCGGGACGGCGAGGTCGTCGCGGAGGCGGGCGACCGCGAGCTGATCACGTCCCTGCGCTCCGCGGCCAAGCCGTTCCAGGCGCTGCCGCTCGTGCGTGCGCGCGAAGATCTCGACGACACCGACATTGCGATCGCGTCTGCCTCCCATCGCGCCGAGCCGGAACAAATCGAGGCCGTCAGGAGGCTCCTGGCCAAGGCGCCCGCGACCGAGCAAGACCTCGAAGTCGGCGTCCAAGAGGGCCGCCCGCCGGAGCCGATCTACCACAACTGCTCCGGCAAGCACGCCGGGATGCTCGCCGCGTGCCGCTCGCGCGGGTGGCCGGCCGAGGGCTACAGGCTTGCCGGCCACGCCCTTCAGGACGAGATCCTGGCCGAGGTGGCAACGGCGGCCGAGGTCCAGCCCTCGGCCGTCGAGACGGGAGTCGACGGCTGCGGCGTCGTCTGCTTCGCGCTCCCGCTCGAGCGCGTTGCGCTCATGTTCTCCCGCCTGCGAACTCGCGACGGCGGCACCCGCGTCGCGGGAGCGATGCACGCCCGCCCGCAGCTCGTCGGAGGCGCCGGCCAGCCCGACACTGAGCTGATGAAGGCGCTGCCCGGGTGGGCCGCCAAAGGCGGCGCCGAGGCGCTCTTCTGCGCGGCCGGGCCCGACGGCACCGGCGTCGTGCTGAAGACCCGGGACGGCGGCTACCGCGCCCTCCGTCCGGCCATCGCCGCCTTTTTCGCGCGACTCGGCCACGACCTCGGCGACGGCTTCGCCCGCGTCCCGGTCCGGAACAGCCGCGGCGATATCGTCGGCGAGATCATCGCCGTCTGAAAATTTTTCCCAAACTGCGGGCTTCCGCGCTAACATCCGCCGCGCGCGGGAGTGAGCCGGGGAGGGCCAGGCGCCACGGCCTCTTCACGTGTCTGAGTAGGTACTAGCCCCCAAGTCCACCAGCACGAGAAAGCGGAGGTCGATGCTCACCGTCGAAATCTCGCTCCCCGAGGTCGAAGAGCTCCAGAAGCTCGTGCAGGAAGGCCTCGAGAAGGGCGTCCTCAACTATGACGAAATCGCAACGGGGCTCGACGACGTCGAGCTCAACAAGGAGCAGGTCGAAGACTTCTACACGTACCTGATCGATCACGGCGTCGAGCTCGTCGAGGGCGAGACGCACAAGCATCCGCCGCACGAGCAGCCGAACCTCGCCGAGGAGGAGGTCAAGACACCGAAGCTCGACCTCACCGTCGAGCCCTCGCTCGACTCGCTCCGGCTCTATCTACGCGAGATCGGGAAGGTGCCGCTGCTCACCGCCGACCAGGAGGTCTACCTCGCGAAACGGATCGAGCGCGGCGACATGTTCGCGAAGACTCAGATGATCGAGGCGAATCTGCGCCTCGTGGTCTCGATCGCGAAGTCCTATCTGGGGCGCGGCCTCAGCTTCCTCGACCTCATTCAGGAGGGATCGCTCGGCCTGATCCGGGCCGTCGAGAAGTTCGACTACCGCAAGGGCTACAAGTTCTCGACGTACGCGACCTGGTGGATCCGCCAGGCAGTGACGCGGGCGATCGCCGACAAGGCGCGGACGATCCGGATCCCGGTGCACATGGTCGAGAAGCTGAACAAGGTCGTGCACATCGAGCGCCAGCTCGTCCAGCGGCTCGGGCGAGAGCCAAGGCCCGACGAGATCGCCG
>JBKOUJ010000116.1:0-12699 GCA_046723355.1 Actinomycetota bacterium | reverse complement strand
CGAACTCCGCGCCGAAGCGCTCGGCCTGGCGCCGGAACTCGCCCATCAGCTGCGGGCCCATGATCCCCTCGGCAAAACCGGGGTAGTTCTCCACATCGCTCGTGATCATCAGCTGACCGCCCCACTGGAAACCCTCGATGACAAGCGGGTCGAGGTTCGCGCGGGCGCTGTACAGCGCCGCCGTATAGCCGGCGGGGCCGCCACCGATGATGATCAGCTCGCGAACTCTGTTGTCGTTCAACGTTCCTCCAGAATCACTTGGGCCGGGTTGCCCGGCCCTCACCATATTCAACGGATCGGATCCCCCGAACGTTCCCGCGCGCCGGCTTACGCAACCGCTTCACCACAGAGATACAGCCTGCCTTCGCGCACCATGCTCTCGTCGTACATGCGGTGCGGCTGGCTCTGGCCGGGCCTGATCAGGTGAATCACCTCATCTCCGCGGGCAGTCAAGAGCTCCGCGACCAGACGCCGGTGACAGCGCCACCACGGCGTTTCGGCGCACATGAAGCACGGCGAGCGCTCCGCAAGCGCGGCTTCCAGCGCGTGTTGCCAGGCTTCCGTTCCCATCCGCGCCGCGTAGCTGCGAAAGGCCGCGACGCGGATGCACGGGAATCGCTCCTCGCCGGGCTCGTTCGAGCGGCGGCCGCCGAGCTCCTCCGCATGCCGGTAAGCGATTCCCACCGCGTTGAGCGTCTCGGCGAGCGCCGCCTGATTGAACTGCGGATTTCGGCGTGAGCCGGGAAACCTCCGGACGTCCACGAGCGTCTCGACGCCGGCCGTGCGAAGCATGTCCGTAAGTTCTTCTGCCGGACGCGTGCCGTGACCGATTGTGAACACGCGCACACGCATAGAGTCGCCGCTTTGAAGTTGCTTCGCGCCAAGCCTGCTCTACCAACTTGCGCCGATTGTCCTGCCTGCCGAGGGAAGCGCACCGATGGTCGAGAACTCGCGGCTCGAACCACTCGGTGAGTCGGAGCACGACGGCCGTGCCCTGCTCAGCGCCGGCGACGAGGACGAGCGCTCGGCCCGCGAAGAGGCGGTCGACTTCCTGCGCGACTACTTCGCCGACGGCACTCGTCACCCGGCCGCCGAGATCTACAAGGAGGCAAGCACGCTGAGGATCAGCGACCGGACGCTGCGCCGGGCCCGGACGAAGCTCGGCGTCAAGGCCGAGAAGTCGGGATTTCGCGGCGGCTGTCGATGACGAGGAGCTTCCGTTTTGAGGGGCCGGGTGCAGAGGCCGCAGCGCCCGGAAGGAGGGAGATCCGTTCGGGAGCCGGCCCCTCGGAGAACTAGACGAGGCTCGGTCGCAGGCTCTTCCGCGATTTGTCGCGCCGTCGGCTGCACATGAAGGAAACAATCACCATCTCAGATACGTTCCGAAGCTCGATTCTGAGCCCTGCCTGCGGGTTGAGGTCAGCATTACCATCAACGGCTCACTCAGAGTCCTAACTTTTCTTGGTCGACCGGTCGGCCCGCAGGACCTGACCATCGCCAACATCGACTGGGTGGCCACCGCAGGTAACAACCAGGTGCGGTTCAGGGACGTCAGCGTCGAACTGGTCCGGGTCGAACCTGACGGTACGGTCATCGTCAGCACGGCGGGGCATCGACCCGTTGAGTTCACCGGCGTGATGAAGATCAACCTCGAAAGTCTTACTGGAGCCACAGCACTTTGCTGACATCGAGGGGCTTTGCGAGCTGCTGACCGCCGCCTGACCGCACGGCAGACTTTCAGCAGGCAGAAGCTCCCCGGCCTCGATGGCGCGAAGTGGTCGCTACTTTGCGGCCAAGGCGGCCGGACGCTGCCATTCCGCCGTTAGTCGGAGCAACGTCCGGACTTTGCCCCCACCCTCTCCCCCTTGGGCAATGGGCGTGCCTTAGCCACCTATCTCATGCCCTTGCGAGCCAATCTTCAATGTCGGAAATCCGATTTCTTTACGAAGAGCTTGCATCTCTTCGCTAGTCGGAGACCCACTCGGCCGACAGACGCTGCGCGTAGTCGCCGTTTGCGACGACGAAGTTGGCGATGAGCCGGTGCTGGTCGTTGAGGACATGACCGGATGAGCGACGACGAGAGGGCAAGAACGCTAAGCCTGCGGCTTGAACCGGCAGAGCGACCCGCTGGCCTTGACTGTGTGAGCTTGGCCCAACAGAGTGGCGGCACAAGCGAATCAGGTTGAGAGGGGGCTCGTACCTAGGTTCGAACTGCGATCGGTCTCCACGGAGATTCGAGGCTCGGTGGTTTGATCGTTGCCGGACGCGGACGGCCAGCGCCCGCCGCGTTCCCGGCGGAAAGCGTGACAAAGAGCGCCCAAAGGGCGCCAGATGATCGGTCGAAGCGAGCCGGCAGCCGGCAAAGAGCTTTGGGCGATGCGCGTGGACTCGGACTAAGCAGTGGCCTGTCGGCTCGCTTCGAGTTGTCCCTAGGGGAGAGGGGACGCGAGACCCTATACGGGGGCCAGCCGTATCTGCGCCGGTGAAGTCCGCACGTTGCGGAAACTTTCGCCGTTTGAGGCTGTCGAAACGGGATTGAATTTCCCACCGCCGCGGGCATTTCTCCGCACGACCAAGGGGTGCGCCTGCGCGCAGCACCTTAAGGGACCGCGGGTCTTCGAGGGGGAGAGGCGGTGCAGGGAATCGCGTCCCCTACCTTGGTCGCTCGACCTCACAGAAACCTGGCCGAAAAAGCGACTAGCCGGGGGACGACCTCGGCGGCGAAGCCTGAACGCGGGCCGGGAACCGCGGAAGCTCTCGCGGGGTTCAGGTTAGCCGCCCGGCCCTAAACCAAAGACAAGAACAGCAGACCGGCAAGGAGCGCCCCGACCCGTCAGGCCGCCGAACGCCAGCGGCGACAGAGAGACTAGGACTCGTCGAAGACGAGCACGTTCAGGAATCGCTCGGTAGGAGCCGAGCGACCGCAACCGAGTCCCTCTCCCCCAAGAAGTCTCCGCTCGGCTCGCTGGCGAGATTAACGCTTTCGTCAGGGTGGAGCCAGAGCGCGGCGTCCGCGCTGTTGCGGCCTAGGGCGAGCGCCACCTCCGGGGAGAGGTTGGAGGGTGCTCCGGCTCCATGCGCGCCGCAGGGTTGGCCTTCCGAACCACCAGACGGGATCGGCTCTCGCGTTCTTTCCCAGCCGACTTGGATCGACCCCCACACGCACATCACATGCCCCCACGCTGCCTGTCCTATGTCCGGACAACGCTCGGCTTTACACTCAGGGAGCCGTCCGGCCCCGGACAGGAGGACCGGATGGCATTTCTGTTCAGGCTCGAAACCGTGGACGGCCGAACTGGCGAGCCGCCGACGCTGACGAGCGCGGTCCCGAACTGGCGCTCGGGCGACACGATTCCGCTCGGGCGAACGACGCTGCGGGTCATCGACGTTCGCGACGACGAGGCGGAGCAGCCGCCGGTACTCGTCGTCGAGGACATCGCCGGATGCGCGACTAGGCGAGGCGTAGCGTGGATCCGACGGGCAAGAACTGACGCTCCCAGTCAGCAAAGAGACAGGAAGCCGGCGGAGCCTCCCGTTGCCGCAGCGGGGTGGCTTCCGCCGACTCGACGAAGGCTCCCGCCGCATCGGAGCCTATCGAGCGCTAACCTCGGAGGACGGGGCTGGGTGTAGCTGCTCGCGGAGCGGTAGATTCCCCAAAACCCTCCTCTCCCGCTCAGCGCACCCTGCTCCGTCTTCGAGGCGTGCTGAGTCTCGCGGCTTCGAGCCGAGTTGTCATGGGCCGACCGGCCCATCTTCGTTCGGAGCACGTAAAACGAGCGGAGCACCGTCAGAGTCAGGCACGTCCCGAACGGCCATCTCGACGAGCCGCTCTCACTGACCTGGCGTTGGGCGGGGTCGGGGGAAGCGCTGCGGCGCTCGTCGCGCCGACCGGCCCCATCCCGGATGCAAACGCTGTGCAAACGAACGCCGCATAACGAGGCGGTACGAGCCAGCATCTCGTGCGCTCCGGCTTGCCCCTTTTGCAGGCGTTTTCCGGATTCGCCGAGACGGGACGAAACGGCGCGGTACGGCAGGCATAGAATCGCCGTTTCCGGTAAGGGAGGCGCAAGTGGCTGCAACGGTGAGCTGGGACGGGCTCCGCGAGCTGGCGGGGTTCCGCGCGGAGAAGGGCTGCGCGATCAGCGTGTACGTCGATCTCGACCCGAGCGTCGCCCCGACCGCCGGTGACGCGGCCAGCCGAGTGAACTCGCTGATCCACGAGGGCGAGATCCAGGCGGAAAACGCGCAAGAGCTCACGCACGGGCAACGCGAATCACTGCGGAACGATCTCGGGCGGATCCGCGATTTCTTCACGCGCGACTTCGACCGCGACGGCTCGCGCGGCGCCGCGGTGTTCGTGGCCGGTCTCGACAACGCCTGGCGCACGCTGCCGCTCACCGATCCGGTCGACGACAAGATCGCGGTTGGCCGGGAGTTCTACCTGGCCCCGCTCGTCCCACTCGTCGGGCGTGGGGATGGCGCGCTGATCGCCGTCGTCGGCCGCGAGCGCGGGACTGTTTACATCCTCCGCGCCGGCAAGCTCGAGGAGCTCGTCGACCAGTTCGACGAGACGCCCGGCCGCCACGACCAGGGGGGCTGGTCGCAGGCGCGTTACCAGCGCCACATCGAGAAGCTCACGGCCGACCACCTCCGGCGCGTCGGCGAGCAGCTCGACCGACAAGTGCGGCGCCTGCAGAGCCCACGGATCGTGATCGTCACGAATGAGGAGACGCGCGCGGAGTTCGACGAGGTTCTCTCCCACGAGGTCAAGAACGCGATCGTCGGCTGGGCCCAGGCCGAGGCGCACGCGACGCCCGCGGAGCTGCTCGACACTGCCCGGCCGATCCTCGAGGACTGGCATGCGAGGCAGGAGCGCGAAGCCGTGGAGCGCTGGCGCGAGGAGGAGGGACGCGCCGCGCGGGCGACGGCGGGGTGGCCCGCGACCCTCGAGGCCGCGTCGGACGCCCGCGTCGAGCTCCTGCTGTTCGAGGAGGGGGCGGACCGTTCCGTCTGGCAGTGCCCGCGCGACGGGCGGGTCAGTGCCGAAGGCGGGCCGTGCCCGCTCGACGGGACGCAGATGGAGCCACGGCCCGACGGCCTCAACCTGGCCGTTCACCAGACGCTCGCGCACGGCGGCAGCGTCCTGGCGTTGCGCCACTACCAGGACCTCGAGCCCGTCGAGGGCATCGGCGCGCTGCTGAGGTACTAAGAAGACGTCGCCCGTCGACCAAGAAAGCGTCGCCGTCCAGGCGACGGGAAAGGACTGTCCCCGAACGGGGACTGTCCCAAAAACCGTTCTAGGGGCGCCACCGCCTAAATGGGACAGTCCCCTGCGGGATCAGTCCTCCTCGGTCCGCCAGACTCCGCACGTGACCGACATTCGGCTCGAGCCGCTCGGCGAGGCGCACCTCGCCGACGTCGCGGTGATGTTCGACGACGAGGACGTGCTGCGCTACACGCGCATTCCTGATCCGGTGCCGCCCGGGTGGGAGCACGAGTGGCTCGGGTTCTACGAAGACGGGCGCCGCGCCGGAACCCGCGAGGCGTTCGCGGTCGTCGACGCGGACGACGGCTCGTTCCTGGGGCTTGGGCTGGCGTTCGACATCGACCGAGAGGGGCGCCAGCTCGAGCTCGGCTACGTGGTCTCGCCGCACGCGCGCGGTCGCGGTGTCGCGACGCGTGCGCTCGAGCTTCTCACCGACTGGGCGTTCGCCGAGCTCGACGCGTTGCGGATCGCGCTGTGGATCTCGGCCGAGAACGAGTCGTCGAAGCGCGTCGCGACGAATGCGGGCTATCGCTACGAGGGGACGCTGCGCTCGTTCCACTTCAAGCAGGGGATGCGAGACGACTTCGAGGTCTGGTCGCGCCTACCGACGGACGCCTGACGACTAAGCTTCTCGGCGGATGGCCTCACTCGCCCGGACGATTCTCGAAGAGCACCTCGAGCGCGGCGACCTGACCCCCGGCAGTGAGATTGCGCTTCGCGTCGACCAGACGCTCGCGCAGGACGCCACCGGGACGATGGCCATGATGCAGTTCGAGCTGTTCGGCGAGGAACGCGTTCGCGTCGAGACGGCGGTGGTCTACGTCGACCACAACATCCTCCAGATCGATTTCAAGAACCCGGACGACCATCGCTTCCTACAGGCGATGTCCGCCAAGTACGGGGCCTGGTTCTCGCGGCCGGGGAACGGGATTTGCCACTACGTCCACTGCGAGCGGTTCGCGAAGCCGGGCCAGACGCTCGTCGGCGCGGACTCGCACACGACCCAGTCGGGCTCCTGCGCGATGATCGCGATCGGCGCGGGCGGGCTGGACGTGGCCGTCTGCATGGCTGGACACCCGTTCGAGCTGCCGGCGCCGAAGATCGTGGGGGTCTTCCTCGAGAACGAGCTCCCGCGGCCGTGGATTCAGGCCAAGGACGTGATCCTGGAGCTGCTCCGCCGGCGCGGTGTCCGCGGCGGGCGCGGCTGCGTGTTCGAGTTCACCGGGCCCGGCGTAGGCACGCTGAGCTACACGGAGCGCGGCACGATCGCGAACATGATCGCCGAGCTCGGCGCCACCGGCGCGGTCTTCCCCGCGGACGGGGCGACGAGGGCGTGGCTCGACGAGCAGCAACGGGGCGACGACTTCATCGAGATGGCCACGGGCGAGACGGGCGAGTTCGACGAGGAGGAGCACATAGATCTGGCCGCGCTGGTGCCTTTGGTGGCCAAGCCTTCGAGTCCGGGCAACGTCGTGCCGGTCGACGAGCTCGTCGGGATGCCGATCCAGCAGGTCTGCATCGGCTCATCGGTCAACTCCTCGTACGAGGATCTCGCCCTCTGCGCCGCGGTCATGCGCGGCCAGAGGCTGTCCGAAGATCTCGTTTCTGCGACCGCCACGCCCGGCTCGCGCCAGATCCTCGATCAGATCACGCGTTCGGGGACATACGTGGATCTGCTGATGGCGGGCGTGCGGATGCTCGAGCCGGCCTGCGGGCCGTGCGTCGGCATGGGCCAGGCGCCGCCTTCGGGTGCGAACTCGCTGCGGACGTTCAACCGCAACTTCCCGGGCCGAAGCGGGACCGCGGACGACCAGGTCTACCTGTGCTCGCCTGCGGTCGCGGCGGCGTCGATGCTGACCGGGGTGATCTCCGACCCGCGCGAGCTGAGCCCGCCGCAGCCTCCCGAGCGCCCCCCGGCCCGCCCCGAGGTCGTCCAGAAGCACATCCTCGCGCCGGTGCCTGAGGACGAGTCCGCGTCGATCGAGATCCCCCTGGGCCCGAACATCAAGCCGCCGCCGGAGCAGAAGCCGCTGCCGGACACGCTCGTCGGCCGCGTGCTGATCGTCGCGCCCGACGACATCTCGACGGGCGAGCTCTCACCTGACGGCGCGACCGTGATGGCCTACCGCTCGAATGTGCCGGCGATCGCCGAGTTCACGTTCCAGCACCGCGACAAGGAATTCGCGAAGCGGGCGCACGAGTGGGGCGGAGGCTTCATCGTGGCCGGCGACAACTACGGGCAAGGCTCGAGCCGCGAGCACGCCGCGCTCGCGCCGGCGCAGCTCGGCGTCAGGGCCGTGATCGCGAAGAGCTTCGCGCGGATCCATCGGCGGAACCTGATCGCGCAGGGGATCGTCCCGCTTCTCTTCAAGGACGAGACCGATTACGAGCGCGCCGAGCTGGGTCAGACCTGGCACATCGCCCATCTCCACGCGATCGCCGAAGGCGAAGACGACCTCGAGGTCGAGATCGAGGGCGGCGACACGTTCACCGTGACTCACGACTTCTTGCCGCGCGAGCGCGAGATCGTGGTCGCAGGCGGGCTCATCCGCTATCTGCGCGAGCAGCAGCCCGCGGCCGCTTAGCGCGCCTGCGGCGCGCTTGCTTTCACAGGGGAAACCCGGTTTCCCCTGTGTGCCCCCTCGTTATGTTGACGCGCGTCCCGCGCAGTTAAGGCTCCGGCGGGCGAAGCCCGCCTCCGCCGAGGGAGAGCACGCTCGCGCAGACGAGCGTAGTACCCCCGGCCGCGGGTTCGCCTCCGCTGCCTACGTCCTCTGTCAACGGCCCGGCGACTCGCGCGGCCTAGGATGTCCCGTGATCGGATGAACCTTTTCGGCTTCGTGCCTGGATACGGCACCTACATCTACGACAGCGGCCGAGAGCCGGCGTTTCTCGTGCTGCTGGCCTTCATCCTCACGCTGGCGGGCACTCGCTTCTACACCCGCATGGCGCGGGTCCGAGGCTGGGGGAGTGCGATCGTCGGTGACGTTCACGTCCACCATCTCGTCCCCGGCGTCGTGCTAAGCCTGGTGGCAGGAGGGCTCGCGCTTGCGCTCGAGCCTCGCGAGTTCTGGGTGGCCATCCTCGCGGCCGTCTTCGGAGCGGGCGCTGCGCTCGTGCTCGACGAGTTCGCGATGCTTCTCCACCTCGACGACGTTTACTGGACGACGGAGGGTCGTCTCTCGATCGACGCCTGCGTCGCAGCGATCGCTTTCCTTGCGCTTGCGGCCCTGGCGACGTTCCCGCTCAGTTCAGACTCAGCGGGCGAGACGCTCGGCAGGTCGATCGCCGACGGACTCATCGTTCTAAACGTTTGCCTGGTGGCCGTGACCGTGCTGAAGGGAAAGCTGAAGCTGGGACTCTTCGGCGTTGTCTTTGCGCCGCTCTCGCTCGTTGGAAGTCTTCGCCTTGCCAAGCCGACCTCGGTATGGGCCCGGCTCGTCTATCCGGACAACGGGCGGAGACTTCGGCGGAGCCAAGAGCGCTTCGCAGGGCGCGAGACGCGCTGGGGTGAGCGTAGGCAGCGCTTCTACGATCTGATCGGTGGCGCTCCTCATCTAGGGTCGAAACAAAACGATTGAGTAGCGCCAAGACCGCCAGGGGTCAGGTTCCCGACGATTGAAATCTTGCGCGGGTTCGATTCCCTCCCAGCCCCGTTGCGGGAGGCCTAACCGCCAATACGGGTCCGGATTGCAAGCTTCGAAACCCGCCGTCCACTCGTCACCGCGTACATCGGCCACCCGGAAGTACGCGTCCAAGCGCGCCAACAAGCTCATCGACGGTCATATCGACCCAAGCGTATTTCGCGGCTCTCGATCAGGGGTCATTCCAGAACACTGGCCCACGCGAGGTTCCCTGCGCGGAACGGTTCGCTGAACTACGCAGCGTCCGCGGCGCGCGGCAGCTCGGCGACCACCTCGGCCTCGATCTCTGGCGACTCGCTGGCGCGCTCGAGCTTCGTCTCGAACTTGTCGAGCCGCTTCTCGGCGTCCACGAACTTCGTCTGGGCCCGCCCGAGGTGGGTGCCGACCAGGTCGAAATCCTCCTTGAAACGGCCGAAGTCCTTCTGCAGCTGCGCGCAGTACGCCATGACCTCGTGGGCGTGCTGCTCGATCTGGAGCCCTTTGAGGCCGAGTAGCACCACTTGCAGGTAGGCCGTCAGCGTGGTCGGCGACACCGGCAGCACGCGCTTGTCGTGCGCGTATGCGAGCAGGGCGCCCGTCTTCCCGCAGACGAGCTCGTAGTAGATCGCCTCCGACGGGAGGTACATGAAGGCGAAGTCGTAGGTTCCCTCGTCGGGCCGGATGTACTTCCCGGCGATCGCGTCGATGTGACCCTTGACGTCGCGCGCGAACGCCTTCTCGTACAGCTCGCGCTGGGCGTCGTCCTCGGCGTCGACGAGCCGCTCGAAGTTGTCGAGGGGGAACTTCGCGTCGATCGGCGCGAGCCGGTCTACCTTGATCACGGCATCCACGCGCTCGCCACTCTTGAAGCCGTACTGGAGCTGATACGCGTCGGCCGGCAGGCGATCGCGCAGGAGGTTGCCGAGCAGCAGCTCCCCGAAGCCGCCACGTGCCTTCGGGGGCCGCAGGACCTGCTGGAGCTGGCCGAGTTCCTTGGCGTGCTCCGCCAGTGTGGTCGTGGCGCGGCCTACGTCGCCGAGCTTCTCGTGAATAGCGTTCGTCTGCTTCGAGGCGTGCTCGAGCCGACGGTCGACCTTCTCGTCGAGCAGGCCGAGACGTCGGTCCATCGTCTCCGTGATTCCCTGCAGGCGCCGCTCGACGTCGGCGTTGCGGGCGTCGAGCCCGGACTCCGCCTGGGCACGGAACCCATCGAGTGTCTTCGCCAGCCAGACGGCAAGCGCGCCGAGGGCGGCTAGCAGGACGAGCGTGACGACGATCGTGAGCATGGCCCACGAACGCTAAAGAGACCGTCGGACGGCACGGCCCAAGGAGAAGGGCGGCCGAAGCCGCCCTCAGTCACGTATTGTCGCGCTCGACCTGATGCTCCGCCGCGCGCTCGCGCTCTTCCTGCGCCATCTGCTCGGCGCTTTCGGCGCGATCTTCGGCCATTGCCTGCTTCTCCTGGTGCATGCCCTCGGCGCGCATCGAGCTGTCGTCCATGGCGTCACCAGCCGTCTTCTTGCCGCGGCCCATCAGCTTGTCCCAGAATCCCATCCGTCCCTCCTTGATCGCGAGCAAGGAGTATCGAAGATCGAGCGCGAAAACGCCACCGGCGCATATCGACCCGCCGAAACTCTGGCTACCATCCAACGACCTTGGCGAAGAAAGCGCGCACCCCCGCGCCGCCGCGGCCTGTCCAGGCACCACAGCGACGCGACGGCAAGCCGAAGCGAGTCCCAGCCGTCGGGGGCCAGCAGCAGCGCCCCTGGTTGCTGTACGGGTTCGCGGCCCTCGGGCCGATCGCGCTCCTAGTCGTCGTGCTCGTCATCTTCCTCGGCCGGGGAAACTCGAGCGGCAACTCGACGGTCACCGGTTCGGCGCCGACGATCGACTATGCATCGCTGCCGGGGCTCCAGAAAGGCAAGGCACCCTGGCCGCCCGAGTACGCGTCGCTCCCGGATAGGCTCGCGCCGCTCAAGCTCACCTCGCTCGGGGCCGAGGGCACGAAGCTACACATCCACCAGCACCTCGACATCTTCGTCAACGGCAAGCGCGTAACGGTGCCGTCGCTGATCGGGATCTACGCCAACGGCGACCCGAGCAACGGCGGGTTCTTCGTCGAGCTGCACACCCACGACACCACCGGGATCATGCACTTGGAGTCGCCGAAGGACGGCGCCTTCACGCTCGGTCAGTTCTTCGGTACATGGGGAGTGCGGCTCTCACAGCGCTGCATCGGCGGCTACTGCGCGACAGCCACGAATCCGCTCCGGTTCTTCGTGAACGGCAAGCGCTTCATCGGCGACCCGAACAACATCGTGCTCAAGAACCACCAGGAGTTCGCAATCGCTTACGGCAAGCCGCCGGCGAAGATCCCGTCGGGCTACAACTGGGGCCCGTCGGGGCTGTAACAGTTTGCGCGCCCTCTCGGCGCCGGAAGGAATCGGGTGAGGGTTCGAGGCCGGCGGGTCCACTGGGCATGGGTTCCGGCGGCGGGCTTTGCCGCCGTGGTTGGGTGGACTCGCTATGGCTGGTGGACGCTCTTGCTCATCGCCATCGGGTTCGGGGTCGGCGTTTTTCTCGAATCGCGGGGCCGCGGGCGTCGGGTCACGGACCGCTACTAGTCACTGGTCACTATGCCGGCGTCGCCGCTTTCTTTCGGCCGTAGTTCGTCGTGAGGCTTTTCCCAGTTCAAAAGAAAAACACGGCGGCAAGCGAGGGTCCGCGAAGGCTCGGGGCTATCCTTCGCGCCGCCGGGGTGGCGAAACTGGTCATACGCGCCTGACTTAAAATCAGGTGTCTCCTCTGGAGGCGTAAGGGTTCGAGTCCCTTCCCCGGCACTACGAATCGCTTGCTAGGAGGGGAATTCATCGAGGCCCATCCTCAGCCGCTCACAATCTCCGTGTAGCTCTCGTGCGTCTTTGGCGAGACGGTCTGACGCTTGCCGTCTAGCCAGCGATTGAGAAATTCACCGATAGTCTCTTTGGAAGGCTCGACATAGGTTCCCTCGTCGCGAGACGTCACCGGCAAGCGTGCCCGGCCTCGGCTCTACGAGCACCAGGGGACGCAGCACTCTGTTGTCTCGTCCGGCACTGGAATTTCCTTTCGATCGGCGAATGAGAAGGCTAGCTCTGCTCGTGCTGGTCGGTATTTCGGTCTGGGCCTGGATCTAGCGGGGCCGAGATGTAGAGAAGGCCCGCCGCAGCGGGCCTTCTCGGTCTTGCCGCACAAGCGGCGTCCCTTGCGGGTCAGTGGTTGCCCACGGGCTCGAAGTAGTTAGCAGCTGCGTAGTTCGCTACGTTCGTTCCGAGCTGCACTTCCTGCACGTCGGCAGTGCGGAAGTGGAGCCCAGCCCAGATGCGGGCCTCGACGATTTCATCGACCGCTTGCGAGAAGCTCGTGAACGTACGCGTTGCAGGCCCGCCGGGATTCACGAAGCTGCTCGTGATCTGGTAGCCCCCCGCGGGGGCGTCGCCGAAGAACATCTTCAGCACGGCGGTGTGCGAACTGTCGGCCCCGAGGTGTCCCGACGGATGTTCGGGGTAGGGCGCCGAGAGCAGCGGTGTCCACGTCGGGTCCGGCGACGTCGCGGGGTTGTCGTCCAGTGCCGCCTTGCGGATCGCCTGAAAGGGCCGCCAGAAGTCGAAGTGATACTTGTCGTTCCAGGTATTGATCGACGTGTCCGCTCCCGCGAGGTTCTCCATCGCGAGAAGACGGGCGGCGTCGGAAACGTCGAGATCGTTCCGGACGATCAGCTGGCGGGCGACGCCGTTCCAGCTCGCGACCGGGTTGCTCTGCCACCACTTGGCG
>JBKOUJ010000043.1:0-4716 GCA_046723355.1 Actinomycetota bacterium | reverse complement strand
CGTGCCGGCGATCAGCAGGTGCGGCATGCGCGCGAGGTCGGTCCAGACCGCGGAGCCGGAGATGTCCTTGCCGAGCCACACCGAGAGCGGGCTCGCCGTCTGCGGCAGGTCGTCGAAGATGTCGCCGAGCGCGACGTAGTTCGGGCTCGCGTTCGGGAGCTCGACGCCGACCGCCTGCTTGCCCGGGATCGGCGCGAGTATGCGGATCTCGGTGGTCGCGAGCGCGTAGCTGAGATCGTCCTTCAGGGCCGCGACCTTCGAGACCTTCGTGCCTGGCGCGAGCTGAAGCTCGTAGCGCGTCACGCGCGGGCCCGAGATCTGGCCGATCACGCTCGCCTCGACGCCGAAGTGCGCGAGCGTCTGGACAAGCGCCTCGGCAATGCGCGCGTTCTGGTCGGCGCTGCTGCCGGTCCCCGCGGGCGAGTGCCGCAGGATCGCGCGGTCCGGGAGCCGGTAGTCCTTGGCGACGGCCTCGCCGACGTCGAACAGGCTCGTCTGATCGGGCCCGCTCTCCGGGTCTTTCAGGAGCAGCGGCGTCGGGCCAGGTGAGTCCGCCTCGACCACATCCGGGAACTCGTTCACCGCGTCGATCGGCGGCGCGTGCGGTTCCGGCCGCAGGTCGACCGGGGGCTCGACGAGCCGGAGCTCCGCGGCGGGTACGGGGGCGGTCCGTGCTCGCCTCGCGGCCTCGGTCGTCGCGCGGACGGCCGCCCGGCCCGAGCGCCGGATCACCGCACCCGCCGAGGCGCCGGTGAGGAGCAGCGAGCCCGCGATCAGCGTCGTCACGCCGACGATCAGGACGCCGGTCGAGCCGAGTGCGATGCCCAGGCCGAGCGCAAGCGCGGCGCCGACGTAGCCTCCATGGGCCTTCCCGAGCGTCAGCATCAGCCCGGCGGTGAAGACGACGAGGCCGGTGCGGAACGGACGCATGTCGACGAGCTGGCTGCGCGCGATCATCAACGCCCCCACGATCATGCAGGCGGCCGGGAAGACCGCGCGCCCCGCGCCGATCAGCGCCTCGAGGCCGTCGGCCGCCAGCGCGCCGGCGAAGCCCCCGCTCCACCCGAGGTACAGAACGGTGGCAAAGAAGACGCCGATCGCTGCTAGGCCGAGGCCGATGAGTTCCGGGTGCTGGTGGCCGCGGTGCTTGGTCGCGCGCTTGCGCTTGCGCACGCGCGACGGCGTGCGCGGCTTGAGCAGGCGCTTCTTGCGGCGTCTGGCCACGGCCGACGTCATTCGACGTAGTGCCGCCCAAACCTCCAGGAGCAGGGGCTGTCCCCGCAGGGGACTGTCCCATTAAGCGCGCATCACACCGCTACCGTTATTGGGACAGTCCCCGTTCGGGGACAATCCCTTCAATACCGTCCAGGCGACCGAGCCGCTCGAGCAGGAGCTCGATGAACCCGCCCGCGTCGATTCCGACCGCGACGCGGGCGTTCGGTTCGCGCCCGCTCCGCTTCCAGACGTCGACGACCGTGCGGCCGCGGCAGAGCTCCGACTCGCGGTCGATCTCGACGTTGAGCTCCCGCAGCTCGAGCAGGTCCGGCCGGATCACCTGGGCGACGGCGACCGCGTCGTGGATCGGCGAGCCCTCGAAGTCGTAGACCTGCTTGTGGAAGACGCTGTAGAAGTCGAGCAGGTCGGCGACGGCACTCCCAACGCGCCCGTTCTCACGCATCCGCGCCGCGTGCTCGTCCGTCAGGAGGGCCTGGTGTGTGACGTCGAGCCCGACCATCGTCACGTCGAGTCCGCTCGAGAAGACCCGCGCGGCCGCCTCCGGGTCGGCCCAGATGTTGAACTCTGCGGCCGGCGTGACGTTGCCCTCCGCGATCGCGCCGCCCATCAGGACGATTCGCTCCGGGCTGGCCTGCTCGCGGGCGAGGAGCAGCGCGACGTTGGTCAGCGGGCCGGTGGCCACAAGCGTCGTTCCCTCGATCCGCTCGGCGAGGAAGTCGACCGCGTGCTGGTCGACCGCCGCTCGACGAGCCGGCGGCAGGTCAGGCCCGTCGAGGCCGGTCTCGCCGTGGACGTAGGCCGCAACGTACGGCTCACGGACGAGCGGCCGACCCGCCCCGGCCGCGACCGGGACGTCGAAGCCGACGAGCTCGAGGACGCGGATCGCGTTCGCGGTCGTCTTCTCGACCGTCTGGTTCCCCGCCACGGTCGTCACGCCGAGGAGCTCGAGCTCGGGGCTCGCGAGTGCAAGCAACAGTGCGATCGCGTCGTCGTGCCCTGGGTCGCAGTCGAGGAGGATCGGCGCGCTCACAGGCTCAGGATCTCATCGATCTCCGCGGCGGTGGGCAGCGAGGGCTGAGCGCCTGCACGCGACGCTGCCAACGCCCCGGCGGCACACGAACGCCACAGGGCCTCGTCCCAGGCCCGACCTTCGAGTCGCGAGACGGCGAGGCAAGCGGCGAACGCGTCGCCGGCCGCGGTGCCGTCGACGGCCTCCACCTTCGGAGGCCGGGCGCGCGCGGTCTCGCGGCCGTCCTCGAGCAGGACAGCTCCCTCCTCGCCCAGCGTCACCACTGCGAGCACCGGCGTCGTAGGAAGTTCCTCGAGCTCGTACCGGTTGGCAACGAGGACCTCCGTCCGCTCCACGAGGCTCGCCGGGATCGGGACGGCCGGGGCGGCGTTCAGCCAGAACGAGCCGGGGGTCGCAGCGCAATCGATCACAGTCTCGACGGGGATCTCGAGCTGGCACAGAACGGTCTCGCCGCCGTCGAAGCGCGGCGCCTGCACGTGGCGGTTCGCGCCGGGAGCGACGACGATCACGTTCTCGCCGGCCTCGTCGACGAGGATCGACGCCACGCCGGTGGGCGCCTCGACGGCCTCGACCCGCAGGTCCACGTGCGCCTCGCGCAGCCCCGCGAGAGCCTCGTCGGCGAATGGGTCGTCTCCGACGCAGCCGACGAAGGTCACCTCGGCGCCGAGTCGCGCGGCCGCGACCGCCTGGTTCGCCCCCTTCCCGCCCGGATAGCGGTCGAAGCTCGCGTCCGTGAGCGTCTCGCCCGGGCGAGGGAGCCGCTCCGCGCGCGTGACGAGATCGAGGTTGACCGAGCCGACAACGGTCAAAGGGACCGGATCAGGCGGCAAGCGCGCGCAGGTCTTCTAGCGTGCGACCGAGCAGGTTCTCGCGCAGGTCGAAGAGACCTGCCCAGAGCGAGGAGCGGTCGAGCGTCGCACGGATCCGGGCGGCGTCGGCCAGCCCCTCGAGCGCGCGCACGAAGACCGCGAGCTCGAGGTACGTCTGCGCTACGCGGATCGCGCTCGCATGGACGCCGGCGCGGTTCAGGATCGGCTCCCACTCCAGGAGCTCCGCCGCGCCGGGGGCCCCGTACCAAGAGCGGCCTTCGGCGTGATCGGCATCGAGCTCGAGCAGGTAACGGCCGAGCGGTGTCTCCAGCCCTGCGAGGGCGGTTTCCGCACGGTCGGCTGCGCGCCGCAGCGCCGCCTGGCGTCGGCCCGGCGTGGCCGGCTCCGGCTCGCCGCGGGCCCAACGCTCGAGTAGCCGGCAGAAGGCCAGCGCGCTGGCCTCGCACGCGCCCAGCTGTCCGACCAACCGCCGTGCAGTCTCATGCTCGGCAGCATTCTCCTCGAGCACGTCCGCCCACCCCGGGACGTAAGCCGCACGAACGCTCATACCGCCGCACTCATCTCGTTCACAGCGTAGTTCACCAGCGGCCGGATTCAACGGCCCCGCCGGCGGAAGCGACCGGCCGCGCCGCACATGTCGGCGCGGCCTTCAGGCGGCGGCGCAAGCGCCGCCTCGGCGGCGCGGCCTCTCAGACAGCATCGCAAGCGACGTCTCAGACCTCTACTACTACGGGAAGAATCATTGGCCGTCTACCGGTCCGGTCGTAAACGAGCTGCCCGAGGCCGTCGTGAAGGTGCTCCTGGAGCAGCTTGATCTCGATCACGTCGTCCTCGACGAGCTCGCGGAGGACGCGATCGGCCTCCTCGCGCATCTCGGCCAGTAGCGAGTCGGATTCGGCGAAGCCGCGGGCGATCAGCTCGGGCGGCCCGGCCGAGGCGCGCCCGTTCGTGCCGCCCAACGTCGCGACGACGATCAGGACTCCGTCCTCGGAGAGGTGGCGCCGGTCGCGCAAGGCCACGTCGCGCACGTCCCCCACGCCGAGACCGTCGACGAAGGTCACGCCAGACTCGACCTCGTCAACAACTCGCGCGCCGATGGGAGTCAGCTCGACCACGGCGCCATTCTCGGCGAGCACGATCGCGTCTGGTGGGACGCCGCCCTCCTCCGCGAGCCGCGCGTGAGCGGCCAGCATCCGGAACTCGCCGTGCACCGGCATCATCGCCTTCGGTCGGACGAGCGAGATCATCGTCCGCAGCTCCTCGGCGTGCCCGTGGCCGGAGACGTGCACGGGGGCGTTCTCCTGGTGCAGCACCTCGGCCCCGGCCTTGGCGAGCTGGTTGATCGCGTCGTGCACGCGCAGCTCATTCCCGGGCACCGGCCTCGCCGAGATGATCACGGTGTCGCCGCGCTCGACGTGCACCGCCGGATGATCGTGGTAGGCGATCCGCACGAGCGCCGAGAGCGGCTCGCCCTGCGAACCCGTGCAGAGGATCAGCACCTCGCCGGGCGCGTATTCCTCCAGCTCGACCGGCCGGATCAGAGAGTCCTCGGGCATGTCGATGTAGCCGAGGTTGCGCGCGATGTTGAGGTTCTTGCGCATCGAACGGCCGACCACGCAG
>JBKOUJ010000038.1:0-12434 GCA_046723355.1 Actinomycetota bacterium | reverse complement strand
CGCGATCGAGGTCGACCGAACCGGCGGTTCCTGCGACGGCAATGTCTACTTCGCCTGGGCCCGCTTCACGGGCGGCGGCTCGAACGGCTTCAACTCGAGCGTCTACTTCGTCCGCTCGACGGATCACGGCCGCTCCTTCTCGGCGCCGATGAAGCTCAGCCAGACGGTGCACGACATCCAGTTCCCGGATATCTCCGTTACCGGCAACGGGCACGTCTACGTGACGTACCGCCAGTTCGCGGACGTCCGCAGCCACTCGAGCGTCGACGCGATCGCGTACAACGCCTCGACCGACTGCGGCGCGAGCTTCTCATCGCCGCACCTCGTGCAGGCGTTCGAGCCGTACGACCCGACGGACATCAGCGTGCTCGGCGGGATCAACGGCGACTGCGGCGACTTCGCCTCCGCCTGCGTCTCCGGCTACACGTTCATGCGCGGTGGCACGCAGGTGCGCTCGACGGCGGACCAGCACGACACGGCGCACGACTACATCTACCTCGTCTACGATCCGTCGATCCCGGGCACGGAGGTCCCGAGCGGCACCACCTACGGCTCGATCACCTCGGCGGACCTGCCGGCGAAGTACCACCAGGACGTCGGGAGCCAGTCCGGCATCTACTTCTTCCGGTTGAACGGCGCGACGGGCGCGCACACGGCACCGGTGCTGATCGACGATCCGCGGGGGCACGGCGGTCTGCAGCGCTTCCCGGACATCTCCGTGGACGCTGGCCTGATGCACGCGCTCTGGTGGGACAGCCGCAACGACCCGTGCTACAGCCCCGCCAGGCCGCTTGGCAACTGCGCTGACAGGAGCACGGTGCCGTCTATCGACGCGTACTCGGCGGCGGGGGTGGCGTCCGCGCTCACGTGGTCGCCGGCCGTGCGGCTCAGCGACGTGACAAGCAACCCGAACTGGGAGCAGTTCGGCGGCCGCTCGGTTCCATTCGGCGGCGACTACCTGTACATCAGCTCCGTTGGCGCCTTCTCGTACGGTGTCTGGACGGACTGGCGAAACGTGGTTGCCGGCACCGACCCACGCGAGGGCGGTGACAGCGACGTCGACGGCGCGGATGTCAAGCAATGCCGCGTACAGAACCCGGACGGCAGCTTCGGCCCCGATACGTGCCCGTTTGCCGGCGGGCTTGATCAGAACATCTACGGCGACACGACTCCGTAGCAACGCACTGGCACCGAAGGGCGGCGGGCCTCTGTGTCCGCCGCCCTTCGAAGCTCGCGTACGATCGGCGGGATGACCGCGTTTCTGCACACGATGTACCGCATCAGTGACCCGGAGAAGAGCCGCGCGTTCTACGAGGCACTCGGGTTCACCTTCGCGCGCGACATGGACATCGTCCGCGACGGCGAGCTCGAGGCGACGAACTACTTCTTCTCAATGGGCGACCAGGAGAACGTGCTCGAGCTGACGTTCAACCACGACGGCCGCAGCTACGAGCTCGGGACCGGCTACGGGCACATCGCTGTCGGCGTGGACGACCTGGACGGGACGCTCGCACGGCTGAAGGAGCAGGGCATCGAGCCGGAGCGCGAGCCATACCAGGTGCGCGAAGGCGGCTCGCGGCTGACGTTCGTAGGAGACCCCGACGGCTACCGCGTCGAGTTGATCGAACGGGGCTAGTCCGAGCCGGTCGGCCGCACAGGCGTCCAGCCTACGAGCGGTGGACGCCCATCGTGATCTTCGCGAGGTAGCCTCCGGCGGCACGGCGGCTGACGGCCAGCATCGACCGGCTGCCGCCGTTCACGAAGCTCGAGTCGTTCGCGTTGCGCGTGGTGCGGTTCGGGCGCTTGTTGTACGGCACGTTGCGGTAGACGCGGTCGGTTAAGGCGTCGGAGAAGAAGAGCTGCCCTGTATGGACGACGTGTCCGCGCACGTGCACCTTTACGTGGATGTGGACGGTGCGGCCCTGGTACCAGCCGGGATACACGGTGCGGAAGGTCGCGACGCCGTTCGAATCCGTGCGCTGGATCCCGCGCATGAGCGTCCGGCTGCGGCTGCCGGCTCCGAACCCGGAGTAGTTGCCTGCGGCGTCGGCGTGCCAGATGTCGACAGCGGCGCCTTTGATCGGCTTGCAGGTCGAGGCGTCGACGACGGTGAGATGGAGAACCAGCAGCGTTCCGGGATGTCCGTCGGTGATGTTGCGTCGCAGCTTCTCACCGGCGAGGTAGAACGGGCCCTCGGTCATTTCCGGGGTCAGCACGCACAACACGCTTCCGGCTTCGACGGCTGCGGGGCCGCCGCCTTCGGCGTCGCGGGCCTTCCAGGCGCCCGTCCCGAGGCTCGCGGCCGCGATGCCGGCGAGGCGGAGGATCGACCTGCGGCTCAGCCGCTGTTCGCTCACGGAGGCCGAGCGTATCGCTGCCGCCTGAGAAATCGATGAGATTTTCGGGCGCTTTGGTCGGGGCGGTCGCCTGCCGATAGGGAAGCAATGACCGTTTCTGCGGGCTTGCTGGTGGTCGCCCTCGCGACTTGCGCGATCTGCGTCGCCGGGATCGTGGTCATCGGTCGGGCGCGGCGTACCGCTCGGGCTTCGGTTTCCAGCGGCGAAGGGCTCGTTTCGCGCGCGGACACGCAGCGCTTGCTCGCCGAGAACTGGTCACGGGTCGAGCAGACCGCGCGCTCGAGCGGGATGAGCGAGGAAGAGATCAAGCTGGTGCGCGCGAACATCCTCGGCTTGCACGACGCCTAGCGCTCCTCGCCGAGCCGACCGTTAGTTGTGACAAAGACGGCGCAAAGCCGTCACACACGCGTCATACCTTTCCCTCTACGGTGGCGACGTGGGCGCAAACGGGACAAACAAGTCCGCGACGCCGTGGGGCGCTGCGACTTTGGTCGACGAGCTGACGCTGCCTCAGCGGGCAGGCGAGAAGCGCTTCGCGTCGATCATCCAGTTGCTCGAGGCTCCGCGCGGCGAGCGGCTCGTCCGTTTCGCCTACTCGACGGGCGGAACGGCCCGGCGTGGCCCGGTGACGCTTCGGTTGCGCGATCTCGAGCGCCTGCGCGAAGTGCTGGCAGACCATCCGGACCTGGCGGAGGTGTTGCGTTTGGGTTGCTGAGCTCTCTAGACGGCGGTCGGCTCGGCGAGCGACTCGCGGGCCGCGTCGACGAGCGAGCCGAGGATGAATGCTCCATCGGTCGAGCCAACGAGCGGGTCGACGGCATGTTCCGGATGGGGCATCAGTCCCATGACGTTGCCGTCGGCGTTCGCGATCCCGGCGATCCCGGCGATCGAGCCGTTCGGGCTCTCGCCCTCGTAACGGAGGACGACGCGGCTCGAAGCCTCGAGCTCCGCAAGCAGCGCGGGGTCGGCGAAGAAGCATCCCTCGCCGTGTTTCACGGGGATGCTGAGCCTGTGTCCTTGGCGGCACCTCCGCGTGAACGGCGTGTCGGCGCGCTCGACTCGAACCGCCACGTCGCGGCAGACAAAACTGAGTGAGTGGTTCGCTCGCAGAGCACCCGGCAGCAGTCCGGCCTCGCAGAGGATCTGGAAGCCGTTGCAAATGCCGAGCACGAGCCCCCCATCCGCCGCAAGCGCTCGGACAGAGTCCATCACCGGCGCGAGCCGCGCGAGGGCACCTGCCCGGAGATAGTCGCCGTAGGAGAAGCCGCCCGGCAGGACGACGGCCTGGACGTCAGGGAGCTCCCGCTCGGCGTGCCACACCGGAACCGGCGCGGCTCCGAGCCGTGCGAGCGCGAGCCCGGCGTCGCCGTCGTCGTTCGAGCCCGGAAACGTGACGACCGCCACGCGAGGCTTCGGTTCGCCGGCGTGTGCGCTCATGTCTCCTCGACGAGCTCGATCTCGTACGACTCGATGAGCGGGTTCGCGAGCAGCCGCTCGCACATGCGCTCGAGCTCCGCTCGCACCTGCTCGCGGTCTCCGTTGCTGAGCTCGAGGTCGACCACGCGGCCGACCCGCGCATCGTCGACGGCAAAACCGAGCTGGCGGAGCGAACCGAGCACGGCCTCGCCCTGGGGATCGAGGATGCCCGGCTTGGGCCGGACGAGCACGGTCGCCTTCACCGAAGCACCGCGTCAGGGTGCGCGAGGTAATCGTCGAAGCCGATCTCGGTCAGGCGCTCGAACGCTTCAACGTAGCGCGCGCGCGTGCCGTCGACGACGTCTGCCGGGAGCTCTGGGCCCGGATAGGTCTTGTCCCAGCCGAGGGACTCGCAGTAATCCCTGACGTACTGCTTGTCGAAGGACGGCTGTGAGCGTCCCGGCGCGTACTCGTCGGCCGGCCAGAAGCGCGACGAGTCCGGTGTCAGTGCCTCGTCACCGAGCACGATCTGCCCGCTGCCGTCAACGCCGAACTCGAATTTCGTGTCGGCGATGATGATCCCGCGCTCGAGCGCGTGCCCGGATGCTGACCGGTAGAGCTCGAGCGAGATCCGCTCGAGCTCGGCGAGGCGCTCGCCACCGACGAGCTCTGCCGCCTCGGCGAGGTCGATGTTCTCGTCGTGACCCTCCTGCGCCTTGGTGGAGGGCGTGAAGACCGGTGTCGGGAGCCGATCCGACTCGCCGAGCCCGGCCGGCAACGTGTGCCCCGACGTCGCACCTGTCGCCTGATAGTCCTTCCAGCCAGAGCCTGTGATGTAGCCGCGCACCACGCACTCGAGCGGGAGCATCTCGAGCCTGCAGCACTCCGTCGACCGCCCGTCGTCAGGCAGCCGGAGCAGGTGGTTCGGAACGATCGACCTCGTCCGGGCAAACCAGAACGCCGAGAGCCCCGTCAGGACGCGGCCCTTGTCAGGGATCTCCGTCGGCAGCACGACGTCGAACGTGGAGATGCGGTCGCTGGCGACGAGCAGGAGCCGTTCGTCGTCGAGCGCGTAGAGCTCGCGAACCTTCCCGCTTCCGACGTGCGTGGCTTCAGGCATGGATGGTTTCCCCCTTCCGGACGAGCGCGCGGAGCCGCTCGAAGACGGTGTCGACGTGGCGTGTGTAGGCGTCGAGATCGAACACCGCGTCGAGGTCGACGCGGCCGGCGAGCTCGCGGTCGGCGCGAACGAGCTCGCGGAAGTCTTGCTCTTCGTCCCAGGCGCGGAGCGCGTGCCGCTGTACGAGCCGGTAGGCCTCGTCGCGTGAAAGGCCCGAGTCGACGAGCGCGAGCAGCAGACGCTGGCTGAAGAAGAGGCTGTGGCTCGACTCGAGGTTTCTCCACATGCGCTCGGCGCGGACAACCAGACCCCCGACGAGCCAGGCGAAGCGGTCGAGCATGTAGTCGAGGGCGAGGAATGCATCGGGAATGACCACCCGCTCGGCCGACGAGTGCGAGATGTCCCGCTCATGCCAGAGCGCGACGTTCTCGAGCCCGACGGTTGCGGTCGCCCGGACGACCCGCGCAAGGCCGCAGATGCGCTCGGCGACGACGGGGTTCTGTTTGTGCGGCATCGCGGAGGAACCCTTTTGCCGTCGACCGAACGGCTCTTGGACTTCTGCCACCTCGGTGCGGGCGAGATGTCGGATCTCGAGCGCGAACTTCTCGAGCGAGGCTGCGGTGATAGCGAGCGCAGAAAGAAGCTCCGCGTGCCTGTCGCGCTGAAGAATCTGCGTCGACGACGGCGCGGGCTCAAGGCCGAGGCGCTCGCAGGCGATCCGCTCGACCTCGGGGTCGGTTGCGGCGTAGGTGCCGACGGCGCCCGAGAGCTTGCCAACGCGCATCCCTTCGAGTGCCCGCTCGAGCCGGACACGGTCCCGGTCCAGCTCGAAGGCCCAGCCGGCCAGCTTGAGCCCGAACGTGGTCGGCTCCGCGTGGATGCCGTGCGTACGGCCGATCTGGAGCGTCTCGCGGTGCTCCTCCGCCCTGGCCACGACGGCGCTGAACGCGCGTTCGAGCCCGGTGATCAGCAGCTCGCCGGCGTCGCGCATCTGGAGCGCGAGGCCCGTGTCGACGACGTCGGACGAGGTCAGCCCGTAGTGAAACCAGCGGCCGGCCTCGTCGAGCTCGCCCCCGACCACGTCGACGAACGCGGCGACATCGTGGTGGATGCGGGCTTCGACCTCTTTCACCCGCTCGGGTGAGGGAGGCTTTGCCGACGCGGCGATCTCGGCGACGGCGTCGGGAGGTACGGCTCCGATTTCCACCCACGCCTCGAGCGCCGCGAGCTCCACGTCGAGCCACCGTGCAAGCTTGCCCTCGTCCGACCAAATCCTGGCCATGGCCGGGCGGGAGTAGCGGCTGATCACTGAGCGCAGTCTAGAGGCCGCGCAGGCGGTCGCCTCGCGAGCTACGAGCCGAGGATCCGCGCCGCGAGGACGCCCGCATTCTTGGCGCTGTCGACGCCCACGGTGGCCACCGGCACGCCCGGCGGCATCTGCACGATCGAGAGCAAGGCATCGAGCCCGTCAAGCACGCTCTTGGATGAGCGCAGCGGCACTCCGATCACCGGCAGATCCGTGTGCGCTGCCACAACGCCGGGCAACGCGGCCGCCAGGCCTGCACCACAGATCAACACGCGCAATCCGCGCTCCCTCGCCGACCGCGCGTAGTCGGCGACAGCGTCCGGCGTTCGATGCGCAGACCGAACCTCGAACTCGTGCGCGATCCCGCGCTGTTCGAGCTCTTCGACTGCGTCCTTCATCCGTTCCCGATCCGACTCGGAGCCGACGAGGATGCCGACGAGGGGCGTGTCAGGCGACACGTGACTCCGCGCGCACGGCGATGTCGGTGCGGTACCTCATCCCGGGGAACGAGATGCGCTCGACAGCCGCATAGGCCGCTGCTCTCGCCTCGACGAGATCGTCGCCGACGCCGGTGACGTTGAGGATCCGCCCACCGTTCGTGACGAGCCGGTCGGAACGTCTCGCCGTCCCTGCGTGGAAGACGAGTGCGCCGGCCGCCTCCGCGTCCTCGACGCCTTCGATCGGAGCGCCGACGTCGCCTGAGCTTGGGTAGTCCGCGGCGGCCAACACGACCGTCACGGCGGCCTCGTTCCCAGCCTTGACGTCGCTGCTGCCCAAGCGTCCGGTCGCCGCCTCGTACAAGAGGGCAAGCAGGTCGCCCTCGAGGCGTGGGACGATCGCCTGCGTCTCGGGGTCTCCAAACCGGCAATTGAACTCGAGCACGCGCGGCCCCCCGTCGGTGATCATCAGCCCGGCGTAGAGGAGCCCGACGAAGGGCGATCCGCGGTTGGCAAGCTCCGTCAGCACGGGCCGGTGAACGTGCTCGAGCAGCTCTTCGACCTCCGACGCGCCGAAGCTCGGGACCGGCGAGTAGGCACCCATGCCGCCGGTGTTCGGCCCCGTGTCGCCGTCGCCGATGCGCTTGAAGTCCTGGGCCGGAGCAAGGGGCAGCGCCTGGCGGCCGTCGCAGACGGCGAACAGCGAGAGCTCCTCGCCCTCGAGCAGCTCCTCGATGACGAGCGAATCCCCGCGGCCGCCAACCTCGCGCAGTCCAGCGTCGAGCTCCTCCTGGGTCCTGCAGACAAAGACGCCCTTTCCGGCCGCGAGGCCGTCGACTTTGACGACGCAAGGGGCGCGTGCCACCGACAGGGATGCCGCCGTCGGCACCCCGGCGGCGGCCATCAGCTCCTTGGCGAAGGTCTTCGATCCCTCGATGCGCGCCGCGGATGCGCCCGGCCCGAAGACGGCGACGCCGGCGTGCCGGAGCTGGTCGGCGAGGCCGGCGACGAGCGGCGCCTCCGGCCCGACGACGACGAGGTCGATCTCGTGCTCGCCGCAGAACGCAAGCAGCCCTTCACCGTCCTCGGCGCGAACCGGGTGGCAGTGCCCAATCGTCGCGATGCCCGGGTTGCCGGGCGCAGCGTGCAGTTCCTCGCATTGAGTGCTCTGCGCCAATTTCCACGCGAGCGCATGCTCGCGGCCGCCCGAGCCCACCACGAGAACCTTCACGCGAGCAGTGTTTCAAAGGGGTCGGAGAGGCGCATCCTCTCCCCATGGTTGAACCCGGTCTCGATCGACACGAGTGGGAGACGGAGTGGGAGACGCTCGAACCGCTGGTCGTCGACTCGCCGGCGGAAGCGCTGCCCGAGGTCGACCGCCTGGTCGAGCGGATGCTCGCCGAGCGCGGCTACCCGACGACCGAGGCGGAGGCGCAGGACGCCGCCGATCCTGCAGTCGTCGCGGAGTTCCTCGAGGCCCGGCGGATCACCACCCTGGTAGACGCGGGCGAGAACGTCGACCCCGGAGACATCGGCGCCGCGATCAGTGCCTACCGCAACCTCTACGAGCTGTTGCTGGACGAGTACAGGGCCCCATAAGCCACGTCTGACCCAACGATGGCCCGTGCCCATCACCCCACCCTTGGGTGGGGATGCGACCACCCGCCACCCGCGGTGAGCGTACTGCCGGAAAGCGCGTGACCGTGTGACGGCGCTGTGCCGAAACCGTAACCCTTTCTCCACACCCCGCCCGAGCGGACACCTGAGCTGGGCCGGTAGGGCAGGCGCCCGCTCAGCGGGAAGCGCAGCCTTGCCGCTCCTAGACTGACGCGCGTGAAGGCACCCCCGTACAGCGCTGAGTCCGTCGAGGTGTTGCGCCTACCGGAACCGGGCCGTTCGCGCGATGTCGTTGCGGTCGAGGAGCCGCTCGAGATTCGGGTCAACGGCGCGCCGATCGCCGTCACGATGCGGACGCCCGGGCACGACGAGGAGCTCGCGCTCGGCTTCCTTCTCTCGGAGGGGATCGAGCCGCGAACCGCCGCGGTGCCCGATGACCTCGCCGCGAACACGATCGAGGTCGAGGCCGACGGCTTCGACGCGGCGCGGCTCGAGCGTCACTTCTACACGACCTCGTCCTGCGGCGTCTGCGGCAAGGGCGCGCTAGAAGCGGTTGCGGTCGAGGCGCCTCGCGTCGAGACGGACCTCGCGGTCGCCGCGACGCTGCTGGCGGAGCTTCCACAGACGCTTCGCGAGCGACAACCCGCGTTCGCGGAGACCGGTGGGCTCCACGCGACAGGTCTCTTCGACCGGGCCGGCGAGCTCCTCTGCGTGCGCGAGGACGTCGGCCGCCACAACGCGATGGACAAAGTCATCGGCTGGGCGTTCGGCCAGCGCCTACTGCCACTCGCCGACCGAATTCTGTGCGTGAGTGGGCGTCTCTCCTTCGAGCTCGTCCAGAAGGCGGCCGTCGCCGGCTGCCCGATCCTGGTCGCCGTGGGGGCCCCCTCGAGCCTCGCCGTCGACCTCGGGCGCGACCGCGGCGTCACTCTCTGCGGTTTCGTGCGCGACGGGCGCGTCAATGTCTACACCGCAGAATGGCGCGTCGTGACCTGACCGGAGTCCTCCTCGTCGGCGGCGCTAGCCGGCGGTTCGGCTCGGCCAAGGCGCTTGCCCGCTACAACGGAACGACTTTCGCGGAACACGCCTGGGGCGTGCTCGGCGCGGCATGTCAGGAGCGGGTGGCCTTTGGGAAGGCGCGCGATGAGCTGGCGCTGCCGTTTCCCGTCCACGACGACGGCTCCCCGGTACGCGCGCCGCTCGCCGGGATGGTTGCCGCGCTGCGCGTGGCCAAGAACGACGTCTGCGTGTTCCTGCCGGTAGACCTCCCCTATGCGACCCCGGAGCTCGTACGCGAGCTCGGCGAGGCCTGCCGGGACGCGGGCGTTCCGCGGGGGAGCCCGCTGCCGGGGGCGTACTCGCGGAGTGCCCTACCCGTGCTCGAGCGCCGCCTGGCCGCCGGCGAGCTCGCGCTTCGCGGCGTTTTGCCCGAGCTCGACACGGTCACGGTCGAGGTCGAGCCGCGCCTGCTCGTGAACGTGAACACGCCGGAGGAGCACGCTGCGTTGTCGGTCTCAGGTTCAGCCGGCCAGCGCAGCGGGACGATGCTCGCCTAGCACCCGCTCTCGCTCGCGGCCGGTGCCGACGAGAGTGACCCCGACGCCGAGCCCGTCCTGGACGAAGTCGACGTAGCGTGCGGCCGCGTCCGGAAGCTCGTCGCGGCGCGTCACCTCGTCGAGCGAGCGGCCCCAGCCGGGCAGCGTCTCGTAGACCGGTCGGCAGTGGTGGAAGTCGGACTGGTAAGCGGGGAATTCGGCCGTCTCGGTCCCGTCCCGCAGCCGGTAGCGGACGCAGACCGGCAGCTCGTCGAACGCCGAGAGGACGTCGAGCTTCGTGAGGGCCAGCGATGTGATCCCGTTCAGCCGAACCGCGTAGCGGAGCGCCACGAGGTCGAGCCAGCCGCAGCGGCGCTCGCGCCCGGTCACCGTCCCGAACTCGCCGCCGAGCTCGCGCAGGCGCTCCTGATCCGCCCCCTCCAACTCGGTCGGGAACGGCCCCTCGCCGACCCGGGTCACGTACGCCTTCGCGACCCCGATCACCTCGTCGATCCGGGTCGGCCCGATCCCGATCCCCGCCGCCGCTCCTCCGGCGAGGGTGCTCGACGAGGTCACGAACGGATACGTCCCATGATCGAGGTCGAGCAGCGTCGCATGCGCGCCCTCCAGCAGAACGGTCTTGCCGGTGCGCAGCGCCCGGTCGACGAGCAGAGACGTGTCCGCGATGAACGGTCGGAGCCGCTGCGCCAGCCGTTCGTATCGTGCCGCCAGCTCCTCGAGCTCCAGAGGTTCCGTCCCATAGACGCGCTCGAGCCACACGTTCTTCTCGGCGAGCGCGACCTCGAGCTTCTGGCGGAGGATCTTGGGATCGAGCAGGTCCTGGACGCGGATCCCGAGCCGGAACGCCTTGTCTGCGTACGTCGGTCCGATGCCCCGCTTGGTCGTGCCGATCTTCAGCTTGCCGAGCCGCCGCTCGCCGCCACGGTCGATCGCAAGGTGCCAGGGCATGATCACGTGTGCGTTCGCCGAGAGGTGCAGGCGGTCGACCGGAATCCCGCGCGCGGCGAGATCGTCCAGCTCCTCGACCAGCACCTCGGGATCGACGACGCAGCCGGCGCCGATCACGCACTCCTTGCCGCGCAGGATCCCGGACGGGATGTGGCGCACCTTGTACGTCTCGCCGTGGGCGACGATCGTGTGCCCGGCATTGGGGCCGCCGTTGTAGCGGCAGACGAGGTCCGAGTGCTCGGCGAGCAGGTCGACGATCTTGCCCTTTCCCTCGTCTCCCCACTGAGCCCCGACGATTACGGTGGCGGGCACGACAAAGAAGTTTGCCTTAGTGGGGCGGCGGTCGGACCTCGACCCGGTCGCGCGAAGCCGAGATCCGAACCTCGGCGTCGAGCTCGGCGGCCACGAACCCGACGATCTCGACGATCTCGTACGCGCGCCGCGCACGACTCGGACTGATCCGGACGGTGTTGCCGGTGAGCGCGCAGGCGATCGCTTCCACGGCGACCGCGCGCTCATCCTCGGTGATCGCGGCGATTACCAGAGCGGCGACGTCATCTCGACGTGCACGTCGCGCCCGGCGCGGACGGCCCGGATCCGATGACCGCGTGGGCAATCCGTCCAGCCGAGGTCGTGGGCCACCCCGAGCTTGCCGCGCACGAGCGACGGCTGTTCGTCTCCGAAGCCGAGGCCGCGCCTTTCGCAGGCCTGGCAGACGACGGCGAAATCAGTTGCCGAGCCGAGGAGGACGATTGTCTGCTCGAACAACTTGGGTCACCTCCCGATCGTCAGGCCGCCGCTGCCAGGTCTGCGAACTTTGCGTATCGCTTCAGGAACGAGAGCTTGACCGCATCGGTCGGCCCGTTCCGGTGCTTGGCGAGGATCACCTCCGCCAGGCCCTGCTGGTCGGACTCTTCGTTGTAGTACTCGTCGCGGTAGATGAACAGGACGAGATCCGCGTCCTGTTCGATCGAGCCCGACTCGCGCAGGTCGGACAGGATCGGCCGCTTATCGTGGCGCTGCTCGACGGCGCGGGAAAGCTGAGACATGGCAAGGATCGGCACGTCGAGGTCGCGGGCGAGCACCTTAAGATTCCGCGAGATCTGTGAGACCTCTTGGACGCGGTTCTCCACCGTCGCGCCCGAGGTCATCAGCTGGAGGTAGTCGACGACGATCAGGCCGAGATTCGGCTCGCGCGTCTTCAGGCGGCGCGCCTTGGAACGGATCTCCATCATCGTGATCGAGCCGGTGTCGTCGACGTAGATCGGCGCCTTTGCGAGCTTGTCGCACGCGGCCGTCAGCCGCGGCCAGTCGTCGGGGCCGAGCTTCCCCGTGCGAAGCCGGTTCGACTCGACCTTCGCCTCGCTACACATCAATCGCTGCGTCACCTCGGACTTCGACATCTCCAAGGTGAAGATCGCGACCGGCGTCTCGTGCCGGACCGCGAGGTTGGCCGCCATACAGAGGCCGAGCGCCGACTTACCCATGGAGGGGCGGGCTGCCGCGATGATCAGGTTGCCAGGCTGGAAGCCCGAGGTCAGCCGATCGAGATCACGGAACCCGGAGGGCACACCGGTAATGTCGGCGCCGGCCTCGTAGAGGGCTGTTATTCGCTCGAAGCCCTCTTTCAGGAGCTCGTCGATGTGGCTGAACTCGCCCGTGACGCGCGCCTGCGAA
>JBKOUJ010000102.1:0-6135 GCA_046723355.1 Actinomycetota bacterium | reverse complement strand
CGATGAACGTGATCGCGTGGATCCGCTCGGGCCCGCCGGGGCATCGCTTCGAGACGAAGCTCGACCTCGCGATCGTCGGCGCGGCGCTGATCGGGGGGCTGATCGGCTTCCTCTGGTACAACGCCTTCCCGGCCGAGGTGTTCATGGGCGACACCGGCTCGATGGCCATCGGCGGCGCGCTCGCGGCGTTCGCCATCATGACGAAGACGATCTTCCTGCTGCTCCTGATCGGCGGGATCTTCGCGATCGAGGCGGTGTCGGTGATCCTGCAGGTCGTCTCGTTCCGCTACTGGGGCCGGCGGATCTTCCTGATGACGCCGATCCACCACCACTTCGAGATGAAGGCGTGGTCCGAGACCAAGATCATGGTCCGCTTCTGGATCGTCACGGGCCTGCTCTGCGCTGCCGCGTTCGCGCTGTACTACCGCTACTTCCGCGGGTTCCGCTGACCGATCTGCCTGACCGCGTGGTCGTGCTCGGCCTGGCGCGCTCGGGCGGGGCGGCTGCGGGAGCGCTCGAGCGGCGAGGCGTAGAGGTCGTTCGCGCCGACCGCGACCTCGGAAACGACGAAGACCCGGCGCTGCTCGACGGGGCCGGCTTGCTGGTCAAGAGCCCCGGCGTGCCGGGTGAGGCGCCGCTCGTAACCGAGGCACGCCGGCGCGGCCTCCCGGTCTGGAGCGAGGTCGAGCTCGCGGCGCGGTTGCTCCCGAATCCGATCCTCGGCGTCACCGGGACCAACGGGAAGACGACGACCGCCGAGTGGCTCGGCTTCATCCTCGGCGCTCCCGTGGCGGGAAACGTGGGCCGAGCGCTGTCCGAGCTCGACGGCGCGGTCGAGCCGGACCAGCTTGTCGTCTGCGAGCTCTCGTCATTCCAGCTCGAGGACATCGTCGAGTTTCGGCCGCGAATCGCCGTGCTCTTGAACCTCGAGCCCGACCACCTCGACCGCCACGGCTCGTTCGCGGCCTACCGCGACGCGAAGCTACGGATCTTCGAGAACCAGACAGGAAGCGACATCGCCGTCTTGCCGCGCGGGTTCGAGCACGAGGCGCGGGCGCGCCGCGTCGAGTTCGCGGCCGACGACCCGCTTCCGGCCGAGCCGTCGCTCCGCGGACCGCATAACCGGGAGAACGCCGCTGCGGCTGCTGCCGCGGCGCGCGCAGCCGGCGCGAGCGACGAGCGGATCTCGCGCGGCCTGCGCGAGTTCCAAGGCGTTCCCCACCGGCTCGAGCTCGTCGCCGAGCGCGGCGGCGTCACGTACGTGAACGATTCGAAGGCGACCAACGTGGCTGCGGCCCTGCGCGCGCTCGCCGCCTACGAAGGTGCGCCCGTGCGGCTGATCCTCGGCGGCTCGCGCAAGGGGGAGGACTTCGCGCCGCTGGCGGCCGCGCTCGGCCCGAACATCAGTGCCGTCTACGTAATCGGCGAGACCGCGGACGAGCTCGCGCGCGCGATCCCCGACACGATCCGCGCGGGGGACCTGGCGACCGCGGTCGAACGGGCGGCGTCGGCCGCGCAGCCGGGGGAGGTCGTCCTGCTCTCGCCGGCGTGCGCGAGCTACGACCAGTTCCGCGACTTCGAGGAACGGGGCGAGGAGTTCAAGCGACTGGTGGCGAACCTGCCCATGTGACGAAAGGGAGGTTCGAGGCGAGGCTGCTGCTCCTCGTCAGCTTCGGGCTGGTCGCGTTCGGGCTGGTGATGGTGTACAGCGCGACGTCTGCTTCGGCCGCGCTCGAAAACGGCGATCCCGCCTATTACGTCAAGCGGCAAGCGATCTACGCAGCGCTCGGCCTGGTGCTGATGTTCCTGCTCGCGCGTCTGCGCTTCCAGGCGCTGCGCCACCTTGCCCCGATGCTCGTGATGGCGAGCCTCGCCCTGCTCGCCGCGGTGCTCGTCCTCGGCTCTGCGGTCAACGGCGCGCGGCGCTGGATCACCTTCGGTCCCGCCGTCTTCCAGCCGTCCGAGCTCGCGAAGCTCGCGCTTGCGGTCTGGGCCGCCGCCTACCTGGCGCGCCGCCGTCCCCCGACGACGCTGAAGGAGCTCTGGCGCCCGGTCGGCGCGCTCGCGTGTGTCTTCGCGCTGCTCTTGATCCTGGAGCCCGATCTGGGAACGACGATTGCGATCTTCGTGATGCTCGCCGGGATGCTGCTCGTAGCGGGCACGCCCGTGCGCGTCCTCGGCGCAGGTCTCGGCATCGCGACTGTGCTCGGCGTCGCAGCGATCTGGTTCGAGCCCTACCGGCGGGCGCGGATCTTCAGCTTCGTCAACCCCTGGCACGACGCGCAGGGCGCGGGCTTTCAGATCGTGCAGGCGATGATCGGCCTCGGCTCGGGCGGCATCTTCGGGCGGGGGCTGGGGCAGAGCATCGAGAAGGCGAACTTCCTCCCTGAGGCCCACACGGACATGATCTTCGCGATCATCGGCGAGGAGCTCGGGCTCGTCGGTGCGACAGCGCTCATCGCCGCCTATGCGACGTTCGCGTACGTCGGCCTGCGGATTGCGCTGCGCTGCCGCGACCCCTTCGGCAAGGCGCTTGCGACCGGCCTCACGATGCTCGTGTGCGGACAGGCGGCGATCAACATCGCGGCCGTCATGGGGCTCGCGCCGCTCACCGGGATCCCGTTGCCCTTCGTCTCGTACGGGGGCTCGATCCTGATCGTGGCCCTCGCAGCCGTCGGCATCCTCCTTAACATCGCGGTCGGTCATGGCGAAGAGGCGCGAACTCAGATGCGTGATCGCGGCCGGCGGAACGGCGGGGCACGTGCTGCCCGCACTCGCAGTCGCAGAGGCATTGCGGGAGCGCGGCGTCCAGGTGAGCTTCGCCGGGTCGCCGGATCGCGTCGAGGCACGGCTCGTCCCTGAGGCTGGCTACGAGTTCGACGCGTTCGAAAGTATCGGGTTCCCGCGGCGGCCCGGGCTCGCTCTTGCGCGGGCGCTCGCAATCGCTGCGCGCGCCCCCGCGGCCTGCCTCGCGATTCTGCGCCGGCGGCATCCCGACGTGGTCCTCGGCGGCGGCGGTTACGTCTCGGGACCGATGGTCGTCGCAGCCGGTCTGAGTCGAACGCCGGCCGCGCTGCTCGAGGCCGACGCAGAGCTCGGGCTCGCGAACCGGCTCGCTGCCCCGTTTGCCCGCAGGGTCTTCCTCGCGCTTCCGATTGTCGGGCGCGACGGGGCGAAGTACAGCGTCACCGGTCGACCCGTGCCGCTCCGCTCGCGCGCGATCCCGGAGCCGGAGGCGCGGCGCAGGTTCGAGCTGCCGGCCGAGGGCCCCGTCCTGCTCGTGCTCGGAGGAAGCCAAGGAGCGCGCCGGCTGAACGAGCTGGCCGTCGAGCGCTGGGGAGACGCGGGGCCCGCGGTCCTCCACCTCTGCGGAGAGCGCGGCTACCCCGTGCTGCGCGACCGTGTCTCGCGGCCGGACTACCGACTGCTGACCTTCACCGACGAGATCGGCGCGGCCTACAGCGCGGCCGATCTCGCGCTCGCCCGCGCGGGGGGCTCCGTCTGGGAGCTCGCCGCGGCCGGACTTCCGGCCGTTCTTGTTCCCTATCCGCACGCGACAGCGGATCACCAGGCGAAGAACGCGCGCTTCTTCGAGCAGGCGGGCGGAGCCGTTGCCTTCGACGAATCCGAGCTCGACCGTGTTCCGAGGCTCGTCGAGGAGCTGCTGGCGGATGCAGCGCGGCGCGAGCGAATGCGCGAGGCGATGCAGAAGGTCGCGCGCCCCGGCGCGGCCGATGAGATCGCCGAGGAGCTGATCGCGCTTGCCGGCGCTTGACGGGCGCAGGATCTGGTTCGTTGGCATCGGCGGCGCCGGGCTGTCGGGGTACGCGCTGCTCGCGCGTGCCTGGGGCGCAGAAGTGGGCGGCTGGGACCGGGTCGAGACGCCGTACTTGGCGCCTCTCGGCGATGTGCTCGTCGAGCTCGCGCCGGACCCGGTCGTGCCCGACGGATGGCCGGAAGTCGTCGTCTCGACCGCGTATCGCGGCCAGGTCGAAGGGAAAGCGCGCTCGGAGTTCCTCGCGGAGCTCGTCTCGCTGCAGCGCTCGATCGTCGTCGCCGGCGCGCATGGAAAGACGACGACGGCGGCGATGATCGCGTTCTCCCTCGAGCGCCTGGGCGACGACCCCGCCTTTCTGATCGGCGGCGAGGTGCCTCAACTGGGCGGCAACGCAAGAGCAGGCGGGGGCTGGCTCGTCGTCGAGGGCGACGAGTCCGACCGGACGATCGCGGCGCTGCGGCCCGAGATCGCGGTCGTGACCAACGTCGACCTTGACCACCACAGCGAGTTCGCCTCGCGCGCCGAGGTCGAGTCGCTCTTTGCCGAGTGGCTCGGCGCTGCGCCGCTCGCCGTCCGCGGAGATGTGCTCGAGCCGGTCGAGCTCGAGCTCGAGCTCGCGGTCCCGGGTGTGCACAACCGCTGGAACGCTGCGGTCGCACTAGCCGCAGTGGAAGTGGCCGGCTATTCACGCGAAGGGGCCGCCGAGGCGCTGCGTGATTTCCGCGGGGTCGGTCGCCGGCTCGAGCGGCGTGGCGAGGCCAGCGGTGTCACGGTGATCGACAGCTACGCCCACCACCCGCGGGAGCTGGCGGCCGATATTGCCGCGATTCGCGACCGCGGCCGGGTGGTCGTACTTTTCCAGCCGCACCTCTACTCGCGCACCCGGCATCTCGCGCGAGAGTTCGGGGCGGCGCTCGCCGGCGCGGACGTGGTCGCCGTGACGGACATCTACCCCGCGCGCGAGGAGCCGGTCGCAGGCGTGACGGGAAAGCTCGTCGTCGATGCGGTGGCCGACGCCCGACCTGGAATGGCTCTGGCCTGGACGCCGAGGTTCGAAGAGGGCGCTCGCTTCGTCGCCGCGCAGGCGCGGGCAGGCGACCGGGTACTGACCCTCGGCGCCGGAGACGTCGACCGCGCTGCCGACCTCATCCTCGAGGCGCTCGGGTGAAGATCGAAGCGACGGTTTCGATCGGCCGCTACACAACGCTCGGAGCGGGCGGTCCGGCGAAGGCATTCGCGAAGCCGACCTCGGTCGAGGAGATCGAGGAGGCGCTGACCTGGGCGCGCGAGCACGAGCTCCCGGTTGCGGTCGTCGGGCTGGGCTCGAACCTGCTGGTGGCCGACGAGGGCGTCCACGCGCTAGTCCTCAAGCTCGACGGGGAGTTGACCTCGGCGGACGTTTGCGGCGAGCTCCTCGTCGCCGGCGGCGGGGCGCCGAATGCGGTTTGCCTACACCGCGTGCGGGCGGCGGGCCTCGGCGGCTTCGAGTTCGCCTGCGCCATCCCGGGAACGGTCGGCGGTGGCGTGCGGATGAATGCGGGTGCGTACGGCAGCGACTGGGCCGCAATCCTGGTCCGCGCGCTCGTCGTCGACGGAAGCGGCGGGACCTGGCGAAGCCCGGCCGAGCTCGGCCTCTCGTACCGCCACTCGCGGCTCGGCCCCGGCGAGGTCGTCGCCCGCGCCGAGTTCCGCCTGGAGCCGCGCGACCCGGCCGAGATCAAGGCGCGCGTCGGCGAGCTGCAGGCGTTGCGGAAGGCCGCCCAGCCGACGAACAAGCGCACGTTCGGGAGCGTGTTCAAGAACCCGGATCACGAGCTGAGCGCCGGCCGGATGCTCGAGGCCTGCGGCTTGAAGGGCTTCCGCGTCGGGGGCGCTCAGATCTCAGCGCGACACGCGAACTTCATCGAGAACGCCGACGGCGCCCGTTCCGCAGATGCGATCGCGCTGATGGCCGAAGCTCGGCGCCGAGCACACGAGGCCTACGGGATCGAGCTCGAGCACGAGGTTCAGTTCTTGGGGCCGCTGGAGCTGCCTCCGCTCGCTGTGTAGTGGCGCGCCCTGGCGTGGAAGCGCGACACCCCAGCCGATTGGCACGCATTCGATCCATTCAGGACACCCACCGGCGCGTGATCCGACGCTAGGCTCGATCCCAGAGGGAGGTGGGAACGACCCCCACCCTTGGGTGGGGTAACGCGCGCGCGCGCGTGGACCTGACAGCCGGGGGCGGGGGATCGCCGAACTCGTCCATTCGGAGCGGATTGGGTCCGTGGGGCCGGCCCGACCCATTGCGGTAGGAGCAGGTCCCGGAGCGGCGAACGAAAGTGCGATGGCATCTGTTTCGAGACCGGGCCGCCCGG
>JBKOUJ010000066.1:0-7358 GCA_046723355.1 Actinomycetota bacterium | reverse complement strand
GGCGGTCGTCGACAAGGTGCGCGACCTGATCGGCAAGGACCCCCACAAGGGCGTCAACCCGGACGAGGTCGTCGCCGTCGGCGCGGCCATCCAGGCCGGCGTGCTGCGCGGCGAGGTCAAGGACGTGCTCCTGCTCGACGTGACGCCGCTGTCGCTCGGAATCGAGACCAAGGGCGGTGTCTTCACGAAGCTGGTCGAGCGCAACACGACCATCCCGAGCAAGAAGTCCGAGACGTTCACGACCGCGGAGGACAACCAGCCGTCGGTCGAGGTGCACGTCCTCCAGGGCGAGTCCGAGATGGCCCTCTACAACAAGACGCTCGGCAAGTTCCAGCTCGTCGGCATCCCGCCGGCCCTGCGGGGCATGCCGCAGATCGAGGTCACCTTCGACATCGACGCAGACGGAATCATCCATGTGTCGGCGAAGGACCTCGGCACCGGCAACGAGCAGGAGATCCGCATCGAGGGCGGCTCCGGCCTGAAGCAGGAGGAGGTCGAGCGGATGATCCGCGAGGCCGAGTCCCACCAGGACGAGGCGCACCGCCTCCGCGAGCTCGCCGACGCCCGGAACCAGGCCGAGAGCCTCGCGTATCAGACCGAGCGCACCCTCAACGAGCACCGCGACAAGCTCGACGAGTCCGACGCCTCGACGATCGAGGGTCGCGTCATGGAGCTGAAGAACGTGCTCGAGAGCTCGGACGTCAACGAGATCCGCGAGAAGACCGCGGCGCTTCAGCAGGCGTCGCAGAAGCTCGCCGAGGCGGTCTATGCCCAGGCGACGGCCGCGCAGGCCTCGTCCGGCGGCGGCAACGGCGCCGACAGCGACGCGGCCGCGGACGACGAGGTGATCGAGGACGCCGAGATCGTCGACGAGGAGGCGAAGACGTCGTAATGACGGATCCGGCCAAGGAACAGCTCGACGACGTGCAGCAGAAGGCCGAGGCCGAAGGCGAGTCGCTCGAAGAGCGGCTTGCCTCGGCCGAAGCCGAGGCAGAAACGCACCTGAACGACCTCAAGCGCGTCGCGGCGGAGTTCGAGAACTACCGCAAGCGCGTAGCGCGCGAGCAGCAGGCGCTCTCCGCACGCGCAGCCGAGCGGCTCGTCAGGGAGCTGCTCCCGATCGTCGACGACCTCGAGCGGGCGCTCGAGGCGGCCGAGGAGCATGAGGAGGCAAAGCTCGAGGAGGGTGTACGGCTCGTGCAGCGCCAGCTCGCGTCCGTGCTCGAGCGGGAAGGCCTCGCCGAGATCGAGACGAACGGCAAGTTCGATCCCCACGTCCATGAGGCGCTGCTCTCGCAGCCGTCAGAGGCCGCGGAGGGCTCGGTGATCGAGGTGCTGCAGAAGGGCTACCGCCTCGGCGACCGTGTCCTGCGCCCCGCTCGCGTGATCGTCGCTGCACCGAAGGAAGGCGATGGCGACCCAAGCCGGTAACCCGTACGAGATCCTCGGCGTCTCGAAGAACGCGAGCGACGGGGAGATCAAGAAGGCCTACCGCAAGCTCGCGCGCGAGTACCACCCGGACCGCAACCCGGGCGACGCGTCGGCCGAGGAGCGCTTCAAGGAGGTCCAGGGCGCGTACGACCTGCTCTCGGATCCCGAGAAGCGGAAGCAGTACGACACCTTCGGTTCCGCGAACGGACGCGGCGGCTTCGGCGGAGGCAACGTCAACTTCCAGGACTTCGACTTGGGCGATCTCGGAGATCTCGGCGACCTGTTCGGCGGCATCTTCGGCGGGCGCGGCCGCGCGGGCGGCGCCCAGCGGACGCAGGCGCGCCGAGGCAACGACTTCGAGGTCATCGTCAACCTCTCGTTCGAGGACTCGCTCAAGGGCGTGCAGACGAAGATCCCGGTCACGCTCGAGACGGCCTGCTCGGAGTGCCACGGTTCGGGCGCGAAGCCCGGCACGGCGCCGACGATCTGCCCGGAGTGCAAGGGCCGCGGCGTGGTCTCGGAGAGCCAGGGCTTCTTCGCGCTCTCGCAGCCGTGCCCGCGGTGCCGCGGGAACGGCACCGTGATCGAGGACCCGTGCCCCCGCTGCCACGGCTCAGGCCGCGAGGAGCGGACGAAGCGCTACACGGTCAAGATCCCGGCGGGCGTCAAAGACGGCACGCGCATCCGCCTCAAGGGCAAGGGCGAGGTCGGCTTCCACGGCGGCGAGGCGGGCGACCTCTTCGTCGTCACGCGCGTCGAGCCGTCGAAGGTGTACGAGCGCCGCGGAGACGACCTCGTCGTCGAGCTGCCGGTCACCTTCGCCGAGGCGGCACTCGGCGCCGAGGTTCAGGCGCCGACGCCCGATGGGCCGGTGACGCTGAAGGTCAAGGGCGGCACCCAGGACGGGACGCTGCTCCGCGTCAAGGGCAAGGGCGCGCCGAAGCTGAAGGGCTCCGGCCGCGGCGACGTGCTCGCGCGCATGAAGGTGCAGGTGCCGAAGAAGTTGAGCAAGCGCGAGCGTGAGCTGCTCGAGGAGTTCGGGCGAGGATCGCGCGATCCGCGGGAGCCACTCTTCACGTGAGGCGCGTCGCGACGATTCTGCTCGTATGGTCGCTCTCTCCGGTGGGGACGGTGCTGAACGCAGCGCTGTTCTATCTCGTGCTGGTCTCGCTCGGCGCGCGCTGGGACCGGCCGCTGCTCTGGCTGATCGTCGCGATCTTCGTCGCCGCGTGCACGTACTTCGACGTCCGCGCGTACATCGCGCGCAGGAAGCTCGGCATGACCGCGTACGAGGCCGGCGAGGCGGTCATGAACCGGATGTGGGGTCCGCCGCCGGGCGAGGAGGAGAGCTGATGGATGACCGTCCGCGGTACATGATCTCGATCGCGGCAGAGCTCGTCGGCATGCATCCGCAGACCCTGCGGATCTACGAGAGCAAGGGCCTGGTCAGGCCGACGCGGACGCGTGGGAACACACGCCTCTACTCCGACGCCGACCTGGAACGGCTGCGCTTGATCCAGCGGCTGACGACCGAGCTCGGGCTCAACCTGGCCGGCGTCGAGGTCGTCCTGCGGCTCGAGGACGAGCTACGCAAGGCCCACGCGCGTCTCGAGCGCCTCGAGCGCCAGATGCGCGAAGAGATTCAGAACGTCCACAAGCAGTATCGGCGCGAGCTCGTGCTCTACGAGACGCCGCGGCCGGTCCCGACTAGACAGAACTAGGAGACGGATGGACTTCAACAAGCTGACCCTGAAGTCGCAGGAGGCCGTCGCCGCTGCGCAGGAGCTCGCGCGCCGCAACGGCAACCCCGAGCTCTACCCCGAGCACCTGCTCGTTGCCCTGCTCGACCAGGAGCTGCCGCGCGAGCTCGTTCAATCGACTTCGACGCTGCGCGCCCAAGCCGAGGAAAAGCTTGCGCAGCGACCGAAGGTCGCAGGCGGAGCGCAGCAGCCTCAGATCTCGGCCGCGTTCGCCGAGGTCCTCGACCGTGCTTCGGATGAAGCGCGGTCGATGGAGGACGACTACGTCTCGACCGAGCACCTCCTGCTCGCCCTCGACGTCGTCCCGCGCGACCAGCTCGAGGCAAAGATCAAGGCTGTCCGCGGTGGCCAACGCGTCACCTCGCAGGACCCCGAGGGCACCTACCAGGCGCTGGAGAAGTTCGGCCGCGACCTGACCGAGCTCGCCGAGCAGGGCACGCTCGACCCGGTCATCGGCCGCGACGAGGAGATCCGTCGGGTCATCCAGGTTCTTTCGCGCCGCACCAAGAACAACCCGGTCCTGATCGGCGACCCCGGCGTCGGCAAGACGGCGATCGCCGAGGGCCTCGCGCAGCGGATCGTCGCCGGCGACGTCCCCGAGGGTCTCAAGGGCAAGCGCGTCTGGGCGCTCGACATTGGCGCTCTGCTCGCGGGCTCGAAGTACCGCGGCGAGTTCGAGGAGCGTCTCAAGGCGGTTCTCACCGAGATCAAGAACGCTGAGGGCCAGGTCATCCTCTTCATCGACGAGCTGCACACGATCGTCGGCGCGGGCGCCGCCGAAGGCGCCGTCGACGCGGCGAACATGCTCAAGCCGATGCTCGCTCGCGGTGAGCTCCGCGCGATCGGCGCGACGACGCTCGACGAGTACCGCAAGCACATCGAGAAGGACGCGGCGCTCGAGCGGCGCTTCCAGCCGATCTTCGTCGGCGAGCCGTCCGTCGCCGACACGATCGCAATCCTGCGGGGGCTCAAGGAGAGGTACGAGGCGCACCATGGCGTGCGGATCCGCGACGCCGCGCTGGTCGCCGCCTCGGTGCTCTCCGACCGCTACATCTCCGACCGGCAGCTGCCTGACAAGGCGATCGACCTCGTCGACGAAGCGGCCTCGCGGCTGCGGATGGAGATCGACTCGTCGCCACTCGAGCTCGACGAGGCAGAGCGTCGTCGCCGCCAGCTGGAAATCGAGCTGGCGGCAATGGGCAAGGAGACCGCAGAGGTTCGGGAGCCCGTCGAGCGTGCGCTGGCCGAGGCCCGTGAGCAGGAGTCGGCGCTCGCGGCCAGGTGGGCGAAGGAGAAGGACGCGCTCGAGCGCGTCAAGGAGATCATGGGCCGGATCGACGAGCTGAAGGGCGAGGCCGAGCGCGCCGAGCGGGCGGGCGAGCTGCAGCGGGTCGCGGAGATCCGCTACGGCGAGTTGCCGGAGCTCGAGCATGAGCTCGCCGAGCGCGACGGCGCCGTCCCCGAGGGCGAGGCGATGGTCAAGGAAGAGGTCGACGAGGACGACATCGCGCAGGTCGTCGCCCGCTGGACCGGCATCCCGGTCTCACGCCTCCTGGAGGGCGAGACCGAGAAGCTGATCCATATGGAAGAGCGGCTGCACGACCGCGTCGTCGGCCAGGACGAGGCGGTCGAGGCGGTGGCGAACGCGCTGCGGCGTGCCCGCACCGGTTTGCAGGACCCGAACCGGCCGATCGGCTCTTTCATCTTCCTCGGCCCGACCGGCGTCGGGAAGACGGAGCTCGCGCGCGCCCTCGCGGAGTTCATGTTCGATGACGAGCGGGCGATCGTCCGGCTGGACATGTCCGAGTACCAGGAGCGCCACACGGTCGCCCGGCTGGTCGGCGCACCGCCGGGCTACGTCGGCTACGAGGAGGGCGGCCAGCTCACGGAGGCGGTGCGGCGGCGCCCGTACAGCGTCGTCCTGCTGGACGAGATCGAGAAGGCGCACCATGAGGTCTTCGACGTCCTCCTGCAGATCCTCGACGACGGACGGCTCACCGACGGCCAGGGCCGGACGGTCGACTTCCGGAACACGGTGATCATCATGACGTCGAACATCCGCTCCGCGGACGCGCTCTCCGAGCACTTCCGGCCCGAGTTCCTGAATCGGATCGACGAGATCGTCGAGTTCGAGCCGCTGACGCGCGAGCAGCTCGGCGAGATCGTCGAGCTGCAGCTGCGGCGCTTGCGCGAGCGGCTGGCCGAGCGCGGGCTCAGGCTCGAGCTGACCGACGCGGCCAAGGAGGTCGTCGCCGAGGCCGGCTGGGATCCGACCTACGGCGCGAGACCGCTGAAGCGCGCCCTGCAGCGCTTGGTCGAGAACCCGCTCGCGCTGCGGCTCTTGGAGGGCGAGTTCGCCGAGGGCGACAGCCTGCGAGTCGATGCGCAAGACGGCGAGCTCGTCTTCGAGAAGGCCGGCGAGCCGGCCGTGGCCGCCGCCTAGTCGTCGACGTCCGGGAAGTAGTCGGCGCCGCCCTCCTCGGGCGGCGCTCCGACGATGAAGAAGAGGACATCCTCGGCGCCGTCGTTGCGGAGCTGGAGCGGCGTTCGGGGCTGGACGACGCAGACGCTGCCGGCCGGCAGCTCGTGCCGCTCAGGCGGCTCGCCGAGATCGATCTTCGCCGTGCCTTCGAGCACGACGAAGATCTCCTCCTGGATGTGCTCGGCATGGCGTTTGCCGCGTGTCCCGGGCGGATAGCGCCAGAACTTTGCGCGTGTCTGCGTGAGGTCGTCGGAGATCCCGATGAGCGTCCGTCCGCTGCCGTCGCCGCGATCGACGAGCTCGAGCTCGTCCGGAAGGAAGATCGAGTAGGTCAACGTTCGAGCGGCGCCATCGTCAGGCCCAGGTCCTTGAGGCTCTGCCAGTAGAGCTCGGCCGGCTCACGATGGCCCGACCAGACGGTCGCCTGGCCGGTGTTGTGGATCCGGTTCGCGAGCGTCATCCCCTGCTCGAAGTTGATTCCGGGTAGCACGCTGGCGAGCGCGAACGCGACGCCGTCGAAGGTGTTGTGGTTGTCGTTGAGGACGATCACGCGCCAGGCGTCGCCGATGCCGGTGCCCGAGTCAGTGGTCGGGCGTTCCTTCGTCGGAGTCGAGGGCGCGACGGTCAAACCGCACCTGCGCGCTCTTCGGGAGCCATGTCTCTGACGCTAGCGCCTGTCGCAGCTTCGCGACAGTGCCGTTTCACATGCCTCACATTTTTCGGCCTACCGTGTCGGTGGGCGGGAGTGGTGGGGACCCGGGTCGCGCGTGTACCTGAACGGGTAGGTTCGGGCGCGATGGCATGCCGACAGCAGCGCTCCCGCGAAAGACGCCGGGAACCTCAGCCGACCCCGCCCCCGCTGCCGCCCGAGACGCGCACGGTCGGCCAGCTTGTTGCAGAGACCATCCGCTTCTACGCGCGGCACTTCTGGCGTTCGCTCGCACTCGGCATCTCGGTCGGCGTCATCGACGCCGTTGCGATCAGTCTCAGCCGCACGGACGCCGTGGTCTTCGAGGTCGTGATCGCCGGACCGCTGCTGACGATCTCGTTCGTCGGGGCCTCGGTCCTCATCTCGGAGCGTCCGCCCCCGCCGGCTCGCACGCTCGTCGGCGCGTGGGTCGCCGGCGCGCTCGCATTCGTTCCTTTCCCGTTCCTTGCGCTCGGCTTCGTCCTTCCCGCGCTCGCGTGGCTCGCGTTCGTCGGGCTGGTCGTGCCGGTCATCGTCATCGAGCGCACGCCCTTCCGTGCCGCGTTCCGACGCGCGATCGAGCTGAGCCGCGCCGACTACGTGCATGCGCTCGGCTCGCTGGCGACGCTTGCGCTCACCTACTTCGTCGCGCGGCTCGGCCTCTTCTTCCTGCTGCGCGGCGGTAGCGGAACGGCCGAGCGCACTGCCGGCTTCATCGCCGATCTCGTGCTCTCACCTGTGATCTTCCTTGGCGGCGCGCTCCTTTATTACGACCAAGCCGCCCGTGTAGGCTCGCGCCCCCGACCGAGGAGGCGTGATGCCGACGTACATCCTGCTGTCCAATCTGACCGCACAGGGCGTCCAGACGCTCAAGTCGAACCCGGCCCGGCTGCGAGAGGTCAATAGGGACGTCGAGGAGCTCGGCGCAAAGGTCGTCCACCAGTGGGCGACGCTCGGGCCGTTCGACTTCGTCAACGTCGTCGAGGCGCCCGACGCC
>JBKOUJ010000027.1:0-29277 GCA_046723355.1 Actinomycetota bacterium | reverse complement strand
ATCGTAGGGTTCACTTCGGCTAGCAAGAGTCCGCGATCAGCGTGAACTGGCTGACGACCAGGGCCTCGCCGACGGTGTCGAGCAGGCTCCGATCGAACTTGCCGGCCTCGTTCTCGAAGATCCGCAGGCGCGCGACCTTGCCGGCGAGGCGCTCGGCCCCGTCCCTCGTGCCCGATGCGGCAACGCCGAGCAGGACGCAAAGGCCGTCGCCGATCGCGCCGACGGCCTCGCCTTCCACGACAACCCTGGCTCTCGAGACGCGCTGGACGACAGCGCGCATGACCGGCTAGGCCACGTCGCGGATGCGCGAGCTGTAGTCCTTGCTGGCCGGCCGCAGCGAACTCGCCAGCTTGTAGTGGCCCTGAGCCTCGGTCTGTCGGCCCTGCTTCTCGAGGCAGCGGCCGAGCGCGTAGTGGCCGTAGTCGTCGACCGGAGCGAGCTCGAGGAGCTTCCGGAACTCGGATTCGGCCTCCGCATAGCGGTGGATCCTGAAGTAGGCAATCCCAAGGGCCTCGCGGATCGAGGCCTTCTCGGGTTCCCTCCGCTTCGCCTTCTCGAGCGGGACCGTGGCCTGAGCGGCCATCCCCTCACGGAGGTGAGCCCGACCTTGCTGGAAAAGGTTGTACGTCTCGCTCATCGAGTCCTCGAGTGGGAAGTTCGCCTATTCCTAGTCAAGCGCATACGTCAAACCTCGCGGAGCCCCAGGGAACGGAGCGAGACGAGTCCGAGGGTTCGCTCGGTGCGCGTCAGCGCGGCGCGAAGGTCTCTCCGCACGGTCCGCAGCTCCCGCCGGGCCGAGTGCGCGGCATAGCGCGCACCTGTCTCAGGCCCGAAGCGCGCCTCCGCGGCCGCCGCTACGAACGTGGACGCCGAGACGCCGAGCTCGTCCATCACGAGCCTCGACAGGTCGCGGAGCGTCGCGCTCGGCGGCACGTCGGCGCCCTGGTCGGCGACGAAGTCCGCCAGCTCGCGGACGCAGGCTCCGGCCAGCTTGCGGGGGTCCCGCGTCAGGTAGCGCCGCTTGCGGACGGCCAGCTTCAAGACGACGATCGCGGCGACGAGTGCCGCGGCGGCGAGGATGAGCAGCCGCACCAGCGCGCCGATCCTTGCGCCGGACGCGGTCGCGTTCGCGTGCGCCTTTCCCTTGGTCGCTGCGGCTCCAGCGTGGGCCTGGCCGCCGCCCTTGAGTCTCTGCAGGTTGAACGACCCCGGCCGCTTCAGATGCTGGGCAACCGCGAGCAGCCCGTCCGACAGGTCGAAGTGCGGCGACGCCGTCGTGTAGGTGCCGTCGAGCGAGCCGCGTCCCGGCGTCGGGTCGAATGGAAGCCACCCGTACCGCGGGAACCAGGCCTCGACCCACGTATGGGCGTCGTGATCCGTCACCGTCCACTCGTGCGTCTTGCGGTCGTACTCGCCGCTCGTGAAGCCGGCCGCGACTCGCGCGGGAATGCCGAGGTAGCGCAGCATCAGCGCCATCGCGCCGGCGAAGTGCTGGCAGTAGCCGCGCCGCGTTTGCATCACGAACGCGACAAGCGGCGGCACGTTGCCGATCGGCGGCGGCGTCTGGTCGTAGTGGAACGCGCTGCTCCGGAACCATCCTTCGAGCTCGACCGCGGCCGCGTACGGGTTCGACTGCCCCACGACCCGCTGCGCCGTCGCGTAGAAGCCCTCGTACTGCTGCGCACGGTACGAGTCCCGGAAGAGGCCTGCCATCAGCACGGCGCGGTGCGGCGCTCCGAACGGCGGCGCAAGCGCCCGCGTCTCCACGTAGAGATCGGTGTGGCGGATCGACGCCGGGTACCGCGCCGGCAGCGCCGCCAGCTGCCTCGGTGTCGGCTGCGGCTCGTAGCTCCAGACGCTGTAGCGATTGCCGTCCGAGAGCGGATCGCCCTGCAGGTTGGCGACTCCGCCCGCGGTGTAGTCGACTGCGAGGGAGCCAGGAGCGTAGGCGGCCGGAAGCGCAGCGCCGATCAGATGGTCGTCGCGGAGGGCCCGGACGGTCACGTCCTGTCGGACCCAATGCCTGGGATCGCGGGCGGCGGTCGGCAGCTGCGGATCCTCGAGCAGCTCGTCGCGGCCGTCGAGGCGCGTCGGCGCGACCGCGGAGACGTTGTTCTCGAACCAGCCGCCACCGTCGAACTCGTCCAGCGTCGTCGCCCGCCAGTAGGTCGGCCTGCTCGGCGCCTTGATCGACAGGATCGGCGTCACCTTCTTCGGGAAGTGCAGGCCCGTGTAGTTGGAGTCCCAGACGTACTCGACGCCGACCGGCTTCGGAGGCTTGGTGTAGAAGTCCCAGGCCTGCCAGTGAAGGACCTGGCCGCTGGCGACCGCCGACGAGGTCGAGGCCGCCAAGGCAGCGAGGACGATCGCGCCGCCGACGAGGGCGGCGAGCCCGAGGCGCCGCGGCTGAGGACGCTCGCCGAGACCGGCGACGAGCGAGAGAACGACCGCGAGCAGCGCGACGCCGTGCCTCAGGTCGTCCGGGCCGGTCAGGAGCGTCGCCGGCCAGCCGGCCGCCAAGATGACCGCGAGCGAGGCGAGCACCGGCCTCCGCGCCGCGACCAGTTGCGCCACGACGGCACACGAGGCGAAGAGCGCCACTAGCAGGATGTCCTCCATGCGCGGATGCGCGGCCGCCGCGAACGGCAGCTTGACGTCGTAGAACTCGATGAAGCCGTGGCCGAAGCGGCCAAGCATCCGAAGCGGATGGACGATCCAGACGCCGAGCGCCGAGTGGAGCGCGAGAGCGGTGGCCGGCACGAGCGCGAGCAGACGAAAACGCAGCCGGGGCAGCAGGGCCGGCGCCACCGCGAGAACGATCAACCAGAGCGCCGTCGATGTGCTCGCGTGCGGCTGACCCAGCCGCAGCCAGCTCCAGGCGAGCAGCGCAGCAGGCGCCGCGCAGAAGGTCGCAGTCCTAGCCATCCGCGGCCTTCCGGAAGGCGTCGCCGCCGAGCTTGGCGGCGAGGTCGTCGCCCCGGCGGAGCACCGCGACGGGCACGCCGGATGCCTGAAGCCGGAGCAGCGCGGGCCGTAGCGTCGGATGGTCGCCGTTCGCGCCGAAGCTCGCCGGATCGACGAAGACGAGAGCGGCCCGCCGCTGGCTGAGCGTCCGCTGCTGCAGCCGCTCGACTAGCAACGGCGACAGCGACGACGTTACTACGGTCAGCTCGAGCGCACGGGAGACAACGTTGCCCTCGTCGCCGAGTAGGGACGCCGCCGGCGCATGGCCGTCGGGCTCGGCCGCGGCGAGGAGGTCGTATGCCTGCCGCCAGTCGGTCTCGTATGAGTGGACGCGCTGCACGGTCCGATTGGCGCCGTTGACGAGCAGCACCGCGCGCCGGCCTCGCCGCGCCTGCGCCAGGAGGAGCGAGCCCGCCGCGCGCACCTGAACGTCGAAGCTCTCCGCGAAGGAGGTGCCGGCCTCGGCGTCCAGGAGGATCGCCACCTCGTCCCGCGGTGCGTCCTCGAGCTCCTTGACCATCAGCTGGCCGCGCTTGGCCGTCGAGCGCCAGTGCACCTTTCGCAGCGACTCTCCCTGCTCGTACTCGCGCACGCTGTGCAGGTCGAAACCGCTCGGCCGGCGGAGCAGCAGCCGCCGCCCGTCCTGCGCGTAGGTGCCGCCCTCGGAGAAGAGCCTGTCCAGCTCGACCAGCCGTGGGTAGACAAGCAAGGTCCACGGCGCCGCGAGCGGGATCTCGGCGCGCTGGAGCCCGAACGCGTCCTCGATCACGGCCCGAACCTCGAGAAAGTGGTACCGGCCGCGCCGAAGCCGCGCGAGCGTGTAGCGACCGCGGTTCGACTCGAGTGGCGTGCGGCGCTCGCCGAGCCCCGCCACGTGTTCGACGAGCACAAGCGAGGCCGCCGGCACGGTGGCCGTGTGCTCGAGCCGTAGCTCCACATCGACGTCGTCGCCCTCGTAGCGCTCCTCGGCGCCGATTTCGCGGTGCAGTCGCATCGGGCCCTGCGCCAGACGAACCCACAGCCAGCCGACGATTGGCGCGAAGAGGAGCCCGATTGCGACCGGGTAGAGCGGCTTCGAGCCGAATGCCCGCGCGACGACATAGGTCAGAAGACCGAGGCCGAGCAGCGCGCGGCCGCGAGCGGTCATACGGGAACGGGCGTGTGCTCGAGCGCTTCTCGGACGAGCTCGTGGGCGGTCAGGCCCGCCGAGCGCGCCTCCGGCGCCAGCATCAGGCGGTGCGCGAGCACGGGCTCGGCGACCGCCTTGACGTCGTCGGGCTCGACGAACTCCCGCCCGGCCGCGAGGGCGCGGGCCTTCGCGACCCGGAGCAGCGCGATGCCGGCCCGCGGGCTCGCGCCCACGTAGAGCCGCTCGTCCTGGCGCGTCTGGCGCAGGAGGGCAACGACGTAGCGATTGACGCTCTCCTCGACGAAGATCGTGCGGGCCTGGTCGACGAGCTCGAGCACGTCCGGCCCGGTCGCAACCGGCTCGAGCGTATCGAGCGGCGGGTCGACGGTCTGCTCGGTCAGCATCCGCGCCTCGTCGGCGAGCGGCGGGTAGCCGATCCCGAGCCGCATCGTGAACCGGTCGAGCTGCGCCTCCGGCAACGGGTAGGTGCCCTCGTACTCGACGGGATTCTGGGTCGCGATCACCATGAACGGCCGCACCAGCGGGTGCGAGACCCCGTCGATCGTGACCTGATCCTCCTGCATGCATTCGAGCAGCGCCGCCTGCGTCTTCGGCGACGCACGGTTGATCTCGTCGACGAGCAGCAGGTTCGCGAAGACCGGCCCGGGCCGGAACTCGAACTCGTTGGAGCGCTGATTGAAGACGTTGACGCCGGTCACGTCCGAAGGAAGCAGGTCCGGCGTGAACTGGAGGCGCGAGAACGAGCAGTCGACACTGCGTGCGAGCGCCTTAGCCAGCGTCGTCTTCCCCACTCCCGGCAGGTCCTCGATGATCAGGTGGCCCTCCGCGAGCAAACAGAGGACGGTCAGCTCGAGCGTCTCCGCGGGCGCGCGGACAACGGCGGCGAGGTTCTCGACGACGCGGCGGACCGCCTCGTCCGACCGAACCCGGGTCGCGGCGCTTGCGAGCGGGTCGTCCATCAGGCCTCCGGCACCAGCTTCACGATCTCGTCGACGATCTCACTCGCGATTCGCTCCTTTGGCGCCTTCTGGATTCGCCGCTCTCCGTCGGCAGAGACGAGCACGACCTCGTTCTCGGCCGTATCGAAGCCAATGTCTCCTCTTGAGACGTCGTTGAACACGATCAGGTCGGTGCGCTTCGCGGCCACCTTCTCGCGCGCGCGGGCGAGGCCTGTCTCGCCGTGATCGGCAGCGAAGCCGATCAGCACCTGGCCGTCGCGGCGCCGCTCGCCGAGCTCCCTGAGCACGTCGGCGGTCGGCTCGAGCGTGACCATCCAATGATCGCCGCCCTTCGGCCGCTTCTCGGGGATCGGCTCGGCGGGGCGATAGTCGGCCACGGCGGCCGCCATGACGACGACGTCGGCGTCGGAGCGCGCCAGGACCTCGCGCTCGACTTCCGCAGCAGTCGGCGCCGGAACGACCTCGACTCTCCCGGGCGCAGGGACGGCGAGGTTGGCCGCGACGAGGGTGACCGCGGCGCCGCGCAGCCGAGCCTCCTCGGCGAGCGCGACGCCCATTCGGCCGGAGGAGCGATTGCCGAGGAAGCGCACGGCGTCGAGCGGCTCGCGCGTCCCGCCCGCACTGACTAGCACTCTCTTGCCGGCGAGCTGGCCGCGGCGCGCCAGCACGCTCTCTATGCGCTCGAAGATCTGATCCGGCTCGCTCATGCGGCCGAGTCCCCACTCGCCTTCGGCCATCTCGCCTTCGTCGGGGCCGACGAGCACGATGCCGTGCTCGCGAAGGCGAGCCACGTTCTCACGCGTCGCTCGGTTGGCCCACATCCGCGGGTTCATGGCCGGCGCCGCCAGCAGCGGGCCATCGAACGCGAGCGCCGTCTGCGTCAGCACGTTGTCGGCGATGCCGTTCGCGAGCTTGGCTAGCGTGTTGGCGGAAAGCGGCGCGATCGCGAGCAGGTCGGCTTCGACGAGGTGGGGATACAGCTCCCGCGGCGCCTCGCGCCTCGCCAGCGCCTCGAAGGTCTTCGCGGTGACGAAGCTCTCGGCCTCGGGCGTCAGGATCGGCGTGACCTCGTGCCCGGCCTTGACCAGCAGGCGCGCGAGCTCGGCCGCCTTATACGCCGCGATTCCGCCGGTGACGCCGAGCAGGACCCGTGCCATGGCCAACATTCTGCCCTTTGAACGCAGCAAGATCGACGTTTTGAAGGCCGGGAGTGACCCCTAGGGGTCTGTCCCAACGACCGTTATTGGGACAGTCCCCGTTCGGGAAAGTCCCTCCTCTTGCTTGGCGCGGGCCGCCTACTTGGCGTACGCGTACTTGATCTTGCCCTCCGCGGTCTCCTCGAGCGCCATCGTGAGGTAGTTCTTCGACCGCGACTCGATGAGCGGGGGCAGGAACTGGTCGAACGTGCCTTCGCCGAGTTGGTGGTGGTAGTTGTTGATCTGCCGAGCGCGCTTGGCGGCCACGATCACGAGGGCGTATCGCGAGTCGACGTTCTCGAGCAGGGTGTCGATGCGTGGATGGATCATTGTCCGGGCAGCCTACCTGCAGCCGGAGGCGCCGCTTGCGGCGCCGTCAAAAAGGCCCGTGCGGCCGTCTAAACCCGCCGTTGGTCCGTGAGCGCGTGTGCTCTCAGGCGCGTGCCGCAGCCAGCTCTCTTCTCACGATCCCCTCCAGCTCGCGGATCGCGCGCTCGAGGTCGTCGTTGACGATCGTGTAGGAGAACTCGCCGGCGAGCTTCCGCTGCTCGAGCGCCTGGGCGATGCGCTGCTCGATCTCGGCTTCGCTCTCGGTGCCACGTGAACGAAGACGTCTTTCGAGCTCCTCGCGGTTCGGGGCGGTGATGAAGATCGTGATGCTGCCCGGGATCCGGTCGCGCACCGCGAGTGCGCCGCCGGTCTCGAGCTCCAGGAGCACCGGATGCCCTTTTTCGGTGATCCGCTCGATCTCCGACCAGAGCGTGCCGGCGCGCCTGTGCTCGCCCCAGGGCCACTCGACCCACTCGAGAAACTCGTCGGCGGCGAGCAGACGGTCGAACTCCCCCTGGCTTCTGAAGTAGTACTCGCGCCCTTCCTCCTCGCTCGGGCGTCGTTCGCGTGTGGTCACCGAGACCGCGAGCTCGAGCTCGGGGACCCGTTCCAGCAGCAGCCTTGCCAGCGTGCTCTTGCCCTCGCCGGACGTGCCGGTGATGACGAAGACCGGCGGGCGCGTCTGGCTACCTGTTGAAGAGCCCGATGAGCTCGGCGCGCTGGCGCTCAGACAGGCCTCCAACGGTCTTCGACTGGCTGATCCTGCACTGGTTCAGGAAGCGGGCGGCCTTGACGCGGCCGAACTTCGGCACGGCCATCAAGATGTCGAAGACCTTGGCCGTCGAGACGTACTCCGGAGGATCACGGAGAACGTCGTCGATGCTGGCGGAGCCGTTCTTGAGATCCTTCTTGAGCTGTGCCCTGCGGACACGAATGTCGTTTGCCCGCTTGAGCGCCTCCATGCGCTGATCGAGCGAGCGAAGCGGTGCCTGGGCCTGGGTCTTGAGCGCTGGCACGAACGCCGCATACTAACAAGTGGGGCGACGAGGTCAACCACCCTAAAACATGCAGATTTGCAGGATGTTTACTAGCTGGACACCGACGCGGCGCGCTCCGCTCTGGCGAGATGCGACGCCGGTTCGGCGTGCGCGAGGCCGATTACGTTGTCGAGACCGCCAACGCTGAGCCGCTTCAGCTCGCCCGCAAGCTCGGTTCTGACGCGGCCGGGAGCGCCGGGGTCGGAGAAGAGGATCGTCCCGAGCGCGACGCTGGACGCGCCGGCGGCGACGAACTCGAGCGCATCGCGGCCGGACGAGATCCCGCCCATGCCGACGATCGGGAGCCCGGTCGCCGCATAGCAGGCGTGGACGGCGCCCAACGCGATCGGCTTCAGCGCCGGGCCCGAAAGGCCGCCGGCAGAGCGCGACAGCCGGGGCTGGAGCGTTCGCTCGTCGAGCGCGAGCCCGAGGATCGTGTTGACGAGCGAAAGCCCGTCCGTTCCGGCCTGTTGCGCGGCCTGCGCGACCTCGGCGACCTCGGCGGTCGCAGGCGAGAGCTTCGTGTAGAGCGCCTTGCGCGTCGCCCCCCGCGCCGCGGCGACGATCTCCCCCACGCTCGCCGGCACGTCGTCGACGTTCGGGCAGGAGACGTTCAACTCGATCGCCGCGACCTCGGGGAGGTCGTCCAGGCGGTCGCAGAGGTCGGCGTAGTCGGCGACGTCGAAGCCGCCGACAGACACCCAGATCGGCACACCCAGGTCCGCCAGGCGCGGCAGGCTGTTCGAGACGAAGCAGTCGATGCCGGGGTTCGCGAGCCCGATCGAGTTCAGCATCCCGTGCTCGACCTCGGCGATCCGCGGCGGCGCGTTTCCCTCGCGCGGAAGCGGCGTCACCGTCTTCGTGACGAAGGCGTCCAGCGAGCGCGCGATCTCGGGTGCCGTCAGCGCGTCTAGGCAACCCGAAGCGTTGAGGAGGTTCATACGGACACTGCCGCTGCTGCGAGCACCGGCCCCTCGACGCAGAGTCGCTTGATCTCGCCGTCGATCTCGACCGCGCAGCCATAGCAGGCGCCGTAGCCGCACGCCATCGGGGCCTCCCAGGCAAGTTGCGCGGTCGGCTCGAGCCGCGCGACCGCCTCGAGCATCGGCTCGGGGCCGCAGGCAAGCACATCGTGGCCGGCCGGCATCGCGTCCGTGACCAGGATCGGGTCGATCACCACCTGCGCGCCGGGAAGGAGCGCCGCCGCCCCGGCATGCGCGGCGGTTCGGAATCCGAGGATCGCCGGAGGCTGGTTCAACACCTCCGAGAGGTACGGAAGCGGCGCGACGCCGATGCCGCCGCCGACGATGAGCGGTCGTTCGACGTCTAGGCGGTAGCCGTTTCCGAGCGGCCCGAGAATCGAGATCCGGTCGCCGGGCTCGAGCGCGCAAAGGGCCCGCGACGCAGGTCCGACCGGGTCGATCAGGAAGGCGAGCTCGCCGGGCGGCACAAGACAGAGGCTCATCGGCCGCGGTAGGAGGCGCCCCGGCGCCTCCAGCATGAAGAACTGGCCGGGGACGCCCGGCTCGAGGCGCCCGCGGCGCACGCGCAAAAGCGTGTAGGGGCCGACCCGCTCGGAGCGGGTGACTTCAGCTCGCTCGGGCCGCATCGATGCGCTCCTGGAGGCTGACGGAGATCTCCGGCTGCGCGTGCGCGATTGCCTCGACCGCCGCGGCCGCGCCAGAGATCGTCGTAATGCACGGAACGCGTGCCACGAGGGCGGCTTCGCGGATGCGGTAGCCGTCCGTCCGGGCGCCGGAGCCCTGCGGCGTGTTCACGACGACGTCGACACGACCTCGCCGGATCAGGTCGACAACGCTCGGCCCTTCGCCGGCCTCGGTGACCTTGCGCACCGACTCGACGGCGAGGCCCGCGGCGGCGAGCACGTGCGCCGTGCCGGCGGTCGCGACGACTTCGAAGCCGAGCCCGGCGAGCGCGTGGGCGACCGGGACGATCGCCTGCTTGTGGGCGTCGCAGACCGAGATGAAGGCTGTGCCCTTCGTCGGCAGGCCCCGGCCGGCGGCGCGCTCGGCCTTCGCGAACGCGGTCGGGAAGTCGGCCGCCGTCGCCATCACCTCGCCGGTCGCGCGCATCTCCGGCCCGAGCACGGGATCGGCGCCGGGGAAGCGGGCGAACGGAAGCACGGCCGCCTTGACGCTGACCTGCGCCGGCGTCGGGTCGGCCGGGAGGTCGAGCTCACCGAGATCGGCTCCGGCGGCGAGCCGGCAGGCGGCTGCGACGAGGTTGATCCCGCTCGCCTTGCTCGCGAACGGCACGGTCCGCGAGGCGCGCGGATTGACCTCGAGCACGTAGAGCTCGCCGTCAGCGATCGCAAGCTGGACGTTCAGCAGGCCGACCGCGCACAGGGCGCCGCCTAGTTCGCGCACGACTTCCTCCAGATACGTTTGCTCGAGCGGGCTCAGCGACGGCGCCGGCAGCACGCAGGCGGAGTCTCCGGAGTGGACGCCGGCCTCCTCGACGTGCTGCATCACCGCCGCGACGTACGTGTCCTCCCCGTCGCAGAGCGCGTCCACGTCGAGCTCGAGGGCCTGCTCGAGGAAGCGGTCGAGGAGGACGCGGCCGTGCGCTTGTGCCATTGCCGCGCGCACCTCCTCGGGCCCGTAGCAGACGCGCATCGCGCGGCCGCCGAGCACGTACGAGGGCCGCACGAGCACCGGGTAGCCGATCCGGTCGGCAGCGGCGACCGCCTCGTCGGGCTCGGCCGCGGTGGCCCAGGCAGGGCACCGGATCTGCAGGCGGTCGAGCAGCGCGCCGAACTGCTCGCGATCCTCGGCGAGGTCGATCGTCTCCGGCGACGTACCGAGGATCTCGTGGCCCGCGCCCTTGAGGGCCCGGGCCAGCTTGAGCGGCGTCTGACCGCCGAACTGGGTGACGACGCCGGCGGGCCGCTCGCGCTCGCAGATCGCGAGCACCTCCTCGACACCGAGCGGCTCGAAGTAGAGCCGGTTTGAGGTGTCGTAGTCGGTCGAGACGGTCTCCGGGTTGCAGTTGACCATGACCGCCTCGTAGCCGAGCTCGCGGAAGGTCTTGGCCGCGTGGACGCAGCAGTAGTCGAACTCGATCCCTTGGCCGATCCGGTTCGGGCCGGAGCCGAGGATGACGACCGAGCGGCCCGCCTTGGGCGCTACTTCGTCGGCTTCGCCCCACGTCGAATACAGGTAATTGGAGCCCGCCTCGACCTCACCGGCGCAGGAGTCGACGCGTCGGTACGCGGGCTTCACGCCCCAGCCGCGCCGTCGAGCGCGAGCTGCGTCTTCGTCGGCGCCGCACGCGGCACCGACGTCGGCGTCAGACAGACCGAGCCGCTTCAGGCGAACCCAGTCGTCGGCGACGAGATCGCCGAGCGAATGCACGCGCGCGAGCGCCGAGGTCACCGACTCGAGCTCGCGGCGGAACCACGGATGCACGCCGTCGGGGCTGGCGTCCAGGGCCGCCCACGGCGTCACCGCGCCCCCGTCGAGCTCTCGTGAGCGGAGCGCCTTCAGGAACGCCTCGGTGAAGGTGCGGCCGATCCCCATGGCCTCGCCGACCGACTTCATCTGCGTGCCGAGCTCCGTCTCGGCGCCGGGGAACTTCTCGAAGGCGAAGCGGGGCACCTTGACGACGACGTAGTCGAGCGTCGGCTCGAAGCTGGCCGGAGTCGTGCCGGTCAGATCGTTCGGGATCTCGTCGAGCGTGTAGCCGACCGCCAGTTTCGCCGCGACCTTCGCGATCGGGTAACCGGTCGCCTTCGAGGCGAGCGCGGACGAGCGCGAAACCCGTGGGTTCATCTCGATCACGCGCAGCTCGCCGGTCTCGCGATGGCGCGCGAACTGGACGTTCGAGCCGCCGCACTCGACGCCGACGGCACGGATGACGTCGATCGCGGCGTCGCGGAGCTCCTGGTAGGCCTCGTCCGAGAGCGTCATCTGCGGCGCCACGGTCACGGAATCGCCGGTGTGAACGCCCATCGGGTCGAGGTTTTCGATCGAGCAGACGATCACGACGTTGTCGCGACGGTCGCGGATCACCTCGAGCTCGAACTCGTCCCAGCCGAGTAGCGACTCCTCGACGAGCACCTGGCCCACCGGGCTCTCCTGCAAAGCGCGGTCGAGGAGGTCCGCGAACTCGGCCCAGTCGCGCGCAGTCCCGCCCCCGTGGCCGCCCAGGGTGAACGCCGGACGCAGGATCACCGGGAAGGTGAGCTCGGCCGGCACATCGTCCAGAGACGTGACGATCGTCGACTCCGGCACCTTCAGCCCGGCGAGCCGGACGGTCTCGCGGAACTGCTGCCGGTCCTCGGCGCGCCGAATCACTTCCGGGCCCGCCCCGATCAGCTCGATCCCGAGAGCCTCGAGAACGCCCTCGGCCACGAGCTCCATCGCGAGGTTGAGTGCGGTTTGGCCGCCGAGCGTCGGCAGCAGCGCGTCGGGCCGCTCGCGACCGAGCACGTCGGCGACACCGTCGAGGTCGAGCGGCTCCAGGTACGTGCGGTCGGCGAAGCCGGGGTCGGTCATGATCGTGGCCGGGTTCGAGTTGACGACGATCGTCCTGAAGCCGTCCTCGCGGAGCACCTTCAGGGCCTGGGAGCCCGCGTAGTCGAACTCGCAGGCCTGGCCGATCACGATCGGGCCCGAGCCGATCAGGCAGATCGACCGCACGTCACGCCGCCGCGGCATGCGTCGACACCTCCCCGATCCACTGCTCGAAGAGCGCCCAGGCATCGTGCGGCCCCGGCCCGGCCTCGGGGTGGAACTGCAGCGAGCGGGCTCGCAGCCACGGGAAGTCGAGGCCCTCGACGGTCCCGTCGTAGAGCGAGACGTGGGTGACCTCCTTCGCGGAGCTCGCCCTGACCGCGAAGCCGTGGTTCTGGCTCGTAACGAGCACGCGGTCGGCCCGCTTGTCGAGCACCGGGTGGTTGGCGCCGCGGTGCCCGAAGGGCAGCTTGTAGGTTTCGTGCCCCGTCGCGAGCGCAAGCAACTGGTGGCCTAGGCAGATCCCGAGGATCGGGACCCGGCCGAGCAGCGCGCGAACCGTGTCGACCTCGTCGTGGAGCGGCTCGGGGTCGCCCGGCCCGTTCGAGAGCAGGATCCCGTCGAAGGTATGCAGGTCGCGGACCCGCGCCGAGTGCGGGAAGACCGTCACGGCCGCGCCTGCGGCCGAAAGCCGCTTCAGGATCGAGCGCTTGCAGCCGTAGTCGACGACGGCGATCCGGGCGCGGCCGTGGTCGCTGAAGACGTACGGGTCCTCGGTCGAAACGCCGGCGGCGAGCGGGCGGCCGGCCATCGGCGGCTGCTCGGAGACGGCCCGCACAGCCTCATCGACCGACGCCTCGCCGGCGACCGCCACTGCGCGCATGGCGCCGCGGCTGCGCAGGTGCAGCGTCAGGGTGCGCGTGTCGATCCCGGAGAGCGCAACGAGGTCGCGCTCGACCAGCCAGTCCGTCCAGGCCGGCCCGCGCGCCTCCCGCATCACGACGGCGCGTGCGTGAGGCGCGCGTGATTCGGAGCGCCTCGACTCGACGCCGTAGTTGCCGACCATCGGCGCCGTGAAAGCCACGATCTGCTCGGCGAAGCTCGGGTCTGTGACGATCTCCTGGTAGCCCGTCATCGCGGTCGTGAAGACCGCCTCGCCGAAGGCGAATCCGTCGGCCCCGACCGACTCGCCGCGGAAGACGGTGCCGTCCTCGAGCGCAAGAAAGCCCTTCACGCCGCATCCCCTTTCGAGAGCCACTCGCCGTGCTCGAGGTAGTGGCGCGCACGCGCCGCGTTCAGTCTCGCGAACTCCAGGTCGGGCCACTCTGCCGACCAGGCGAGGGACTGCTCGACCGCCTCGCGCACGCGCTCCTCCGGAACCGGCTCGAAGTAGTCGAGCCAGTCGGGAATGCGCTCCTGCGCGATGCCGGCATCGATCACGAACCAGTGGTCGGCCTCGTCTGGCGCCTCGCGGACGCCGTCGGCGTCGACCTCGAGGTTGAGGTCGAAGTCGGGCGGCTCGTTATCCCGCACGTAGACAACCAGCTCGAGCCGCCGTCCCGGCAGCTCGAGTGCGGCAATTCGCTCGATCGCGGCGCGGCGCGCCTCACCTCGGAGCGGCGCGTCTACCACCACCACCAGGTCGAGGTCGCTCTCGCCCGGCCGGTAGCCGCCGACGAGGCCGGAGCCGAGCACGAACGAGGCCAGCACCTCGACGTGGGCGGCGATCGAGGCCACGACGTCGTCGCGGTATGCCTCGGCCGTCTCGTCGAGGTAGGTCTCGGCCACGGGGGTCATCCCTCGTAGGCGACTCTCCCGGCCGCCATGGTCAGCCGCACCTGGCCCTTCACCGTCTCGCCGATCAGCCACGAGTTCGCCGAGCGGGAGTGGAAGTCGGCCTCAGCGACGCGCCGGCTCGCCTTGAGGTCGAGCAGGACGAGATTCGCCGGCGCGCCGACGGCGATCCGCGGCGCATCCAGCCCATACGCCCGCGCCGGCCCAGCCGACATGCGCTCGAGCAGCGTCTCGAGCTTTAGCAGCCCCGGCTCGACGAGGTACGTGTAGAGCGCGGGGAAGGCGGTTTCGAGCCCGGTAACGCCGAACGGCGCCGCCTCGAACGGGACCTCCTTCTCGTGCCGCGCGCGAGGTGCGTGGTCGGTGGCGACCGCGGCGATCGTCCCGTCGCGAAGCCCTGCGATCAGCGCCTGGCGGTCCTCCTCCGCGCGAAGGGGCGGATTCATCTTCACGTTCGAGTCGAGCGACCGCACCGCTTCGTCCGTAAGGCAGAGGTGATGCGGCGTCACCTCGCCGGTCGCGGCGACGCCGGCGACCTGTGCACGCGACAGGGCCTCCACCGACTCGCGGGCGGACAGGTGCATAAGGTGAAGCGGCTGCCCCTCGTACCCCGCGAGCCCCAGGTCGCGCTCGACCATCAGGCTCTCGGCGACGGACGGGTATCCCGCGAACCCGAGCTCGGCAGAGACGGCCCCCTCGTGCATCTGGCCGCCCTTCGAGAGCGTCGGCTCCTCGCAGTGGAGCGCGAGGCGCCGCCCCGTCACCGAGCTGTACTGGAGCGCCCGGCGCATCAGCCCGGGCGCGACCACGGGATGCCCGTCGTCGGTGAACCCGGCCGCGCCGGCGTCGGCGAGCTCGGCCATCTCGGTCAGCTCGGCCCCGTCCTGACCCTTCGTGATCGCGGCGAGGAAGCCGACCGGCACCTCCGCCTCGGCCTGCCCCGCCTCCGCCAGCGAGCCCAGCACGGTGGCCGAGTCGACGACCGGCTCGGTGTTCGGCATCGCGAGGACGGCGCAGTAGCCGCCGGCCGCTGCCGCCGCCGTGCCGGTCGCGACCGTCTCCTCGTCCTCGCGTCCGGGACTGCGCAAGTGGACGTGAGGGTCGACAAACGCCGGCGCGAGCACGACGCCCTCGCCGTCGATGACGCGATGCTCGTTCGTCTCTAGGTTCGTCCCGAGCTGCGCGACGATACCCGCGTCGACGCGGACATCCAGGACGGCGTCGACCCCTTCGGTCGGGTCGATGACGCGCGCGCCGCGGACGACCAGGTTCTCTTGGCCCGTCTTTCCGAACAGCATCACGCCGCTCCGATCTCGTGCAGGGCCGCCGCCTGGACGCCGGCGGGCCCGTGGGTGAGGAGGTCGTAGAGCACGGCCATCCGGACGACCAGACCCGAGCGCACCTGGCGCTCGATCAGCGCATCGGCGGCATCGGCGACCGTGCCGTCGATCTCGACGCCACGGTTCATCGGCCCGGGGTGCATCACCTTCTGCCCCGGCCGCAGCCGCTCGGGCGTCACGCCCCATCGCGCCGTGTACTCGCGGAGCGAGGGCACGTAGTTGGCGCCCTCGGCCATCCGCTCCCGCTGCATGCGCAGGACGTAGACGACGTCCGCGGCCTTGATCGCATCGATCTCGTGCGCGACCTCGCAGCCCATCGCCTCGATCCCGCGCGGAATCAGGGGCGGCGGGCCGACCAGCGTCACCCGCGCCCCCATCAGCGCGAGGGCCTGGATGTTCGAGCGGGCGACCCGCGAGTGGAGGACGTCGCCGACGATCGCAACGTGCAGGGCGTCGATCCGGCCGAGCTCCTCCTGGATCGTGTACAGGTCGAGCAGCGCCTGCGTCGGGTGCTGGTGCTTGCCGTCGCCGGCGTTGACGACGTGGGCGCCGGTGAAGCGGGCGACCAGCTGCGGCGCGCCGATCTGCGGGTGCCGGATCACGATCACGTCCGGGTCGTAGGCGCCGAGCGTCAGCGCCGTGTCCTTCAGCGACTCGCCCTTATCGACCGACGAGCCGGCAGCCTTGATCGACATCGTGTCGGCTGAGAGCCGCTTCGCCGCGAGCTCGAAGCTCGAGGACGTGCGGGTCGAAGACTCGTAGAAGACGTTGACGACCGTCTTGCCGCGCAGCGTCGGCAGCTTCTTCAGCTCCCGCTCGAGCGAGCGCTCGAAGCTGCGCGCGGTCGCGAGGAGCCGTTCGACGTCCTCGCGCTCGAGGTCGCCGATCGAGATCAGATGCCGCCGCGGCGGCTCCTTCGGCGGGAGCAGGTCCTCCCGCATGACGCGTATCTCAGCCACTGGGATTTTCCTCCTCGGCCGCAGGGATCAATAGGACCTGGTCGACCTCGTCGACCTCGACGAGCTGCACCTGGATGCGCTCGTCGCGGTGGGTCGGAAAGTTCTTGCCCACGTAGTCGGGACGGATCGGCAGCTCGCGATGGCCGCGGTCCGCCAGCACGGCGAGCTGCACGCGCGCGGGGCGCCCGTAGTCGAAGAGCGCCTCGACCGCGGCGCGGATCGTGCGCCCGGTGTAGAGGACGTCGTCGACGAGCACGCACGTCATCCCGTCGAGCCCGAAGTCCAGCTTCGAGTCACGGACGAGCGGCTGCGCGTGCTGGGGGGCCTCGCGGCCGCGGACGTGGACGTCGTCGCGGTAGAAGGTGATGTCGAGCTGGCCGAGCGCGACCTCACGGCCGGTGAAGTCGGCGATCCTCCGCCGGAGGCGCTGGGCAAGCGGGACGCCACGCGTGTGGATGCCGACTAGCGCGACGCGGTCGAGCTCCGGGTTTCCCTCGATGATCTCGTGCGCGATCCGGGACAGCGTCCGCTCGACGTCGTCGCGGTCGAGGAGGACCTTCTCGCGCTCCGTGTGCGCCACGCTCACGCGGCAGCGAGCAGGCTTCGATGGGCAGGCAGCATCATTCGCACTCCTTTCCGGCCTCACCGGACCGGGTTAAAGGGGTTTCGCGTCGACAGGAACGATAACGGCCTGCCCGGACGGCGCAAGGCCCACTATCCTCCCGCGCGTGGATCAGCACGCTCTCGACCGCCTGGCCACGCTTGCCGTCGACTTCGCGGCCAACGTTCAGCCCGGCCAGATCGTCACCACCGAGGCGGAGACCGGCATGGAGCCGATCGTCCGCGCCGTGGCCGCCCGCGCCTATGACCGCGGTGCGCGGTTCGTCGACCCGATCTTCTTCGACCCCTACGTCAAGAAGGCCCGTCTCGAGCGGGCGCCCGAAGAGACGCTCGACTTCGTCCCCGAGTGGTGGGGAAACCGGATGCTGCAGCTGGGCGACGTGCACGCCGCCCGGATCGTCTTCGTTCCGCGGGTCTCACCGGGGATCCTGAACGGCGTCGACCCGAAAAGGGCCGGGCGCGACCAGCTTCCCGATCTGCACGAGCGCCTCGAGGTGATCAACAAGCGGCTCGTCAACTGGACGATCCTCCCCTACCCCACCCGGCCCTGGGCCGAGCTCGTCTATCCCGATCTGGACAGCGACGCCGCGCTCGAGCGGCTCGGCGAGGAGCTCGCACATGTCTGCCGGCTCGACGAGGACGACCCCGTTGCGGCCTGGCAGGAGCGGAAGGAGACGCTGCACTCGGCCGCGGCACGGCTGAGCGAGCACCAGTTCGACTCGGTCCGGTTCCAGGGGCCAGGCACTGACCTGACCATCGGCCTGCTGCCCACATCGATCTGGGAAGGCGGCTCGACGACGACGATCGACGACGTCGAGCACATGCCGAACGTGCCGACGGAGGAGGTCTACACGACGCCGGACCCCACCCGCGCAGACGGCGTCGTCCGCGCGACGAAGCCGCTCGACGTCGCAGGCACGATCATCGACGGCCTCGAGGTCCGCTTCGAGGGCGGGCGCGCAGTCGACATCCAGGCGGACCGAGGCGGCGACCTTCTAAGCGAGCGGGCCGCTCACGACGCCGACGCCTCGCGGCTCGGCGAGGTCGCGTTGGTCGACCGCGAAGGGCGGATCGGGAGGCTCGGCACGACCTTCTACAACACGCTCCTCGACGAGAATGCCGCGAGCCACATCGCGCTCGGCAACGCCTACGAGGTCACGGTGGGCGCGGAGGACGTGGAGAAGATCAACAGGAGCGCGATCCACATCGACTTCATGATCGGCGGCGACGACGTCGAGGTCACCGGCATCACCCGGGAGGGTGACGAGGTCCCCGTACTCCGCGGCGGGTCCTGGCAGATCTAGACGCTTTCTCTAGCGCTCGGCGATCGCGATCAGCCAGTCGGCGTCGGCGTCGACATGCGCGGGTAGCTCGCGCTCGGCCAGGGCCCGGCCGCGCTCGTACTCCTCCTTGTCCAGGAGATCGAAGGTCGAGATGTGGCGGCCGGCGATCTTCGCCAGCGCGGTCTCGCGATCGATCCGGTCGCGCTCTCGGTGCCTGACGAACCGCACCCGGTCGAAGCCGGCCCCGCGCAGCTCGGCCTCGAGCTCCACCGCGGTCGGAAAGCGGGCGCGGTCGATCTCCTCGAAGCGCGGGAAGTAGCGGCTCAGCCAGAAGCCGGAGAAGTAGGTCGAGTCGAAGGTCACAGCGCAGATCAGGCCGCCCCGTGAGAGAACGCGGTGGGCGGCACGGAAGGCCGCCGGCCGGTCGAGTAGGTGAATCACGAGCCAGTAGACGACGCGCTCGAACCACCCGTCCTTGAAGGGCGGCTCCTCGGCGCGGGCGAGCTTCAGCCTGACGTTGCGTGGGACCCGTTCGCGCGCGACCGCGAGCATCTCCGGCGAGGCGTCGATCCCCCACACGCGCGCCTGCGACGCGAGGGCAGCGGCGAGACGGCCCGTCCCGCACCCGGCGTCGAGGACGCGACGCCCGCGAAGGTCGGCCTCGCGCACCACGAGCTCGTAAAGCTCCCACCAGTTCTCGTCCTGGGGACGTAACTCGTCGTAGCGCGCGGCGCGCGCGTCGAAGTCCGGCTCAGACGTCGGACACGAGATCGTCCGGATCCGTGAGCGCCTCGATCGCGTGCTGCGCCGCCTCGAGCGAGTCCTCCTCGACCAGCACTTTCTGGGGCGTATCCTCCGTCGCCCGCGGATGATGCTCGACCGCCGGCTCGAGCTCCGAGGCGATCCCGGCCTGGTTGAGGATCGTCTGCAGCTCTTCGGCCTCGGCGATGTCTTCCGCGAGCGCCACTTGCACAAGTTGGGTCATCACGGCACAACCTCCTCTGGCTCGGGCTCGGTGACCGTCTCCCGGCTTCGGCGGACGGCGCCCCTCACCAGCTGCGGCGACCCGCGCTCGGGAAACGGCACGTCGATCACGTCGAAATCCTTCGGCACGACAGTCTCGGGGAAGATCGTACGCGCCTCGCGGACGATTTCGGGGCCGAAGTAGCGATTCGAGAGATGCGTGAGCGCAAGTAGCGAGACATCGGCGTCGCGCGCGAGCTCCGCAGCCTCGAGAGCGGTCGAGTGCGCGGTCTCGCGCGCCCGCTCGCGCTCCTCGTCGAGGAACGTCGCCTCGTGGACGAGCACTTCGGCCTCTCGGGCCGCCTCGAGCACGATCGGCGAGGGAGCCGTATCGCCCGCGATGACGAGCTTTCGGCCCGGGCGCGGCGGGCCGAGCACCTCGTCGGGCGTGACGAGGACCCCCTCGTCCAGCTCGATCGAGTCGCCGCGCTGGAGCAGGCCCCGCTGGCGCGGGTCGACGCCGAGAGCGTCGGCGGCCTCGACGTCGAAGCGGCCCGGACGCGGCTCCTCGACGAGCGCGTAGCCGATCGACGACACACCGTGCGCCGGCGCGAAGGTGGTCAGGTTGTAGCCGTCGCGCTCGAGCACCGCGCCCGCCTCCAGCTCCCGGAGCCGCAGCTCGTACGTGAGCTTTCCGAAGATGCGACGGAGCGCGCCGAACAGGTCGATGAGCCCGGGTGGGCCGTAGACGGTCAGGTCGAGCTCCCGCCCGCGGAGCGCGAACGTCTTGAGCATCCCCGGCAGGCCGAGGTAATGGTCGGCGTGGTAGTGAGTCAGGAAGACCTCGCGAAGCTCGACCAGCCCCACAGTCGAACGCAGCATTTGCCGCTGAGTCCCCTCGGCGCAGTCGAAGAGCAGCCGCTCGCCGCCACGTCGCACGAGCAGGGCCGTCGGCGCCCGCTGGGCGGTGGGCACGGAGCCCGAGGTGCCGAAGAACACGAGGTCGAGGTCCACGGGCGCAAGTGTAGGCTCGCCTCCTGTGGAGGTTCCGCCTGCAGTCGCCAGCGACCGCGCGCGCGAGCAGCTGCGCCGCGACGTCGATCCGCAGCTCTACGAAGAGATCCGGGAGCTGTGGAAGCGCCATTCGATCGCGGAAGAACACCGGGACCTGCCGGGACTGATCTCGACCCTCGCCGACGACTGCGTCTACGAGATCCCGACCTGGCACCAGCACTGGGAGGGCCACGCCGGGGCGACCGAGTTCTACAACGGCCTGCTGACCGCCTTCCCGGACATCCATTTCGCGCTGACCGAGATCGTCATCGGCCCGCAGGGCGCCTGCGAAGAGGCGCGCGTGACGGCGACGCACGAGCGCGAGTGGCTCGGCCGCGCCCCGAACGGGCAGCGCCTCGAGTTCACGGTCGTCATTTTCTTCCCGTGGAACGCGGAGCAGCGCCTATTCGCGGGCGAGCGCATCCACGTCGCGGGCCTCTAGGGCAAGACCAGTCGCTGCCCGGGCCAGACGACCGCGCTCGTCAGCCCGTTGCGTTGCTCGAGCCGGTAGATCGCGTCTCGCGGATCGCCGCCGTAGTGCGAAGTCGCGATCGACCAGAGCGTGTCGTACCGCTTGACCTTGTAGATCTTGGCCTTGCCGGCGCTGTTGGACGCATGGGCCGCGATCGACCAGATCACGAGCCCTGCGAGCAGCACTCCAATGAACTTAGCGAACATACGTTCGCCATACTAGAGCGAACACGTGTTCGTGTCAAATGCAGGATCTGGCCTCGCAGGGTCTGTTCCATTACCCGTACTGGGATAGTCCCCGTTCGGGGAGAGTCCCGCCTCAGGCGCGCAGGATCTTGAGCAGACGCTCCAAGATTTCCTTGCGGCGCCGGAGCGCCGCCTTGCGCTCCTTGGCGCTCAGCCGCTTGTCCGGCTCGCGCTTCTCGCCCACGCCAGAGAAGATGCGCGGGCGGCCCAAAACCGGCGGCGATTTCTCAACTTAGTACGACGAGCTGCGGCTCGAGCCGGCGGCCGCGTACGTCGACCAGGAGCATCGAGCGGGACGGTGCGCGCCTTCGCTCGGTCGGGCTGCCGGGATTGAGGATCCAGACGCCGCCCACGCGCTCGGCCTGGGGGACGTGCGTGTGTCCGTAGACGACGGCGTCGGCGCCCGGAAAACGAGCCGCCAGGCGCGCATCGCGCCCGGCCCGCGGGCCCGGCGCGTGCAACATCCCGATCCGCCCCTGCCCGACCTGGACGATGCGGCTTTCGGGCAGAAGTCGGCGCAGCTCCGGCTCGTCGGCGTTGCCGTGAACGGCCGCCAGTGGCGGCCCGAGCGTCTGCAGCTCCTCGAACGCCGCGACGCTCGAGACGTCGCCGGCGTGGAGGATCAGGTCCGCGGCGCGCAGGAGCTCGACGCAGCGATCGGGAAGTCGGCGCGAGCCGCGCGGCAAGTGCGTATCGGCGATAACGGCGATGCGCGTCAGCCGACGCCGTTCAAAAAACGCCCGTCGCGGTAGACGAGCTCGCCGTCGGCGTGGACCTCGCTTCCGGAACGGAGATCGCAGACCATGTCCCAGTGCAGCGCCGAGCGGTTGAGGCCGCCGGTCTCGGGATACGCGGTCCCAAGCGCCAGATGGACGGTGCCGCCGATCTTCTCGTCGTAGAGCGTGTCCCTCGTGAAGGTCGTGATCGCATCGTTGAGGCCGAACGCGAACTCGCCCACGCTTCTCGCGCCGTCGTCCATCGCGATCATCTCGCGCAGGAACTGCTGGCCGCGCGTCGCCGTCGCCTCGACGACCTCGCCGCCCTCGAAGCGGAGCCGGACGTCCTCCACCTCACGGCCGTTGAAGATCGCCGGGTAGCTGAAGCGGATCTCTCCCTCGACGCTCGTCTCGACGGGCCCGGTAAAGACCTCGCCGTCGGGGAAGTTCTCGCGCCCTTTCGAGGAGATCCACGTCCTGCCCTCTGTCGAGAGGCGCAGGTCGGTTCCGTCGGCGACGATGCGCAGATCCGTCTTCGTCGCGAGGTAATCGGCGACGGCCTCGACGCGCTCGCCGAACTCGCGCCAGCGCGCAACCGGGTCCGGATCGTCGAGGAACCCGGCGCCGTAGACGAAGTCCTCCCACTCCGCGAGCGACATCTCGGCGTCCTGCGCGGTGGCCTCGGTCGGGTATGCGGTCAGCACCCAGCGCAGCTCGCCCGCCGCGGCCCGCTCGAGGTAGCGATTCCGGAGAGGCTCGGCGGCGCGATCGCGGCGCGCCTGCCGCGACGGGTCGACGTTCGAGAGCCGCCTCGTGTTCCCGGGCGCGGAGACGGCGATCCGCACGTCCACCGTCTCGATGTCGTCGACGCGCGTCGGGTTGACCCAGTCGAGCTGCTCGTCGGTGCCGAGCGTGAGCAGGCTCTCGTCGGTTCCCTCGAGCGAGATCCGTGGCAGCGGGTAAGCGCCTGCCTCGAGCACGCTGCGGTAGAGCTCTCGCACGAGCGGCGCCGCTCGCGGGCTCGACTCGAGGGTGACGAGATCGCCCTCGCGGACCTCGCTGCAGAAGCCGACCAGCACGTCGGCGAACCTGACGACGCGGCTATCGGACATGCTCGACCGGACGTGCCGGTTCGGGATCGGCAACGAAGTGCCCGTTCTGCCAGACGAGCTCCCCGTCCGCGTAGACCTCGCCTTGCTCGCGCAGGTCGCAGATCAGGTCGAGGTGCAGCGCCGATCGGTTCAGGCCGCCGAGGTTCTCGAAGCCCATCCCGAGAGCGAGATGGATCGTGCCGCCGATCTTCTCGTCGAGGAGGATGTTGCGCGTGAAGCGGTCGATCTCGTAGTTGAGGCCGAAGGCGATCTCCCCCGCGACGCTCGCGCCCTCGTCGAGTTCGAGCAATGACTTGAGGTAGCTGCCGCCGCTCGCGGCCTCAGACGCGACTACCCGCCCGTCCTCAAAGCGCAGGCGCGGGTCATCGATCTCCCCCCCGTTGAAGACCGCCGGCATGCCGAATCGGATCGTGCCGTTGACGCTCGTTTCGACCGGGCTGGTGTAGACCTCGCCGTCGGGCATGTTCTGCCGTCCGTGAGCCGCGCGCCAGGCGCGGCCTTCGACGACGACTGTGAGATCGGTGTCCTCACCGACGATCCGCAGCTCGCGCATCGACTCGAGCTCGGCCGCGCGCGCCTGGAGCGCCTCGCCGACGCGGGCCCAGTGGCCGACCGGATCGTCGTCTTGGACGTGGCAGGCGCGGAAGAAGAAATCCTCGTACTGACCAAGCGACATCGCGGCGTCCTGGGCGTGGGCCTCGGTCGGGCAAAGCGTGCCGCACCAGCGATGCTCGCCGTGCGCGATCCGGTCGCGCCGGCGCATCGCCACTTGGCGCTCGGCCGCGAGCTGCCGCGTGCGCCGGTCGGTGTCGGCTCGAGAGAACGAGCGCGTGTTGGTCTCCGACCAGATCGTGATCGAGGCATCGAGAGCGTCCATCTCGCGCAGCGCCATCGGCGAGACGAACCCGAGCTGCTCGTCCGACCCGTGGGCGAGCAGGATCTCCTTGAGCCCGCTCAGCTCGAGCGCCGCATAGGTGTGGAGGCCCCGCTTGATCCCCTCGCGGTGCAGCGCCAGCACCAGCGGTGCGGCGACGGTGTCGGCGTCGATGCGAAGCACCTTCCCCGCGTCCAGCCGGAGCGAGTGGTCCAGCACCAGCGCAGCGAGGGCGTCGTAGCGCGGATCCCTCATGCGGTCAAGATAGCGGTTTCTCTATCTTCGTGCTCTGACGCGGAAGGAACGGCTGATTGCGACGTACGTGCGCTTCGGGTTCATGGCCGCGGCGAGTTGGATGCCGTACACGTAGAAGCCGGCCTTCCTGAGCCGCTGCTTCGGCAGCGCCACGAGCTTCGACTTGTACGCGCGCGCCGTGCCCTTCGCTGTCAGCAAGGGCTTGCTGCGCGGGTTGGCCAGTGACTTGAGGATCGCCTTCCGCGCCTTCGCCTTCAGCTTCCCGGGCGCAACGCGGAAGACGCCGGCCTTGTAGGTCGCGTCCTCTTGCACCGCCGCGCGGAAGCGCCAAAGCTTGTTGCTCCAGCCGCGCGGGTTGCCGAGGTAACCGAAGGAAACGGTCGCGCCGTTGACGGACGTGGTGTGCGTCCACCCCGGCGGCGCCAGTTGGCAGCGCCCCTGGGTCTGGGCGATGGCTGCCTTGACGGCGTCGTAGGAGGGCCGCCTCGAGTCGTCTGCGCGGAGCAGCCCGCTCTGCCAGCGGTCGAGGTCCGTCTCGTCGACGAGATGGAAGAAGCTGAGCGAGCGGACATCCGGATCGCAGCTGACGAAGCGGACGATGTCCGAGTAGTACTGCGCCTGCGTCCCCTCGTCGATCGGGATCACGTTCTCCTTGCCCGTGTAGAACTTCTGGAGCGAGGGCGGGATCGCGACCTGCCACCCGGTCTCGTCGAGGTCGAGGTGCAGCGCGTTGGCCGGCGCCGCCTTGCCCCGCTCGGCGACGAGGGGCTGCGCCGTGCCGTTGAATGCATCCCAGACCGCCTGCTTGATCCGGTCGAGGTTCGGGATGCCCGCCTTCGGCCACGGGTAGCCCTTCAGCGGCGGGTCGTTGTTCTGGTTCGGGTACGGGTGGAACCCGAGCTCGTCCATGATCGGCTTCGTGCGCTTGCTCGCCCGGTAGGCGACGCCGACGTCGTGGATGAAGCGCACGGGCGAGATCGAGACGTTGTCCTTGGCCAGAGGGTTGTCGTTCCCGCGCGGCGAGAGGCCCATGCCGATCACGTTGATCGACGGATTGGCCGCCTTGAGGGCGTCGTAGGACGCGGCGAGCAGAGGCTCGTAAGCGGCTCCCGAGAGGGCGGTGCCGGTCGTGCTGAACTGCGGCTGCCAGAAGCGCGGCTGATTCGGCTCGTTGCCGATCACGAAGTTCTTGACGACGGGATACGTGGTCGCCAGCTGTTGGACGAACGCTGCGAACTGGCTGACCCGGGCAGGGGAGGCCGTGATGTCGCTCGGGTGCGCGGGCGCGACCGCGAAGATCAGGCGGACCCCGCGGATCGTCGCCTGAGGGACCCAGAAGTCGAGCGAGGCCTGGTCGGGGATCGTCGTCGGCTGCGCAGGATTCCACGAGATCGCGATGCGGTTCTCGTTCGCGCCCAGATCGTTGAGCGTCGAGTAGAACGTGGTCGGGTCGCCGAGCGCGCCGGTGTCCTCGGTGATTCCGAAGCTGACGTTCGCCGAGGCGCGCCCACAGAGTGCGAGCGCTGCGCAGGCGCAGCAGGCGACGAGCACAATCTTGTTCACGGGCGGTCCCTTTCTCCCTCGGCCGGGTAGGTTGCCACGCCGGCCGGCCGCGTGCATAGGTCTGGCGGCCTATCTTTCGGCGCGGACCGGCTCATTCCTTAGGGCCAAGACGGCGTCGAGCAGCTTCTCCGCGCCGAACCGGACCGGATCGTCGGCGGGAAGGCCGGTCTGGGCCTCGGCCTCGGCAATCGCGATCTGCGCGTCGTCCTCGCCGAGATCCCGCGTGTTGACGGCAATGCAGGCGACCGGGGCCGGCCGCGCAGGCAGCGATGCGCGCTCGTGCAGCTCGACCAGCTCACTCAATGGCGGGATCGGATGGTCGGGAAAACCCTCGATCGCGGTCGCTCCCGCGTGATGGCAGAGCACGTAGGCGTGCGGCGCGCTGCCGTGCATGAGCCCGAGCGTCACACCCGAGTAGGCCGGATGCAGGAGCGCCCCCTGACCCTCGACCCAGAGCAGGTCGCCCTTCCCGGCGCCCTCCACGACCAACCGCTCCGCCGCGCCGGCGATGAAGTCGGAAACGACTGCGTCGACGCAGATTCCCCAGCCCGCGATTGCGATCCCGGTCTGGCCGGTCGGGACGAAGACTGAGCGGAGGCCGCGCTCCCGAGCGTTGCGGTCGAGCTCGAGGCTGATCGTCATCTTCCCGATCGCGCAGTCGGAGCCGACGGTCAAGACGATGTGGGCGTCGAGCTCCATGTTCTCCCCAGTGGGGACGTTCAACCCCGACGGCGGGCGGCGCAGGTCGCGCAGCGCGACGCCGTGCCGGGCCGCGAGCTCGGCCAGCTCGGCGTCGTCGGTCAGGAACTCGTGCAGGCCGTTTTCGACATCTAGACCGCTTTCGATGCACGAACGGAGCAGCTCGCGCCAGGCCGGAGGGAAGCGCCCGCCCTGGGTGGCGACACCGACAAGCGCAGTCGTCGGCTCGTAGGCGAGGGCTTCCTCGACCGTGCCGACGATCGGGAAGCCCTGCTCGGTCTCCCCCACGCGAGCCGTGTCCAGGAGCACGACGACCTGCTCCGGCACGTAGCGCATGACGCCGCGAGCCGTCTTGCCGTAGTGCGGGTCGCCGGAGCGGCCCTCAGCGAGGATCAGGTAACGCTTCTTCATCGCGCAAAATGCTCCGCAGTTTGCGCGGGGCTAGTTTCTGCCATCGCTCCGCTCGGCAACCGGGGAAAAGGCCCTGTTGACGCCTAGCCCCGGCCTGTCCGAAGGGAGCTGGACGCCGTCGCGGAGCTCGACGCCCGGCCACGGGTCCTCGAGCAGGAGCAGGTTTCCATCCAGGTCGATGAAGTCGCAGAGGCTCGCGATCTGGGCGCCCGCAGCTATGCCGAGGCCGGATTCGGTCATGCAGCCGAGCATCACGCCGAGCCCGAGCGCGCGGGCGGCATGCGCCATCCGTACCGCCTCGCGGATGCCGCCCGACTTCGAGAGCTTGATGTTGATCCCGTGCGCCCGCAGGGCGCAGGCCGTCACGTCGGCGAGCGTGTGGCAATCCTCGTCGACGTAGATCGGAATCGGGGACGCCGCCTTCACCCTCGCCCCGCCGGGGTCGCCCGCAGGCAGGGGCTGCTCGCAGTACTCGACGCCGAGGCCGGCCAGCCGCGGCAGCGCGTCGAGCGCCTCGTCCACAGACCAGTACTCGTTCACGTCGACCTGCAGCGGCACCTCGGTGACCGATCGGACGGCCCGGACGCGGTCGACGTCGAGGCCGTCGCCGCCACCGAGCTTCAGCTTCAGTCGTTGGAACTTCGGCGCCGCCTGCTCGGCGCGTCGCGCCATGTCGTCGGGGGCGCCGAGCCAGATCGTCCAGGCCGTCGGCGGTCCGTCGCGGCGCAGCCCGAGGAGACGCCAGACCGGCAGGCCAACGAGCTTCCCGCTGAGGTCGTGGAGAGCATGGTCGAGCGCGGCCCGCGCCGCTTGTGCGTGCGGCGCCGTCGGGAGGCGCGCCTGGATCTCGTCCAGGGCGAAGGGGTCGTCGCCGAGCACCTCGGCAGACTCGTTCAGGAACTCGACCGCACCTGCCGCGTCCTCGTCGTAGCGGTCGATGGGCGTCCCCTCGCCGTAGCCCGTCACGCCGGCGTGCGTGACCTCGGCGACGACGGATTCGCTCTCGTCGGTCGCACCGCGCGAGATCACGAACGTCTCGCCCAGCTGGTAGGTGACGGCCCGGGCTTCGAGCTCCACGCGGGTAGCGTAGTCCCGCGGCAGTGCGACCTCTTGCCACCTACTTGCGAAGCCTCGACCCGATGCTGCCGAACCAGGTCTGGCTCGTCCAGGCCGGCGGCGTCGTCAACTCACTCGGGAACGGGATCGTCTTCCCGTTCATCGTCATCTACCTGCACAACGTGCGCGGGATCTCGTTCGCGGCTGCGGGCCTCGCGCTCTCGGCGGGCGCGGTTGCCGCGCTGGCCGCGGGTCTCGGGGCCGGGACGTTCGTCGACCGGTTCGGGGGCCGAAACACCCTGCTGCTTGGGCTGGCGCTCCAGGCGGTCTCGTTCGCCCTCTTCCCGCTGGTCCGCGAGGCCTGGCACGCCTTCGTGCTGCTCGCGCTCGAAGGCGCCGGGACGGCGTGCTTCTGGCCCGGCCAGTCGACGCTGCTCTCGCGGCTGACACCGCCGGAACGGACGCACTCCGCGTTCGCGCTCCAGCGGATCAGCATGAACCTCGGTCTCGGCCTGGGCGGGGTCATCGGCGGCTTGATCGCAAGTACTAGCCATCCGAACAGCTTCACCGTGCTGTTCCTGCTCGACGCGGTCACGTTCCTCGTCTTCATCAGCATCCTCGCCACGGTCGACGAGCCTGCCATTCCGAAGTCCGACGAGCCGGAGGCGGTCGAGGGCTACCGCGCCGTCCTACGCGACCGGAACTTCGTCTGGCTGCTCGGGCTGAACGTCCTCTTCGTCGCCGTCGGCTATGAAGTGTTCGCGCTCCTGCCGCCGTTCGCGAAGAACTACGCCGGCGTCAGCGAGCGCTGGGTAGGGACGATGTGGCTCGCGAACACGTTGCTGATCGTGCTGATCCAGTTGCCGGTGGCGAAGGCGCTCGAGGGCCGCCGGCGGATGCGGGCGCTTGCGCTGATGAGCCTGTTGTTCGCGTCGGCAGCAATGATCGTGCTCTTCGGCGGAATCTGGTTCACCGGGACGGCGGCCGCGCTCGTCTTCGTCGGCGCGACGCTGGTCTTCGGGCTCGGCGAGACGTTCCAGGGGCCGACGCAAGCACCGCTCGTCGCCGATCTCGCCCCCGACCGGCTGCGCGGGCGCTACTTCGCGCTCGGCTCGATGTCATGGAGTGCAGGCAGCATCCTCGGGCCCGCGATAGGGGGGCCGCTGCTCGGCTGGCATCCGCTGGCGGTCTGGCCCCTCGCAGCCGCGATCAGCGTCTTCGCGGCGTTCGGCTGCCTGGCGCTCGAGCAGCGGCTGCCCGAACGCGTCCTCCGCTCGCCCGTGGGCGAGCCGGTCGACGAGGGCGAGCCCTTGCCGAAGCCGGCCCCGGCCTAGAACGCCGCGCGCCGCGGCTAGACTTGGCCACTCCGCGCCTGTAGCTCAGGGGATAGAGCGCGCGCCTCCGGAGCGCGAGGTCGCAGGTTCGATTCCTGCCAGGCGCATAGCCCGCATGGTTGAGCGGAATCGGGGAGGCCTGGCGGGAATAATTCACTCTTCGGCCTCCTCGACCCCCTGACGCACGTCGCCTCCAGCTGGTCGATGTCCCAATCGGTATAGATGTCAGCCGTCGTCGAAATGGACGAGCTCACCCAGAATCGTAATCGCGAGACGCGAAGATCGGCCGAGACACCGAGCGATTTCGGACAGAAACGAATCGGGGGAAGAAATTTGCGATGCGCGGAATGCACAGGGATGGTTTTGCCCGACACCACCCCCCGTCGCGGGCTACCTCGGGAGTTTAGGGCCTCGAG
>JBKOUJ010000107.1:0-22078 GCA_046723355.1 Actinomycetota bacterium | reverse complement strand
GCGAACTTCTCGACGATGCCGCCGTGGGTGGTGACGGAGTGCGAGACGCGCTCGAAGAACTGCGTCACGCGTCGGCGCGCGACCTCGGGGTCGGCGCCGGCGACGAGCGACGTCGAATCGACGAGATCGACGAAGAGAACGGTCGCCAGTTTTCGTTCCACCGCCATAAGTCTATGAACGATGCCGCAAGCCCGAAAAATCCCGAAAAAAGCCCTGTTCAAGCCCAAAACCGGGGCATCGGTCAAGGTCGTCGTTAGCATCCCGGCGGTGCTCGACCCGAAGGTCTTCAAGGCGTACGACGTCCGGGGCCTCTATCGGACCGAGCTGGACGAGGAGGGGGCCTACGCGATCGGGCGCGCGTATGCCGAGCAGTTCGGGCCGCGCAAGATCGCGGTCGGCCACGACATGCGCGTCTCGAGCCCCGCGATGGCCGATGCGTTCACGAACGGCGCAGCGGAGGTCGGCACCGACGTGCTGCGCCTCGGCCTCGTCGGCACCGAGATGGTCTATTTCGCGGTCGGCGAGCTAGGCCTGGACGGCGGCGCCGCCGTGACGGCCTCCCACAACCCGAAGGAATACACCGGCATGAAGATCGTCAGGGCCGGTGCCCTACCGGTCGGGGGCGAGTCCGGGCTGCTCGACATCCGCGACCGCGCGTTGGCCGTTTCGGACCGGTCCGGGGGTCTGTCCCCCGGACACGTCGACAACTACGACGTCTGGCCGGCCTACGTCGAGCGGGTTCTCTCGTTCGTGGACGTCGACGCGATCGAGCCGCTGCGCGTCGTCATTGACGCGGCGAACGGGATGGCCGGTGCGATGTTGCCGCCGATCCTGGAGCGGCTCCCAATTGACGCGGTGCGCTGCTTCTTCGAGCCGGACGGGACGTTCCCGAACCACGAGCCGAACCCGCTCCTGCCCGAGAACCGCGAGTTCATCGTCTCCAAGACGCTCGAGGAGGCCGCCGACTTCGGCGTGGCCTTCGACGGCGATGCTGACCGCTGCTTCTTCGTCGACGACACCGGCGAGTTCGTGCCCGGTGACTTCGTCACGGCCTTGCTGGCCGCGTCCGTGCTCGCGAAGGAGCCGGGCGCGAAGGTCATCTACGACCTGCGCGCGAGCTGGGCGGTGCCGGAGACCGTCGAGCGCGCGGGCGGCGTCCCGCTCGTCAACCGCGTCGGCCACGCGTTCATCAAGCACCGCATGCGGGAGGAAGGCGCGGCCTTCGGCGGTGAGGTCTCCGGCCACTACTACTTTCGAGACTTCTCTCAGGCCGACTCGGGAGTCGTGCCGTTCCTGCTCATGCTCGAGCTGGTCTCGAAGCGGGGGGCGAAGCTGTCCGAGATCCTCGCCGACTATCGGGGCCGCTACCACCTGACCGGTGAGCTGAACACCCCGGTCGCGGACGTCGACCTCAAGCTGCGCGAGCTCGAGGAGCGGTTCGGCGGCGAGGGCGAAGTCAGCCACTTGGACGGCGTCTCCGTCGACGCCGGCGAGTGGCACATGAACGTGAGGCCGTCGAACACCGAGCCGCTGCTGCGGCTGAACCTCGAGGCGCGGACGCCCGAGCTGATGGAGCGCAAGCGCGACGAGGTGCTGGCGGCGATCCGTTCGTGACGATCGAGTTCGGGCACGAGACAGACCGCAAGCAGCCGTTCAAGTACGCAGCCTTCATGCGCGTCGGCTTCTCGGACACCGACGCGCAGGGAATCGTCTACTACGGGCGCTACCTGCCCTATTTCGACCTGGCCCGAGTCGAATACCACCGCCACCTTGACCTACTCGAGAAGGCGTTCCGCGAGGAGCAGTTCGTGATGCGCGCGTCGACGGTCGAGTACCTGGCGCCTGCGCGGTTCGACGACCTGATCGAGGTCTTCATCAGGATGAACCGGATCGGCCGGACGAGCGCGACGTACGAGTGCGCCGCCTACCGCGTCGATGACGACGTACTGATGGTGACGGCGACGCAGACGCTCGTCTTCATCGATCTCGAGGAGCGGCGAGCCCTCCCGATCCCCGCCTGGTACCGAGACGCGATTCGCGACTTCGAGGGTGGCGACTGCGAGATCGCGGCCGGGTGAGTGTCATCAGTGGGGCCGTCGCGGGCGCGAGATCTTTTCCGCGATCGCCGAGCGCAGATGGTCATGCTCGTCCCCGGAAAGTGCGCAGGACTTCCCGCGGCTAAGGCGCGCCGCGGCGCCCACTCGCCGTCCTCGAAGCGGCCGGCGCCGCGACAACGCGCTAACCCTCTCCCCACTTCTCGTTGTAGTCGGATCCCGGAAAGTCGCTATCCCTCGACCGAGGTACCCCTCACTTTCGAGGGATGATCCCTCGTCCGGGTGATTCGCCTCATCGCCGCGGAATCGTCACGATTCCGCTGCAAACACGGCATATTTTCCTCGATAGGATCGGCGGCGGGTGGTGGGTTAGGGGTGCCCCGAGAAAGATCGCCGCAAGCAGGTGTGTCCCTCGTTTGCGGGTGTCGCCGGTCAGGACGGGGTGACGCGATAGGCGTCGAAGACCGCGTCGACGTTGCGAAGCGCGGTCAGGAGGCCTCGGAGCGCCTTCACGTCGCCGACCTCGGCCACGTACCAGTTCTTCGCCAGCTGGTCTTCGACATGGCCGCCATATTCGACGATGTTGGCGCCGTGCTCGGCGAATGTCCGCGCCACGTCCTCGAGCAGTCGGGGCCGGTCCCACGAGACGACGGCGATCTGGACGAGGAAGCTGCGAGTGGCGCCTCCGTCCCAGTCGACGGGCGTGAACCTCTCCGGGTTCCTGCGCAGCGCCTTGACGTTGGAGCAGTCGGCTCGGTGGATCGTGATGCCCTTGCCCATCGAGATGTAGCCGACGATCTCGTCTCCGGGAACCGGCGTGCAGCACTTGGCGAGACGGACGAGGACGTCGTCGACGCCCTTGACCCGGATCCCGAGGTCGTCCCCCGCGATCGCACGTCCGGCCTTCGGCGCCTTGAGCGGGACGGCCTCTTCCTGCGCGACCTCCTCGGTCTTGAGCCGGTTCAGAACCTTGTTGACGATCTGGCCGACGGGCACCTTGCCCGAGCCGAGCGCGACGTAGAAGTCCTCAGCCTTCTTGAAGCCGGTCTCGCGGATCACCTGCGCCAGCACGGCCGAGCCGACGAGCTTCTTGTACGGCAGGCTCTGCTTCTTGAGCGCCTGCTCGAGCGCCTCGCGGCCCTTTCGCTCGGTCTCCTCGCGCGTCTCGCGCGAGAACCACTGGCGGATCTTGTTGCGCGCGCGTGAGGACGCCGCCAGCGACAGCCAGTCTCGTGAGGGCCCACGTCCGGTCTTCGTCGTCAGGATCTCGACGACGTCCCCGCTCTTCAGCCGGTAATGGAGTGGCACGATCCGCCCGTTGATCTTCGCGCCGACCGTTCGGTGGCCGAGGTCGGTGTGCACCGCATAGGCGAAGTCGATCGGGGTCGACTCGGCCGGGAGGCTCTTCACCTCGCCCTGCGGCGTGAAGACGTAGACCTCCTCGTCGAAGAGGTCGGTGCGGAACGTCTTCATGAACTCGCGCGGATCGGCTTCGTCCGCCTGCGACTCCATCAGCTGCTTCGCCCACGCCGTCCACTGCGGGTCGCGCTTGCCGCGCTTGTAGAGCCAGTGCGCCGCGACTCCGAGCTCGGCGATCTCGTGCATGTCGCGCGTTCGCACCTGGATCTCGAGGGGGCGGCCTTCGGGGCCGATCACGGTGGTATGGAGCGACCGGTAGGCGTTGAACTTCGGCATCGCGATGTAGTCCTTGAACCGGCCGGGCATCGGCTTCCAGAGCGAATGGATCAGGCCTAGCGCGCCGTAGCAGTCGCGCGTTCCCTCGTCCCCCGACCGCTCGACGATTACCCGCATCGCGGTCAGGTCGTAGATCTCGTTGAACTCGCGGCCCTTCTTGGCCATCTTGTCGTAGATCGAGTAGAAATGCTTCGCGCGCCCTGATATCTCGGCCGGAATGTCGACCTTGGCGAGCTCTCGCTGGAGGATCCGCGACGCCTCGGCCACGTGCTCTTCGCGGTCGGTCCGCCGCTCGGCGACCATGGTCTTGATCTCCTCGTACTTGCGCGGGTGCAGCGTCTCGAAGGCGAGGTCCTCAAGCTCCCACTTGAGCTTGTGGATACCGAGCCGGTGCGCGAGCGGCGCATACACCTCAAGCGTCTCGCGCGCCTTCTGCAGCTGCTTCTGCTTGCCGAGGTACTCGATCGTCCGCATGTTGTGGAGCCGGTCGGCGAGCTTGATCACGATCACGCGCTCGTCGCCGACCATGGCGGCGATCATCTTCCGGTAATTCTCCGCCTCGGCCTGCTCCCGGCTCTGGAAATGGATTCGCGTCAGCTTCGTGACGCCCTCGACGAGCTGGGCGATCTCATCGCCGAACTCCGCGCGCACTGCTTCGATGTCCGTCTCGGTGTCCTCGACGACATCGTGAAGCAGCGCGGCAGCGATCGTCTGCTCATCCTGGCGGAGATCGGCGAGGATCTTCGCGGCACCCCACGGGTGCCGGATGAACGCCTCGCCTGAGCGGCGCTGCTGCCCGTCGTGGGCCTCGGCGGCGAAGCGAAACGCGCGCGAGAGCAGGTCCCGATCGACGTCGGGGTTGTACGCCTCGACGTCCGAGATCAGCTCGTCGAGCAGCTCCTGGTGCTTTTCGCCGGCTTCGAGAACGGCCATAAGGAAAAAGTGTACTCCCGGGCTTTGCCGTACCTTCCTTCCGTTTAGGCGGCCTCCGCGAAGCTGGGCGGCTCTTCGAGCAGCCGGCGAAAGGCCGGCGATTCGAGGAGGTGCCGTCGCCCCGACTCCCCCTCGCCGAGCTCGAGCTCGGCAAAGATCGTCGTCGCCTCGGGCGGCCATGACTGCCGCCCTTGACGCCACAGCCGTGCCAGCCATTCCCTCAGCTCCCGGTAGCGGGGCTCCGCGTCGAAGACACGCCTGACCACGAGCTGGGGAGCGACGGTGCCGTTCCAGTGGTTCTCCTCGAGCCGGAACGCGACGTCGAACGCGGATTCCTGCCGGAAGCGATCGAACTGGCGGCCGAAGCCGAACGCGATCGCGGAGCCGGCGTCGCGTGCGCCGTCCCTAACCCTGAAGCGCAAGTGCTTTCCATCCCCCACCGCAGCGACGTCGCGGAGCTCGCACCCCGCAACGAGCAGGGTCACTCCCGGATTGCCGAGACCAAACGGCGCCAGCCGGGCAAGCTCGGCGCAGAGCTCGAGCGTCAGGTCCGAGCCGTGTACGAGCGCGTCGACGACTGTCACCGGCGCCAGCTCGGCCTCCGAGAGGTTGGCATCGGCATGCGCCGCGAAGGCGGCCGCGAACCCCTCGACCTCGCCGGGATCGATCGAGAGGCCGGCCGCGGCGCGGTGGCCGCCGAAGCGAAGCAGCCGGTCGGAACATGCGGCGAGGCCTCCGTGCAGGTCGAAGCTCCCCGTCGAGCGCCCCGAGCCCTTCCACTCGCGCTCGCCGCCGGCGATCATGACGACCGGCCGGTGGTAGCGCTCGACGAGCCGCGAGGCGACGATCCCGATCACGCCCTCGTGCCATTCCTCGCGCGCGAGGACGTAGCCGTGCCGGCGCCGCTTCCGCTCCTGCCACGACTCGATCTCCTCGACGGCCTCGCGCAGGATCCGCTCCTCCACCGCTTGCCGGTCGCGGTTGAGCTCGTCGAGCCGGTGCGCGAGCCGCACGGCTTCCGCTGAATCGGGCGTGAGCAACAGTTCCAGCGCCGCCTCCGGGTGCCCCAGCCGTCCCGCCGCGTTCAGACGCGGCGCAAGGCGAAAGCCGACCGTGCCCGCGTCGACCGCGGCCGGATCGACGCGCGCGACCTTCATCAACTCGCGCAGACCCGGCTTCTGCGTGCTCGAGAGTGACCTAAGGCCCGCAATGGCGAGGCCGCGGTTCTCGTCCACGAGGGGGACGACGTCAGCGATCGTCGCCACCGCGACCAGGTCGAGGTGCCGCAGCAGCGTCTCCGACCCGCTGGCGAGGAGCGCCTGGCCGAGCTTGAAGACGACGCCGGTCCCGCACAGCTCGCCGAACGGATACGCCGAGCCGCGGTAGGGGCCCACAACCGGGCAGTCGGGCAGCGTGTCGCCGGCGCGGTGGTGGTCGCTGACCACGACCTCGAGGCCGAGCTCGTTGGCGCGCGCAACCTCATCGACGGCGGTAACTCCGCAGTCGACGGTCAGAACGAGGCCGCACCCCTCGTCCGCGAGCCGGGACAGCGTCTCCCCGCGTACGCCGTAGCCCTCGTCGAAGCGGCTAGGGAGATGCGACGTGACGTCGGCCCCGAGCTCGCGCAGGATCAGGACCGCGAGCGCGGTCGCGCAGATCCCATCGGCGTCGTAGTCCCCATGGACGCAGATGCGCCGCCCGGCAGCGATCGCGCCGCGAATCGCCTCGCAGCCGGCGGCCATGTCACCGAGCGCGAACGGGTCATGAGCCGGGAGCTCACCTGCCAGGAACGCCCGCGCGCGGGCGACGTCGTCGTAGCCCCGTCGGACGAGAACCGAGGCCGTCGTTCCGCTGATCTCGAGCTCCCGCTCGAGGCTAGCCACCGCGTCCCGGTCGCACGCTTTGATCGTCCAACTGCCGTTCTGCATGGGCAGTCCACGCTAAGGACGACCTCGGACGGAACGAGGGCGGGATTCTCATCCTGCCGCCGTTTTTCGGACGGCAGCCAGCAATGGGCACAGATCCGTCACAGACCGGTAGGGGTCGCGGCGCTACTCGCGCGGGAGCTCGACTCCGAGCACGGTCAGCACGATGCCGAGAACCAGCACTGCCGCCGCCGCGCCGAGGATCAGCTTCGGTCGTTTCGCCTCCCGGAACGAGTCGACCGCAGCGCGGAACCAGAAGACGGCGAGCCCTGCCACGACCGCTGCGACCACGACGATCACCGGGGCGAGCACGACCACCCGGTCGGCCGGCACCTCAAAAAGCCACGCCACTACGAGCAGGAGCCCGCCGATGACGAGCCCCGACAGGGCCGCCGCTCTCGTGCTCATACGCCGACTTTAGCTCCAGCGTGGGCGAGCGATCGGGCTGGTTCTGCACCCTGAACCGGGTTTAGGCGGTCGCAGCGGCAAAGCCGCTACGACCTTCGACGGCGTCGCAAGCGACGCCGATAGCGTGGCTATCCTCTGCTCGTGGCGGAGCCGAGCTACTCGTCCGGGGACGACTACGTGGTCGAATTCCTGGGCTACCACTTCAGCTTCAACACGTTCGATTTCGAGCAGCGCGTCACGGCGGCGGCCGTGAAGCTGGGCCTCGTCGGGGGGAATGACCTGGACGAGGAGGAGACCACCGACCTCGTCGAACTGACGGCGGACGGACGGATCGCAGAGCCCCGCAGCGGGCTCGGCCTCTACCTCGTCCGCCACTGGGAGCAGCTCTCGCTGGTCGGCGGGGAGTCGCTCGTCTACTGGCTGCGGAAGCTCGTCTTCCGCGGCGCGTGGCTCGATCACTGGGTCAAGGACGGGCGCCTCGATGTGGCCTGGGAAGACGAGACGGGCGAGTTCGCCTACGTCGACCCGAACGGCGAGCGCGCGTTGCTCGAGGTCGCGCCGATCCCATCCTGGCACGAGCTTCAGTTCAGGCGCTAGCAGCTTCGACAGCGGTGGCGAGCTCACGTATCGCAGCGGGGATCGTCGCCTCCCCCACCACGGCGTAGCCGAGCAGCAGGGCCGGTCGGCGGCGGGCACGGACGCGATGCTCGCCAAGGCCGTAGAGACCGATATGCCGCTTTCGAGCCTCGGCGACAATGCGCCGCTCGCTGTAGGAACGGGGGAAGCTGGCGACAACATGCAGCCCTGCGGCGATCCCGCCGACCTCCACCATCGGCAACTCGCGAGCGAGCGACTGCACGAGCACGTCGCGGCGGCGTCGGTAGCGGAGGCGCATCCGGCGCAGGTGCCGGTCGAGCTCGCCGCCGAGTAGGAAGTCCGCGAACGCGAGTTGGTGCAGGCGCGGCGGCGCGATCACCGAGAAGAGGACCTCGTCGGCGAGCGTCCGGACGAGCCGCGCCGGCGCGAGCAGCCAGCCGAGCCTGAGTGTCGGAGCCAGCGTCTTGCTCGTCGACCCGACGTAGGCCACGCAATCAGGGGCGAGGCCCTGGAGCGACCCGACCGGCGCGCGGTCGTAGCGGAACTCGGCGTCGTAGTCGTCCTCGACGATGAGCGCGCCCGCCTCGGAGGCCCACTCGATCAAGCGCGCGCGCCGCTCAGGCGCAAGGACGACGCCGGTCGGGAACTGGTGGGCGGGCGTCACGAGCACAGCGTCAGGCCCCGCGCGGATTAGCGCGTCGACGTCGATTCCGTCGGCGTCGACCCTGACCGGCACCGTCTCGAGCCCGGTCCGGCGGACGATCTCGCGAATGACGACATGACTTGGATCTTCGACTGCGATCGTGCGTGCGCCATCGGCCAAAAGGACCCGCGCAAGCAAGCCGATCGCCTGTGAGAAACCGCCGCACACGAACGTGTGCTCGGGCTCGGCGACCAGGCTCCGGACGCGGCCAAGATACTCGGCGAGCTCGGACCGGAGCGCCGCTACACCGCGGACGTCACCGTAGGCGAGATCCTGGTCGGCGGCGCCCTTGAGAGCCCGGCGGTACGACCGGAGCCATTCGTCTCGCGGAAAGGCCGAATAGTCGGGCAGGTCGGGACGGAGATTGAAGCGCGGCAGATCGTCGCGGGCCTCAGGGCGCGGAGGTGCTGCAGGCGACGCGGTCGCGGAGACTCGCGGTGGGGCTCCCTGGCGCAGGTCGAGGTAACCCTCGGCGCGCAGTTGTCCGTAAGCGGCCACGACGAGGCCGCGTGAGACGCCGAGCTGGGCCGCCAAGCCGCGGGTTGAGGGCAGGCGCGCGCCTGCGCGAAGGGTGCCAGAGCGGACGGCGTCGCGCAGCTGGCGCTCGAGCTGCCTCGTCAGCGTCTCGGCCCCGCTCCGGTCTAGCGCCACGAGGAACTCCGCGGCGCCGCTTCTGTCGCTCAACTGGTACAGAGAATCGCCACGAAACTGGACCTTAACAATGGCCAGGTCGATCTCTACCTTGGCGTGCAACATGAGCCGGACCCCTACACGCATCACCGTCGCGGTCTCGATCGCCGCCTCGGCCGTCCTGGTCGCGGCGGCCCCTGGAGCCGGGTCAGACAAGGCCACAGGGAATGCATCCGTGGTCGCCCGGATCGAGACCGGGAACGGCCCCTGTTCCGAGGCCGGCGGGTTCGGCTACCTCTGGGTCGCCAACAATCGGGACGGGACGCTCGTGCGCATCGATCCCGCCACAAACGCGGTCACGGCGAGGATCGATGTCGGCCCCGGGCCCTGCGGCGTCGCGATCGCCGGCGGGAGCGTCTGGGTCGACGGCTACTCCTCCGCCTCGGTCATCCGCGTCGACCCGCAGACGCTGAAGGTCATCAAGCGAATTCCGATGGGCGACCAGATCTGGGACATCACCGTGGGCGCCGGCTCGATCTGGGCAACCGGTACTCAGTCCAACTTCGTCGCCCGGATCAACCCGAAGACGAACAAGGTGACGAAGAAGATCTCCGTCCCTGGGTTCAACGGCCCCGCGAACCTGCGCTATGGCGCCGGCGCCGTTTGGGTCGGCGCGCTGCTCGGCCGGAGGATCTACAGGATCAATCCACGGACCAACAAGCTCCGCAGCATCTTGGTCGGGAAGGCGCCGCGATCGGTCGCGGTCTCGAACACCGCGGTCTGGGTCTCGAACGCCAAGTCGAACACGGTCTCGCGGATCAACCCGCGCCGCCTCAGGGTGGTGGCGACGATCCGCGTCGGCAAGGCACCTGACAACGCCGCCATCGCGGACGACGGAACCGTCTTCGTGCCGAACAACGGCTCGAACACCGTCTCGCGAATCGACCCCGCGACGAACCGCGTCATCCAGGTCGTGCCGGTCGGTCGGGGTCCGTTCCCTGCCGCGGCGGCGTTCGGCGACATCTGGGTGCCGAGCTCGGCCGGCACAGAGATCGACCGCCTGCACATCGGCTGATCCTGGCGGCTACGAGCCGGACGACGGCTCGTCCGGCAGCGCGAAGCCGAATTGCGGCTCGTCCTCCGCCGGCGAGATACGAATCTGCGCCACCGAGCCGAGCGGGACGATCAGCTCCTCGAGATCATCGCCTTCTCGATGCGGGCAGAGCGTCACGAAGCCGTAGCCGGGCTCTGCCGAAATCCTGTCGAGGACGTGTACCGCTCCGTCGCGGAGCTCGACCTCCACCTTCGCCTGGGCGAGGCCGTGCGCCTCGGCGAAGCTCCCGACCTGCGCGTGGATGCGCGTTACGAAGTCGTCGAGGGAAGCGCCGCCCGGGAGCCATGGCTCGGACATCCCTAGAACAGCCGGCTCGGCTCGGCGACCGCGCTCCCGCCGACGTGGCGTCGGCCGAGCTTCGTGATCACGCGGCCGCGCGGCGTCCGCTGGATGAAACCGAGCTGGAGCAGGTATGGCTCGTAGACGTCCTCGATCGTGTCGGGCTCTTCGCCGAGCGTGACCGCCAGCGTCGAGAGCCCTACGGGCCCACCGTCGAACTTTTCGACGATTGCCCGAAGCAAGGCGCGGTCCGACCGTTCGAGGCCGTCGCCGTCGACCTCCATCAGGTCGAGCGCTTCCCGTGCGATCTCGAGCGTGATCTTGCCCTCGTGCCGCACCTCGGCGACGTCGCGGACACGGCGCAGGATCCGGTTGGCGATCCTGGGCGTGCCGCGCGCCCGGCCGGCAATCTCGGCTGCGGCCTCGTTCGAGATCTCGACACCGAGGATGCGCGCCGATCGGGAGACGATCGCGGCGAGCTCCGGCGGGTCGTAGTGCTCGAGCCGAAACGTCATCCCGAACCGATCGCGAAGCGGCGTCGTCAGCAGCCCGGTACGGGTGGTCGCACCGATCAGCGTGAACGGCGGCAGGTCGAGCGTCAGCGTCCGAGCGGCGGGCCCCTGGCCGACGACGATGTCGAGCCGGAAGTCCTCCAGCGCCGGGTAGAGGATCTCCTCGACCGCCCGAGAGAGCCGGTGGATCTCGTCCACGAAGAGCACGTCGCGCTCACTGAGGCCGGTGAGGATCGCCGCCACATCGCCCTTTCGCTCGAGCGCGGGCCCGGCGACCGTGCGCAGCCCGACACCGAGCTCCTCGCGCGCGATGTAGGCCAGGCTCGTCTTGCCGAGGCCGGGCGGGCCGATCAGGAGCAGATGGTCGAGCGCCTCGTTGCGCGCACGAGCGGCTTCGAGCGTGATCGCGAGCTGCTCCTTGACGCGGTCCTGCCCGATGAAGTCGTCCAGCGTCCGGGGGCGGAGTGAGCGTTCGAGCTCGTCCTCTTCCGGTCGGATCGCAGGGGCCAGGAACTGCGTCTCTTCGGCTGCCTGGCTAGTCACGCCGCCTTCTTCAACGCCTCGCGGACGCGTTCCTCCGGCGGCGCCTCCGGATCGGTGCCGGCGAGCGCCGCCTCCGCCTCCGCGATCGAGTAACCGAGCTCGACGAGCGCATCGCGCGCGACCAGGTGCGGCTTCGGCTCGAGGGCTGTGGGCTCGGCTGCTTCGCCGACCGCACCGAGCTTCTCCTGAAGCTCCATGACGACCCGCTGCGCAGTCTTCTTGCCGATGCCGGGAATAGCCAGGAAGCGCGCGGTGTCCTCGAGTGCGATGGCGCGGCGCAGCTCGTCCGGCGACGAGCCGGATACGATCGCGAGCGCCACCTTCGGGCCCACGCCTTGCACCGACAGCAGAAGCTCGAATAGTTCGCGCTCGGCCGGCTCCGCGAATGCAAAGAGCTGCAGCGCATCCTCGCGCACGTGCATGTAAGTCTCGAGCACCACCTCTCCTCCGGGCTCGGCTTTGCGGCGTGCGCTGGCCGTCGGGTTGACGAGGTAGCCGACGCCGCCGACGTCGAGGACGACACCGCTCGCCGAGCGCGCCACGACCTCCCCGCGAAGCCGCGAGATCATGCGGTCAGGTTAGGCGCGAGGTCGGACGATCCTGCCGGGACTGGCCGTTCCAGACACGTCCGGGGTCTGACCCCGGACGAGGCTCTTAGGCGACGCCGCGACGGCGCCGTCCGCAACTGGAGGCCAACGGACACGTCCGGGGTCTGACCCCAGACCTGGCCGGAAAGGTCACCTAGGCGATCTTCAGCAGCGGGGGCGCGAGCGCGTGACAGATCGCCACGGCCAGCGCGTCGGAGGCGTGGTTCGGCGTCGGGGGCTGCTTCAGGCCGAGAATCGCCATCACCATGCGCTGCACCTGGGCCTTCTCGGCGCGGCCGTAGCCGCAGACCGTCTGCTTCACGCGCGCGGGTGCGTACTCAGCGCAGTCGACGCCGGCGGCTGCGGCCGCGACCATGACGGCACCTCGCGCCTGACCGACAGAGAGCGCGGTGCGGGCGTCGACGCCGACGAAAGACTCCTCGAGCGCGACGGCGTCCGGCGCAAACTCCGCTATCAGCTCGTGGACGCCGTCGAAGATCGTCTTGAGGCGCAGCTCGGGGCGGCGTCCCGCGGGGGTTCGCCAGCAGTCCCACGCCACCGCCCGGAGGCGGCCTCCTCTTTCGTGGACGATTCCCCATCCGCACGCTGCTGTGCCCGGGTCGATACCCAGAACTTTCACGATCCGAGGTTAGGGACCGGCTCGGACGTTCCTGCCCGCACGCCCAGTCCCCGTTCGGGGACTCCCTCCTAAGAAGCGACGGCCTCCAAGAGCTGCTCCGGAATGTCGAAGTTCGCGTAGACCTCGTTGACGTCGTCGAGCTCCTCGAGCTCGTCGATCAGGCGCAGCGTCTTGCGGGCTGCGACCTCGTCGCCCAGCTCGATCGTCGTCTTCGGGACCATCGTGGTCTCCGCGGAGTCGATCTCGATGCCTGCCTCTTCGAGCGACTCGCGCACTCCGCTCAGCGCCTCGGGTGACGTCGTCACCTGAAAGCTGGAGCCGTCCTGCACGACGTCGTCGGCGCCTCCCTCGGCCGCGGCCAGCATGACGCTGTCCTCGTCGGCGCGATCGGCGTCGACGAGGATGATCCCGCGGCGCTCGAATAACCACGCGACGGCCCCCGAACCGCCTAGGTTGCCGTCGTTCTTGGCGAAGATGTGCCGGACGTCGGCCGCCGTGCGGTTGCGGTTGTCGCTCAGCGCCTCGACGATGATCGCGACGCCGTTCGGCCCGTAGCCCTCGTACGTGATCTGCTCGAACGCCTCGCTGTCCGCACCGGCGCCGGAGCCGCGCGCGATCGCGCGCTCGATGTTGTCCTTCGGCATCGAGTACGAGCGCGCCTTCTCGACCGCGTTCTGGAGCGCCAGGTTGTTGGCGGGATCTGGCCCGCCCTCGCGCGCCGCAACGATGATCGCCCGCGCAAGCTTGGAGAAGAGCTTGCCGCGCTTGGCGTCGGCCGCGCCCTTCTTGTGCTTGATCGAGCTCCACTTGCTATGCCCGGACATTCGCCTCCTCCCGCACGAGCTCGAGGAACCGGTGGTGCACCCGCGTGTCGTCGGTCAGCTCGGGATGGAAGGACGCGACGATGAAACGCCCCTGGCGTAGGAGCACCGGCTCGCCGTCGAGCTCGGCCAGCACCTCGACGTCGGGGCCGGCCTCTCGCACCCTCGGAGCGCGGATGAACACTCCGCGCAGCGGCTCGTGATCGTCCGCGAGCGTCAAGTCGGCCTCGAAGCTTGCGACTTGGCGCCCGTAGGCGTTGCGGTCGACCTCGAGGTCGACGCGGCCCAGGTGGTTCCGGTCGAGCACGATCATCCCAGCGCAGGTGCCCAGCACGGGACCGGCGAACTCGCGCACGGCCTCGTCGAGCCCGTAGAGGCGCATCAGGCGCATGAACGTCGTCGACTCGCCGCCGGGGATCACGAGCCCGTCCAGGCCCTCGAGCTGCTCGGGCTTGCGCACCTCGAGGGCGCGCACGCCGAGGCGGCGGAGCATCGCGAGGTGCTCGCGGAAGTTGCCCTGCAGGGCGAGGACGCCGATCGTGGGCCGCTCTGTCACAGCGATCAATTCTAGGAACTTGGGATCGGCACCCGGATTAGGCTTCTAGCGCGTGCCCGCGGAAACGAGGAATGTCGTCGAGTCCCTCGCACAGCTGACGCTGTTCGCGGATCTGACGCAGCCGCGCCTCGAGGAGGTCGCGCACACGGTGGGCGAGGAGCTCTTCGCCGAAGGCCAGCGGGTGCTGCGGCAAGGGATGAGCGGCGGCGGTCTCTTCATCATCCTCGAGGGCGAGGCGGAGGTGGTGATCGACGGCGCCCGCCGTGCCCGACTCGGGCGTGGTGACTTCTTCGGAGAGATCGCGGCGCTGACGGGCGATGCGCCGACTGCTGATGTGATCGCCGCGACGATGCTCCGTTGTGCGACCGTCCCGGGCCCCGAGCTCGAGGCGTTCCTGCTCGACCACCCGGCGGTGATGTTCCGGATGCTGAAGGCGGAGGCCCGCCGCCTCCGCGCGGCCAACGAGTGGCAGCGCTAGAGCGCCCCTATGCGCCGGGCGACTATGACGTCGTCGTCGTCGGCAGCGGTCCGGGCGGCCTCCAGTCCGCGTACTGCCTCGCGCGGGCCGGCGTCGAGCGGCTCGCCGTCATCTCCCGCGACGACGAGCCCGCGGGGATGTTCCGCCGCTTCCCAGTCTTCCAACGGCTGATCAGCTGGACGAAGCCGCAGACGCCCGTGGACCGCGAGTCGCGGGAGTACGAGTGGTACGACCACAACTCGCTGCTCGCCGACGAGCCGGAGCACCGCGGGTTGATGCCGATGTTCATGGACCGCAGCTTCGACGTGCCCACGCGCGAGGAGATGGAGGCGTCGCTCCGCGCCTACGTCGAGCGAACGGCCCTGCGCGTGCGCTACGGCTGCGCGCTCGAGCGCGTGAGCCGGAGCGACGACGGGCTGGTGCTCGAGACCTCGGACGGCGAATATCGCTGCAAGGTGGCCGTGTTCGCGCTCGGCGTCACGCAGGCCTGGTCGCCGCCGCTCCCCGGCGTCGAGGCAGCGCGTCACTACGTCGACACGGGGCGGCCGGCCGACTACGACGGCAAGCGCGTGGTCATCATCGGCAAGCGCAACTCGGGCTTCGAGCTGGCGCACGGACTGCTCCCGTGGGCGAGGGGGATCACGCTTGTCTCGCCGCGGCCGGTGGAGACCGCCGTGCTGGCGCTGTCGGCGCTGCGCGTTCGGTATCTCCAGCCCTACGACGAATATGTGCGCGGCGGCTTCGGCACCAACGTCGTGGATGCGGCGATCGAGCGGATCGAGCGGGTGAACGGCGGCTTCCGGGTGCATGCAGCAGGCACGACCTGGCCGGGCAAGCTCGAGCTCGACGCCGACGAGGTGATCGTCGCGACCGGGTTCCGGACGCCGCTCGAGCCGCTTGCCCAGCTCGACGTCGCGACGGTGGCGGACGGACGGATCCCCGCGCAGACGCCGTTCTGGGAGAGCATCTCCGCCCCCGGCGTCTACTTCGCGGGGAACGCGACTCAGGGTGCGCGCGGGATGGCAAAGCACGGTGCAGCGGCCAACTCGACCTCGGTGAACGGCTTCCGCTACAACGCCCGCGTCCTCGCCCGGCACATCGCAGAGGCGCACCTCGGAATTCGTCACGAGCGGCCACGGCTCGAGCGGGACGAGGTGATGCCTCTCGTGCTCGCCGAGCTGGCCCGCGCGCCGGAGCTCTGGATTCAGAAGGGCTACCTAGGTCGCGCGGTGTCGTTCGGGCCGGACGGAATCCGCGACGAGGGCATCGTGCCGCTCGCCCGCTTCGTCGACGACGCCGGCCCGGATGCGGTCGCGGCCTCGGTCGAGACGGATGCCGGCGGGAAGATCGTCCCCGTGCTCTACGTCCGCAGCGGCGGCCGGGTTGACGAGCACGTGCTCGCACCGCACCCGCTGCACGAGTTCGACGGGGCCGAGCACCGGGCCGAGCTCGAGGGGCGCCTGAAGCCGCTGCTGCGCTGACCCGCTAGAGCAGCCCTGCGGCCGGGATTGCGCTACGCCGGCGGATAGCGATCACCTGCCCGATCGCAATCAGTCCGAGGCCTAGGATCGCGTACGCGAGCGGCGCCAACCACATGTGGTGCTTGGGCTCGCTGATCTCGCTGTAGTCCGTGAAGGGGAAGAGAAGAAAGCCGAACGGGAAGAAGATGAGGAAGCTCACGTCGGCCCACTTCTCGGCGAAGTGCGTGGTCACCTGCAGGAGCCCCCAAGTCGCGAGGACGACCCAGCTCGACCGGACCAGTCGGTTGCCGAGCGCGATGTAGACGAGGGCGGCAATTCCGATGACGACCCAGTCCCAGTCGCCCTCGTGAAAGAACCAGAGCAGGCCGCCGCCGATGGTCGCCCCCGCGACGACGTGGAGCCAGAAGCCGGTGACGCGCGAGTCACCGGCGTCGATGCTCACCGCGACGCCCAGGAGCAGGACGCCGTAGGCGATCGTGACGATCGCCGTCCAGTCGCCTCCGCCCGAGATCAGGTCGGTCACGAAGAACCAGGTGCTTGCGGCGGCGGCGAAGACGAGTAGTGGGAAGCGGAAGATCCGCCACGCGACGAACGACGCGGTCAAAGGCCGCGAGCTCGAGCACGAGCACCCAGAACCGGAAGCCTCGGAACACGCCGCTGTGATGGAGGTTCGGCAGCCAGCCGAACCAGTCGAACAGCGCGCCGAGGAAGACAACGAACGCGGCGACGGCGCTGAGTGCGTACAGCCCGGCTGTGACGAGCCGCCCTCGTTGCTTCGACGCGGACGCGAGGACGGCGAGGATCGCGAACACGAGCGCCGCCCAGCCCACGAAAGCTCCCGCCGCGTGCTGCTCGCCCTCGACGCTGAGGAACGCGAGCATCGCGAGGAGGATGGTGATCCCGCCGAAGTAGACGAGGAAGGACGCGTGCGACCACGGCGCGCGAACCGGGCTCATCGACCCGAAGGCTGACGTCGCCGCCGGACGACTGATGCGTAGCCGCCGAAGGCGGCGGAGTCGCGTGCAGCGGAGGACACGCGAAAGCGTGTTCCGGAGTCTGCGCGGGTTCGAGCGCGCGCGGCGCGTCAGCGCCGCCCGCGCGATTTCACCAGCCGCGCGTTTCGAGCAGGTCTTCGGGGGCGAGCGCCGCTGCCGACAGGCCGCTCATCGCGTCGCCGAGACCCTGCGAGACGCGCGCGAGCACCTCGGCGTCGCGGTAGTGCGTGGTCGCCTCGACGATCGCTTTAGCGCGCGTGGAGGGATCCGACGACTTGAAGATCCCGGAGCCGACGAAGACGCCGTCGGCGCCGAGCTGCATGCAGAGCGCCGCGTCGGCCGGCGTCGCGATTCCGCCCGCGGTGAACGTGACGACGGGCAGCCGCCCGTGCTCGGCCACCCACTGGATGAGCTCGACCGGCGCCTGCTGGTTCTTCGCCTCCGAGTACAGCTCGTCTTCGTGGAGCGAACCGAGACGCCGGATCCCGCCGAAGACCGCCCGCATGTGCGTGACCGCGTTGACGATGTCGCCCGTGCCGGCCTCGCCCTTCGTGCGGATCATCGCGGCGCCCTCGGAGATGCGGCGCAGCGCCTCGCCGAGGTTCGTGCAGCCGCAGACGAACGGCACCGTGAACTTCCACTTGTCGATGTGGTTCTGCGTGTCGGCCGGCGTGAGGACCTCGCTCTCGTCGATGTAGTCGACCTCGAGCGCCTCGAGGATCTGCGCCTCGACGAAGTGGCCGATCCGGGCCTTGGCCATCACCGGAATGGTCACGGCCTCCTGGATTTCCTGAATCTTGTCGGGGTCGGCCATGCGCGCGACCCCGCCCTCGGCGCGGATGTCGGCCGGGACGCGCTCGAGCGCCATCACGGCGACGGCGCCCGCCTCCTCGGCGATCCGGGCCTGGTCCGCGGTCGTGACGTCCATGATCACCCCGCCCTTGAGCATCTCGGCGAGCCCGCTCTTGACACGCATCGTCCCCAGCTCGGCCATGCCCCAATGCTACCGCGACGCCCGCGGGCCCCCGACGAAGCGCCGGGCCGCGGCCACGGACTCCGCGTCGACCGCGAGCCAGAAACCGAAGAGCGCCAGCGGAACCTCGGCGACCAAAGCCTCGAGCGCCGCCCAGGCGAACTCGTTGCCCGCGTTCGATGTCAGCGTGTCGAACCACGCGTCGCAGAGGAGCAGCGTCCCTGCGGCGGTCGCGAGGCTCGGCAGGTACGTCGAGCAGCGAACGAGCGCGACGACCGTTCCCGCGATCGCGAGCGCGATGGCGACATCGAGACCGGGCCAGACGATGTCCCAATGAGCGGAGCGGTGCTCCGACGGCAGGGTGACGCTCAAGTACACGGTCCACGGCAGCAACGCCAGGGCGACTCCACCCAGGATCACGAACACCCAGTGACGAAGGCGCAACAGCGCTCGGTCGGCGGCGAGCTCCGTGCTCAGCTCGCGCTCCCGACGGCGGCCCGGCGACGCGGCTTCGGCTTCGGCAGCTGCCCCTCCGCCCACATGACGGCCAGGGCGGCACGCGGCAGTCCGAGGGCCCCCTCGTAGAGCAGGCGTCGGCCCCAGGCCGGGAGATCAGTCGCTCGCGGCCGCTGCTCCTGCCTCGCCGGGCTGGATGAGCCCGGACTCATAGGCCATCACGACCGCTTGCACGCGGTCGCGGAGGCCCATCTTCATCAGGACCCGGGCGACGTGCGTCTTCACCGTCGTCTCGCTGACGACGAGGGTCTGGGCGATCTCGGCGTTGGAGAGACCGCGCGCAATCAGCTTCAACACTTCGCTCTCCCGAGGCGTCAGCTCCTCCATCTCGGGCGGAGCGGTGCGCTGGCCGTCGGGCGGACGGCGAACGAACTCCTCGATCACCCTGCGGGTCACCGACGGCGCCAGTAGCGCATCGCCCGAGCAGACGGCGCGGATGCCCGCGACGAGCTGCTCCGGCGGCGCGTCCTTGAGGAGGAAGCCGCTCGCGCCGGCGCTCAGGGCTTCGTAGACGTACTCGTCCATGTCGAAGGTCGTCAGCATCACGACTTTCGAATCGACGCCGCCGTCCGCAAGCAGGCGCCGGGTCGCCTCGATCCCGTCCAGCTCGGGCATGCGGACGTCCATCAGGACGACGTCCGGCCGCAGACGGACCGCCTCGGTGAGGGCGTCCTTGCCGTTCGCGGCCTCGCCTACGACCTGCATGTCCTCCTCCGCGTCGAGGATCATCCGGAAGCCGGTCCGGACGAGCTCCTGGTCGTCGACGAGCAGAACGCGGACGCGATCCGATCCCCCAGCCTCCGTCGCCTCCTCGGCGTCGGCGACCTCGTGGCGGTCGGCGAGTCGAGCGGAGGCCTTCGCAGCCAACTCGTCGGCAGAGCGAAGCTCGGGAAACTCCGCAGAAAGACCGGGCGCGAGCAGCTGGTAGATCCGGATCGGCCGGTCGAAGTCCTTGAGGCTGCGCGGGCCGAGATCGGCGAAGTCGAGCTCGCCGAGCTCTTCCTCCTCCTCGAGCAGAGCCTGCGTCGTCTGCGAGAGGAGCACTTGACCCCCGTGACCGGCCGCACAGATGCGCGCCGCCCGGTGCACGGCGAGACCGACGTACCGGTCACCCGTCACGGTCGCCTCGCCTGTGTGGATCCCGATCCGCACGCGCATCTGGGCGTCTTCGGGCCAGGGGTGGCGTGCCACCGCGCGTTGCGCGTCGACGGCCGCGGCGACGGCCTCCTTCGGCCGCCGGAAGGCGATGAAGAAGGAGTCTCCCTGTGTGTTGATCTCGTGGCCGCCCGCGTCCTGAAACGCCCGTCGCAACAAGAGCTCGTGATCGGCCATGACATCGGCGTAGCCATCACGGAGCCGGCGGAGGAGCTCGGTCGAACCCTCCACGTCGGAGAACAGGAAGGTGACGGTGCCGGTCGGGAGCTCTGGCATCAGCCGCCGTTCATCGGCAGTCGAGCGCGGACCTGGAAACCGCCACCCGCGCGCGGGCCGGCCTCGAGCTCGCCGCCGGCGACGGCAATCCGCTCGCGCAGGCCGACGAGACCATGGCCGCTCCCGTCTCCGCCCCCCACGCCGTTGCCATCGTCGCTGACGATCACCTCGACCTCATCCCCGCCGTACCGGACAAGCACTTCCGCCTTGTGGGCCTTCGCGTGCTTGACGGTGTTCGTCAGCCCCTCCTGGACGAGGCGGTAGCCGGCGAGGTCGACGCTCGCCGGAAGAGTCCCCGGCTCGCCTTCGACTTTCAGGTCGACGTCGAGCCCTGACTCGCGGACCTGCTCGACCAGCTTCTCGACATGGCGAAGGCTCGGCTGGGGCGCCAGCGCCGGTGCCTCTTCCGGCCGCCGCAGGACTCCGACGAGGCGCCGCATCTCCGCGAGAGCCTCGCGGCCGGTCTGCTCGACGATCAGCAGGGCCTCGCGCTCGCGCTCCTGGTCCGGCCGGAGCAGGCGCCGTACGCCGGAAGCCTGAACGGTCATGACGCTGACACTGTGGCCGACCACGTCGTGTAGCTCGCGCGCGATCCGGGCCCGCTCCTCCGCGACCGCGGCGCGCGCGCGCTCCTCGCGCTCGCGCTCGAGCCGCGCGGCCCGTTCCTCCACCTGCCGGTACTGAGTCAGCTTGGCACTGAGCGCATTCCCGGCGAGCCAGACGATCGAGAACAGAATCGAGATGAAGAGGAAGTCGCCCCAGCTCTGGTGCGGGTCGTTGTGGACGACGATCGCCGCCGCACCCAGCGCGATCCCCAAGCCCGAGACCGACTGCGTCCGGTCGGGGAGCATGCCCATCAGGAACGCGGCCGCCAGCACCGCCATGAAGATCCCGAATGTGAACGTGACGAGGCTCCCCTCGAAGAACGAGAGCCCCGCGCAATAGATGTAGATGGCCGCCGGAGCGGCGAAGGGGTAGCGCCGCCGCCAGAAGAACGGCAGGAAGATCGGGATCGCGAGCGGGATCAGCACCCATAGCGACCCTCCCGGTGGGTGGTTGCCGTTGCTGTGGTTGCGGCCGAACGCGAGCTCGAGCGCCGTCTCGAGAGCGGCCGCCACCACCAGAACGTCGAAGCCGTAGCGGCGGACCAGTGGCCAGGCCCGCTGCCGGGCGAGGTACTCGATGCGGGACGTCATGTCTCGAAGGTAGCCCACCGCCGCCTGAGTGTCGTCGTCCGCGGGGACGACTTCAAGATCGTCCGCGAGGACGACCTCGAATCGCACGCGCGGCCGACGATTCCGCGGCCGGCCCTCCATAGCGTGCAAGGCATGAGATCAACGACCCAAGGAGTCACGATGAACGCAGCCGCAGTAACCGCCGCGCTCAGCGACGAGCGCGTTCTACTCGACCACAGGCCGCCGGCCGTCGCCGCCCGCGAGATCGCGCGCCGCTACGGCGAGGGCGACACCGCCGTGGACGCCCTCCGCGGTGTTTCCCTCGAGGTACCCCACGGCGAGTTGACCGCCGTGATGGGGCCGTCGGGGTCAGGCAAGTCGACGCTCATGCACATCATGGCCGGCCTCGACCGGCCGACGAGCGGCTCCGCCCAGGTCGACGGCACCGAGATCACGACGCTGAAGGACAACGAGCTCACGAAGCTGCGGCGCAAGCACATCGGCTTCGTCTTCCAGTTCTTCAACCTCCTCCCCATGCTCACGGCCGAGGAGAACGTGACCCTGCCGCTGACGCTCGCCGGCCGCAAGCCGGAACCCGGCTGGCTCGAAGAGCTGCTCGAGAGCGTCGGCCTCGAGGATCGCCGCAAGCACCGGCCCGCGGAGCTGTCGGGCGGGCAGCAGCAGCGCGTCGCGATCGCAAGGGCCCTGATCTCGCGGCCGACCGTGCTCTTCGCCGACGAGCCGACCGGGAACCTCGACTCGGCTTCGAGCGGCGAGATCCTCGAGCTCGTCCGCCGCTCCGTCGACGAGCTCGGACAAACGACCGTGATGGTCACGCACGACCCCGTGGCGGCGACGATCGCCGACCGCGTGCTCCTCCTCGCAGACGGTGCGATCGCGCGGACGCTGGCGCGCCCGACCCAGGCGCAGGTGATCGACGCGATCCAGGAGGTGGCGGGCCGATGACCGTCGTCGCACTCAAAGGGCTCTTCGCCCGTCGCCTCCGCGCCGTGCTGACGGCGCTCGCGATCG
>JBKOUJ010000073.1:0-1701 GCA_046723355.1 Actinomycetota bacterium | reverse complement strand
CAGGAGCAGGAACGCGGCATCACGATCACGTCTGCCGCGACGACGGCGTTCTGGCGCGACTTTCGAATCAACATTATCGATACGCCCGGGCACGTGGACTTTACGGTCGAGGTGGAGCGAAGCCTGCGCGTCCTCGACGGCGCGATCGCCGTCTTCGACGCGGTCGCCGGCGTGGAGCCGCAGTCCGAGACGGTCTGGCGGCAGGCCGACCGCTACCGCGTCCCGCGGATCGCCTTCATCAACAAGATGGACCGCACCGGCGCGGACTTCTTCGCGTCGGTTCAGTCGATGGTCGACCGCCTCGGGGCCCGCCCCGTGCCCATCCAGCTGTCGCTCGGCCAGGAGGAGCACTTCCGCGGCGCTATCGACCTCGTCGAGATGCGTGCGCTCGTCTACCAGGACGAGCTCGGCACCAACTACGAGGTCGAGGAGATCCCGGCGGAGCTGCTCGAGCAGGCGCAGGAGTACCACCACCAGCTGATCGACTCGGTCGCCGACCACGACGACGAGCTGCTCGAGACCTACCTGCTCGACGAGGACGCCGTGACGCCCGAGATGCTGAAGCGCGCGCTTCGGGCTGCGACGCTCGACATCAGCGTCACGCCCGTGCTCGCCGGCTCTGCCTTCAAGAACAAGGGTGTCCAGCCGCTCCTCGACGCGGTCGTCGACTATCTGCCGAGCCCGCTCGACGTCCCGCCGGTCCACGGGATCGACCCGCGCACCGAGCACGAGCTCTCGCGGCGGCCGGCCGTCGACGAGCCGTTCTCGGCCCTGGCGTTCAAGGTGATGTCCGATCCGTACGTCGGGAAGCTGACGTACATCCGCGTCTACTCGGGCCAGATCAACTCCGGCGACCGCGTCCTCAACACGACGACCGGCAAGACCGAGCGCGTGGGGCGGATCCTGCAGATGCACGCGAACCACCGGGAGGAGCGGGAGCAGATCGTCGCGGGGGAGATCGCCGCGACCGTCGGGCTCAAGTCCACAACCACCGGCGACACGCTGGCAACGGACACGGCGCCGATCCGACTCGAGTCGATGGACTTTCCAGAGCCGGTCATCTCGGTCGCGATCGAGCCGAAGACGAAGGGCGACCAGGACAAACTGGGCGCCGGTCTACAGCGCCTCGCCGAGGAGGATCCGACCTTCCGCGTCCGCACGGACGAGGAGACGGGCCAGACCCTGATCTCCGGAATGGGCGAGCTCCACCTCGAGATCATCGTCGACCGTCTCACCCGCGAGTTCAACGTCGACGCGAACGTCGGGCGACCGCAGGTCGCCTATCGCGAGACAATCAGCCGGCCGGCCGAGAAGATCGAGGGCCGCTTCGTGCGCCAGACCGGCGGTCGCGGCCAGTTCGGCCATGCCGTGATCAACCTCTCGCCGATGGAGCCGGGCGACGGCTACGAGTTCGTGGACAAGATCACCGGGGGCGCGATCCCGAAGGAGTACATCCCCTCCGTCGACCTCGGCATCCAGGAAGCGATGGAGTCGGGCGTCCTGTCCGGCTATCCCGTCGTTGACATCCGAGTGGAGCTGATCGACGGCTCCTACCACGACGTCGACTCCAGCGAGATGGCCTTCAAGATCGCCGGCTCGATGGCGTTCAAGAACGCCGAGCAGCGGGCCAAGCCGAAGCTTCTCGAACCCGTTATGGCCGTCGAGGTCGTGACGCCCGAGGAGTACCTCGGCGACGTGATG
>JBKOUJ010000161.1:0-1540 GCA_046723355.1 Actinomycetota bacterium | reverse complement strand
GGTCGGTATTGACCCGGAAGTAGTCGCGCCAGCTGTAGGCGCCGTGGCCCGAGTGGTCTTCCGGGCGCGTCGGCGAGCCGATCGCGTAGCGGCCCCAGTAGTCGAAGCCGCCGATTCCCACCAGGAAGCCGATCCCGACGGTCGCGAGCGAGACGGTTGTGATCACCTGGCCGTCCCAGTAAGGCTTCCACCCCTCGGCCCAGCGGATCAGGACCACGAGCCCGACCCCTATCCCGAAGAAAAGAGCCGTCGCCCACGGGACGCGCAGCCAGCCGGGAGCGATGAGCCGGCGCCAGCCGTGAGGCGGAGGCGCAGGGCCGGCGTGGAGTTCGTCTTGCGCAACCGCAGCGGTCGTCATTTCTGCTTCTGGCTCAGGAACTGGACGAGCCCGTCGAGCTGCTCCTTGGGCAGCGTCTTGAACGTCGTCGGCATGATCCCCGGCTGGTACCCCTTCTCGATGTAGGCGTTCGGATCGACGATCGACTGCTGGACGAATGCGGCGAGCGGCCTTCCGGCCCGTCGCGCATAGGTCGCGAGGTTATCGAGGTCGGGCCCGGTTGTTGCCTTCGAACCGGCGGGCTTGAACGTGTGGCAGGCGGAGCAGCCGTTGTTGTTGAACGCAACGAGCCCGGGGCCGCCGCCTGCGCCCTGCGCCTGCGCGGCGAGCTTCTCCTGGGCCTTCACCCAGGCGGCGAACGCGCTAGGCCTCTGCACCACCGCCGTGCTTCGCATGATCGCGTGGCCCTCGCCGCAGAGCTCGGTGCAGACGACCGGATAAGTACCGAGCCGCTTCGGGGTGATCACGAGCCGAGTCGTGATCCCCGGCACGACGTCCTGCTTCTGGCCGAACTCCGGCACCCAGAACGAGTGGATCACGTCCTTGCTCTGCATCTTCAGCTCGACCGCCTCGTGGATCGGCAGGTGGAGCGTGGACACCGTCAGGCCCTTGTCGTTCGGGTAGCTGAACGACCATGCGAACTGCTGCGCGCTCACGTTCACGCGCATGTGGCGCTTCGGCAGATGGTCGTTCTGCGCGAGCGCGACGGCGCTGACGACCGAGATCGCCGTCACGAGCGCCGCGGGCACAGCCGTCCACACGATCTCGAGCCCCGTGTGGCCGTGGATGGGCGCGCCGTCGGAGTCGTCGTCGGGACGCGCGCGGAACCGGACGACCGCATAGAGGATCACGGCCGCGACGAGCGAGAAGATCGCGATGCAGATCCCGGTGACGAACCAGAAGACGAAGTCGATCCGGTCGGCTTCCTTCGAGGCCGGTGTCGGGAGCCAGGGGACGAGAAGCGCGACTGCGACCGCCACGGCTGCGGCGGCAAGCCCGACTGCGACGACGCGCACGAGCACTCCCCTGCGCACGGCCGCGAGCCTACTCAATCCGCGGGCTGGACGCCTGTTGCGAACAAGCGTCACAAACGCGTATCGATCGCGGCCCGTTCGGCGTTTTACAAACGCTTACGAAGGCCGTTTCCAACGAAGTCTGCGGGGGTACACCGCGGATACGGGCCAGGAGAGGAAGGCCCTGAAA
>JBKOUJ010000048.1:0-1017 GCA_046723355.1 Actinomycetota bacterium | reverse complement strand
TCTTCTGTCTGCTCGTTCTGTTCTTCGTCAGCCATTCGTCACTCGATTCGCGTTCGCTTCTCGTTCGGTGCGGACGGTGAGGATGCGGGCGATCTCCCGCTTCGCGAGCTTCAGCCGCGCGGTGTTCTCCAGCGCGCCCGTTGCGCTCTGGAAGCGCAGGTTGAACAGCTCCCGCCGCCGGTCGGCGAGCTGCATCTCCAGCTCCTCGTCCGTCAGGTCCCTCAAGTCCCTAGCTCGCAAAGAGATCCGCCTCCCGTTTCACGACCTTCGTTTTGATCGGCAGCTTCCGGCCGGCAAGCCGGAGCGCCTCCTTCGCCAGCGGCTCGGGAACGCCCGCCAACTCGAACATGACCCGCCCCGGCTTGACAACCGCGACCCAGTGCTCAGGTGAGCCTTTCCCCGAGCCCATTCGCGTCTCGGCCGGCTTCTGCGTGACCGGCTTGTCCGGAAAGACGTTGATCCAGACCTTGCCGCCACGGCGGATCTTGCGTGTCATCGCGATTCGGGCGGCCTCGATCTGGCGATTCGTCACCCAGCCGGTCTCGATCGCCTTGAGCCCGAAGTCGCCGGCCTGCACGTTCGTCTGGCCCTTCGAGTAGCCGCGTCTGCGGCCTCGCTGGTACTTGCGGAACTTGGTCTTCTTGGGCAGGAGCATCTACGACTCGTCCTTCGTCGTCTTCGGTTTCGTCGTCCGCTTGCGCGTCGTCGACGGCTTGCTGCTCGACGCCTTGGTGGAGGCCTTCTTCTTCTCGGCGCTCTCGTCGCCGGACTGGTCGAGCTTCGTCGGATCCTCGTGCATCTGCTTCTGCGTCGTCGTGTCCGGGGCGTCGGCGACCGCAGCCGGCGTCTCCTCGACCTGCGGCTCGATCACAGGCTGCTCGCGACCCTCGGCCGAGACGCCCTGCTCGTCGGTGCGCGGCTGCTCGACCGTCTCGGCGGGAGTCTCCTCCCGAGGACGGCGCGGGCCACGACCTGTCTCTTATACACATCTGACGCTGCCGACGATGGTATACCAGT
>JBKOUJ010000053.1:0-32127 GCA_046723355.1 Actinomycetota bacterium | reverse complement strand
CACAGCCATATACTTGCCGCCCGTGGCCCGCAAGATCCGAGTCGTGATCGCAAAACCCGGCCTTGACGGACACGATCGCGGGGCCAAGATCATCGCACGCGCGCTACGGGATGCAGGCATGGAGGTTATCTACACCGGCCTCCATCAGACGCCCGAGCAGATCGTCGAGACCGCCATCCAGGAGGACGCCGACGCCGTCGGGATCTCGATCCTCTCGGGCGCGCACATGACGCTCGTTCCCCGGATCCTCGAAGGGCTCAAAGAGAACGGAGCCGAGGACGTGCTCGTCGTCGTCGGCGGCACGATCCCGACAGCCGATGCGGACGAGCTGAAGCAGCAGGGCGTCGCCGAAGTGTTCACGCCGGGCGCGCCTACTTCCCAGATCGTCGATTTCCTCCGCGAGAAGGTGGCTGCCTGACGGTTCGCACAGACAAGCCGGCTCCCGGCGTCGTCCTCGTCACCATCGACCGGCAAGAGGCGCTCAATGCGTTCGATCTTCCGACGCTAATGGAGCTGCGCGACACGCTGCGGGAGCTCGCCGACGATCCGGATGCGCGCGTCGTCGTCCTGACGGGAGCCGGCGAGAAGGCCTTCGCGGCAGGGGCGGACATCAAGTACATGAGCGGGCTCGGCGTTGACGACGCGAAGGCGTGGGGCGCGCTCGGACACGAGACCGCACGGCTCCTCGAGACGATGCCGAAGCCGACGATCGCGGCGATCAACGGCTTCGCGCTCGGCGGCGGCTGCGAGCTCGCAATCGCGTGCGACCTGCGCTACGCGGCCCGCACGGCGAAGATCGGCCAGCCGGAGATCAATCTCGGGCTCATCCCGGGCTGGGGCGGCACGCAGCGGATGGCCCGGACGACGACCCTCGGATACGCGAAGGAGCTGATCTACACCGGCCGCGTGGTGGACAGCGAGGAGGCGGAGCGCCACGGGCTCGTCAACGCGGTGTTCGAGCCCGGGGAACTGCTCGAGAAGACGATGGCGGTCGCCGAGCTGCTCGCTTCGAAGAGCCCGGTCGCTCTTGCCGCTGCGAAGGCCGCCACCAACCGGGCGCTCGCTGGCGACCACCGTGCCAACCTCGACCTCGAGGCCTCGGAGTTCGGCGACCTGTTCGCCTCCGAGGACGCCAAGGAAGGCATGGCCGCCTTCGTCGAGAAGCGCGAGCCCTCTTTCGTCGGGCGTTAGGAGGGTTCGGCGGAACGGCGGCACAGACGTTATTTCGCCGAGCCCTCCTACGGAGTCTTCAGGAGGACTAGGGCGGCGTTGAGCGCGAGGTCGTCGCCACGTTCTGTCTTCAGGCTCGCCGTCGCGGGCATCGTCCAGACCTTGACCGTCTGGCCCGGGCGGGCGTTCAGGATCGTGCTCTTGCGGGGCGCGCCGCCGTTCGTAGAGTGGACGATCGCCGTCTGCGGGACGTTGAGCAGCAAGGGTCGCTTGAGCCTCGTCTGATGCTGGCCCATCGGCCAGGCGTGAACAGTGTTGACTCTGATCTGCAGCGTCAATGCGGACGGAGCCATGACCGTTCCATCGAGCTCGAGCGTGAACGGCTTGCCCTTGGGCGCTGCAAAGAGCAGGTGTTGCGCAGCCTGGAGATACGGATAGCCGTCGACGGCCTTGCCGCCGTTCGGATGCACCTCGAAATGCAGGTGCGCGTGCAGCCCGTTGGCGTCGCCGGAATTCCCGACGAAGCCGATCGGCTGGCCGGCCGCGACCTTGGCGCCGTCCTTCATCCCTGGTGCGTATGCCGTCCCCGCAACGCACTTCCCGCGGTTGTCGTTGTACCGCGTCAGGTCGTTGTTCAAGTGGATGTAGTAGTAGGTCGTGCCGCTCGCGCCGTAGAGGTAGAGCATGCAGCCCGCGGTCGCCGAGGTCGTCCAGAACTTGATCTTGCCCGCCTCGGCCGCGAGCGCCAGCGATCTCTTGGCGGCGACGATGTCGATGCCCTGGTGCGCCCCGCCCGCGCGCGGTTGGCCGAAGTCGTCGGCGTAATGGGCCGCCCCCAGCACTGGGAAGATGATCGGCTTCGTCGAGTCGCCGAGTGCCGCGGTCGTTCCGGCCAGCAGGCCGGCGGCGAGCAGGAGGCAGAGGGCTCCTCGGGCTGTCGTCCGGTGGCGTCGCATGAGCTCCGGTTCGCGTCCGAAGCGCGGAACCCTAACAGGCGCAGGGGCTGGCGCTCGCGCGGGTGCCTGTCCCAAAAGGTGGGGCGGCATCTGTGGCGGTTGCTGGGACAGGCACCTTCGGCGCCAATCCCTGGGTAGAGTCCGCCGCCGGATGAAGATCGCCGTCTGCGTAAAGGCCGTACCCGAGCAGGCGCGGCGCATCGACCCGGGGACGAAACGGCTCGACCGATCCGGCGAGCCGACGCTGAATCCCTTTGACGCCAACGCCGTCGAGGAGGCGCTGCGGCTGAAGGGGGACGACGCCGCTTCCGAGGTCGTGCTCGTCTCGCTCGGGCCCGCGCGCACGCTCGACGCACTCCGCAAGGCGCTCGCCATGGGCGCCGACCGGGTCGTGCTCGTCTCCGACGACACTGCCGCCGGCTCCGACCTCGTCGCCTCGAGCTACGCGCTCGCGAAGGCGGTCGAGCGGGAACACAGCGACCTCGTCCTCTTCGGCCAGCAGGCGAACGACTCGGACGGCGCCGTCCTCTGGGCCGCGGTGGCAGATCGGCTGCGCCGCCCGTTGATCTCGCAGGTCGCGGAGCTGACGCTCGCCGACGGCGCGGTGCGCGGCAAGCGGCAGACGGAATTCGGCTACGACGTGATCGAGGCGCCGCTCCCCGCGGTGGTTGCCGTCTCCGACGCGATCAACGAGCCGCGCTACCCGTCGCTGAAGGGGATCATGGGCGCGAAGAAGAAGCCGCAGGACACCGTGTCGCTCGCCGACCTCGAGGTCGAGGCCGAGCGCGCGGGCGAGCCCGGCTCCCGCACCGAGGTCTACGCGCTCAACGACCCGCCGCCTCGCGGCGAGACGGTGCGGATCGAGGACGACGGCACCGGCGCGGAGAAGGTCGTCGAGTTCCTCCTCGAGCGGAAAGCGCTTTGACCACGCTCGTCTTCCTCGAGCACCACGACGGCGAGCTCCAGAAGGACTCGCTCGGGGTCCTCGGCAAGGCCGTTCAGCTCGGCGGCGAGGTCTCGGCCCTGATCGCAGGCTCTGGGGTCGAGAGCCTCGCCGAGCAGGCGGCGCGCCACGGCGCAAGCAAAGTCTACGTCGCGGACGATCCGGCGCTCGAGAAGCCGCTTCCCCAGCCCCGAGTGGACGTGTCCGCGAACGTGGTCCGTGGACATGGCTTCGACACCGTCCTTTTCGGCGCGACGGTGCTCACGGCCGACGTCGCGGCCGGGCTCGCAGCCCGGCTCGACGCAGGCCTCAACTGGGACCTCGTCGATCTCGAGCAGCAGGACGGGCGGCTCGTCGGCAAGCGGCCGGCGCTCGACGACACCGTCTATGTGGACGTCGGCTGGACGAGCGAGCCGCGCCTCGGGCTCTTCCGCACCGGAACCTTCGACCCGGTCGAGAGCCCGGTCGAGCCGCAGGTCGAGCGCGTCGAGGTCAAGCTCGAGGACTTCTCGACTCAGGCGACGATGATCGAGCAGGCTCACGAGGAGAGCGAGGGCCCGTCGATCGAGGATGCCGACGTGATCGTCGCCGGCGGGCGCGGGCTCGGCGGGCCGGAGAACTTCGCGCTCGTCGAGGAGCTCGCGAAGGCACTGGGCGGCGCTGTCGCGGCGACGCGCGCGGTCGTCGACGCCGGCTGGTACCCGTACGCTGCGCAGGTCGGCCAGACCGGCAAGACCGTCGCGCCGCGGCTCTACGTCGCCGTCGGGATCTCCGGAGCGATCCAGCACAAGGTGGGCATGTATGGCTCGAACGTGATCGTCGCGATCAACAAGGACCCGAACGCGCCGATCTTCGAATACGCCGACCTCGGGGTCATCGGCGACCTGCACGAGATCGTCCCGAAGCTGACGGAACTTGTCCGCCAGCGTAAGGCCGCTTGAGCGCTACGCGCCCTGGTATGACGCGTAACAACGCCGCTGTGACGCAAGCGATCGCGGCCACGTGACACGCCCCTCGGAGTTCCCGCCGCCGTTCGACATCGCCGAGGCGATCGCGCCGCCGACCGATCCCGACGACGAGCGGATCGAGGTCGGCGTGTGCATCGTCGGCGCCGGCCCAGCGGGCTTGGCGTGCGCGATCCGGCTCGGCCAGTTGCTGGAGAGCGCGCCCGCCGTCGCAGAACGGCTCGGCGAGGTGCCGGTCGCGGTGATCGAGAAGGGCAAGCAGCCGGGCTCGCACCTGCTCTCGGGCGCGGTCGTGAACCCCCGCGCGTTGCAGCGGCTCTTCAAAGGGCGCAAGCGCCTCGAGGAGATGCCGTTCTACGCCGAGGTCGAGCAGGAGTCCGTCTACCTCCTGACCCGCAACCGCGCGATGCGGATCCCGACTCCGCCGACGATGCGGAATCACGGCAACCGGGTGGCCTCGCTCTCGCAGCTCGGGCGCTGGCTGGCGGAACAGACCGAAGAGGCGGGTGCGATGATCCTCCCGGAGACGGCCGCGACGAAGCTGCTCGTCGACCACGGCCGCGTGCGTGGGATCCGCACCGGCGACAAGGGACGCGGCCGCGACGGCGAGGAGTTGGCGAACTTCGAGCCTGGGGCGGGCGTCCTCGCCCGGATCACGGTCCTCGCCGAGGGCACGCAGGGCCACCTCACGGGCGCCGCGATCCAGCGCTTCGGCCTCGGCGGTGAGAACCCGCAGGTGTGGGCACTCGGCGTCAAGGAGGTCTGGCGGGTCGCGAAACCGCTCCGGAGGGTGATTCACACGCTGGGCTGGCCGCTTCGCCCCGGCGCGAAGTATCGCGAGTTCGGCGGCTCCTTCATCTACCCGATGGGGAACGACATGGTCACGCTCGGAATGGTCGTCGGGCTCGACTACCGCGACGCCGAGCTCTCCGTCCACGACCTTCTCCAGGAGCTGAAGACGCATCGGCTCGTCCGTAGGCTGCTCGAAGGCGGCGAGCGGATCGCCTGGGGCGCGAAGACGATCCCGGAGGGAGGCTTCCTGTCGCTGCCGACGCCGCTGCACGCGCCCGGGCTCCTGCTCGCCGGCGACGGCCCGGGCTTCGTGAACGTCCCGGCGCTGAAGGGCATCCACTACGCAATCGAGACCGGCTCGCTGGCCGCGGAGGCAGCATTCGCCGCGCTGCAGCGAGGGGAGTCCGTCGGCCGCCCCGGGGCGCTCTCTTCGTACGACGAGGCCGTGAGGCAGAGCTTCGTCTGGCGCGACCTCGAACAGGTTCGGAACATGCGTCAGGCCTTCGGCCGCGGGTTCTGGCTCGGCGGCGCCCTCGCGGGCGCGATGACCGCGAGCCGCGGCAAGTTTCCGCCCGGCGACGCGCGCACCGATCCCGACGCCGACCAGGAGCTGATCCGCACCGACCGCGCCCGCAGGTACCCGGCCCCTGACGGGAAGCTCACCTTCGACAAGCTCTCGTCGGTCTTCCTGAGCGGCAACAAGACGCGCGACGACGCGCCGAACCACATCCGCGTCCAGACGGCGGTGGCGCCCGAGGTCGCCCAGATGTGGGCTCGAATGTGTCCCGCCCAGGTCTACGAGGCGACCGACGGTCGTGTCGAGGTGACCGCGTCGAACTGCGTCCAGTGCGGCGCGATCACCGCGAAAGGCGGGCGCCTGACCCCCGCCGAGGGCGGCTCGGGCCCCGAGTACACACTTACGTAAGATGCGGTTCCGTGTTACAACCGGCGCAAATGGCGCGCCGGTTGCTCATCCTCGGGATCGTGGCAACGGCGCTCGCTGTCGCCGGCTGCGGGAGCAGCAAGAAGGTGGCCTCGACCAGGAGCGTCACCACTCCCCAGGTCTCCGCGCCGCGGATCCCGCTCACGAAGCAGGTCCTGGCGCGCTCCGAGCTGCCCCAGGTCGTTCGCCCCGCCGGAGTCCGCTCGAGCAGGTCGGTGCAGATCCTGGTCCGAGGGCTCGACCCGCTCTTTCAGCCTAAGGTTTTGGCTCGCCGTTTCCGCACGGCGGGCTTTCGGTCCGCCGAGGTCGAAGGCATCGCGGGCCGCGGAAAGCTCGCCAAGACCACCGGTGGATTCTCCGCAGTCGTCCGGCTCGGCTCCGCGGCCGGAGCGGCCGATCAGGTCAAGTTCCTGCACGCCCGCAGCCTTTCCCCGCTGCCCGGAGGTGAACGTCTGCGACGTGTTCTGGAAGCCGTTCACCGTGCCGGGCATCCCGGGTGCGGAGGCTCGGTCCGCTGGCGCAAGGTCACGACCAAGAACGGGCCCGCGTTCCGGCAGTACTTCATCTTCTTCTCTCTCGGCCCGAACGGTTACGGGGAGACCGTCGGCGGCCCGTACGGGACCGTCAGTCAGGCAGAGTTCGTCCGCGGCGTCACCGCGCTCTACAACCGGCTGCGACTCGGCTAGCGAATCACGAGCGCCGGGCTGAATGTGTCGTCCAAGAGCGACCAGACCCGGAACTTCGACCCGCGCCCAGCGGACACCACTCGTGTGAAGAACCCGGCGTCGCCGGTGATCGAGACCCGGCCGATCGGCGCCCAGCGGCCGCGCCACCGGCGCTGGAGCAGGTAGGGCTGCGGCCCGGAGCGCGGCCGCACCTCCCCCCAGAGCGTCGTCCGGCCGCCGTGCCGGCTCACCTCGACGAGCGGCAGCATGAACGAGAAGAACGAGGGCTTGACGGCCTCGTGCGCGGTAAAGAACCCACTCGCCCATCGCCCGATGACGGGCTCGTCGCGAACGAGGAAGTTGATCAGCAGGTCGACCCGCGGCGCCTGGTAGACGCGGCGCGCCGCCTCGGCGAGGTACCGCGCCTGCAGGTCAGGCGCAACGCCGCGGAACCGGTCCGGCGGGTTCGTCTTGTAGGCGTACTCGGTCAGCCAGATGTGCTTCGGCCCGAAGTTGCGGCTGACGTCGCGGAGCAGGCACTGCAGGCTCGCCAACGTCAGCCAGCGCGTGCAGGGGAGCGTCTGCAGCGGCGTCTCCGGCCGACCGCGCCCGAACCAGCGCGGGTACGGGTGGTGCGAGTAGACGTCGAAGCGCGCGCCGGCGCGGCGCATGCCGCGCATGAATGTGACCGCCGAGAGAGCCGTCTTCGTCGCCCGCGGCGAGGTGGCGCCGCCGGCGACGACGTTACGCCGGTCGAGCGCGTGCAGGGCCTCGACGGTCGGGTTCAGCAGGCGCTGCACATACAGCCGCGCCGAGTTGGGGTCCAGGCCGCCGCGTTGGTTCGGCTCGTTCCAGACCTCCCACTTGCGAATCCACGGGTAGCGGAGCGCCGCGGCGGTTGCGAACGATGCGAGAGCCGATGCGCTCCTCGGCGCCCAGTTCGGCTTTCGCTGCCCGTTGGCCCAAGTGGGCGTGCCCCAAAGCGTCAGGACGACATCTATCCCGTGGGCGTGCAGCCCGGTGAGCAGCGCGTCGGAGAAGCTCCAGTCGTAGGCCGGATCGGCGGGATCTACCGCCTGCAGCGGGCGGCGGCGCGCGATGTGGTCCCAGCGGAGCGTGTAGCGGACGACGTCGACGCCGAGCCGGTCCAGCGTCGTGAGCCGCTCCTCGAGCGGTCCCGACTTGGGCGCCCCGACCTGGAGCCAGGCGTCGTCCTGGACGCCGTACTGCGCCTTCCAGGACGCGGATGCGGTCGACGCAGTCGCGGAAAGCGCGACGAGTGCCGCAGCGATGACAAGGCCGGCCCTCACAGTTCCTCATTCGGAGTGAACCACCAAATTCTCAAGAGGAAGTTAGGGTCGGTCCGCCATCGTCGCGACCGCCATCAGCCGTGAAGACGTGCTCGCCGCCCGCGAGACGATCGCCGGCCGGGTGCACCGCACCCCCACGCTCACCTCCGCTTCGCTCGCGCGCGAAGTCGGCGTGCCCGTCTACCTGAAGGCCGAGCTCTTCCAGCGCACGGGCTCGTTCAAGCCGCGCGGCGTGCTCAACAAGCTCGCGTCGCTCTCGCCGGAGGAGAAGACGCGCGGCGTGATCGGGATCTCGGCCGGTAACCACGCCCAGGCGCTCGCCTACGCGTCCGCGCTCGAGGGCGTCGATGCGCTCGTCGTGATGTGGCAGGGCGCGAGCGAGCAGAAGCTCGAGGCGACGCGGAACTACGGCGCCACGGTCGACCTGGAGGCGACCGATCCTGCGCAGGCGTTCGACCGCCTCCACGAGCTGATGGACGAGACCGGCCGCACACTTGTCCACCCGTTCGACGATCCACTCGTGATCGCCGGCCAGGGCACGGTCGGCCTCGAGCTGATGGAGGACGCTCCCGAGGCCGACGTCCTCGTCGTCCCGGTCGGCGGCGGCGGGCTGGTCAGCGGGATCGTGACGGCGGTAGACACACGCGTCGTCGCCGTCGAGCCCGAGGGCTCGGCCGCGCTGCACGAGGCGCTCGCGGCGCGGGAGCCCGTCGACGTGACGCCGCGGTCGGTCGCCGACGGCCTGAACGCGCCCTTCGCGGGCGCGAACGCAGTCGCGATCTGCGCGGGCCGGGTCGAGTCCGTGCTCGTCACCGAGACCGAGCTCGAGACCGGTTTCCGGTTCCTCTACGGGCGCGCGAAGCTCGCCTGCGAGCCCGCGGGAGCGGCCGGGGTTGCCGCGCTCCTGGCCGGGAAAGTGCCGCTCGACGGGGCAAAAGGCGTTGCGGTCGTCGTCTCTGGAGGCAACGTCGCCGCCGAGACGGCGGTTGCTATCCTGGCCGGGCGATGAAGGCCGGCATCCACCCCGAATACGTGCTCGCGACGGTCCACTGCGCCTGCGGGAACACCTTCCAGACCCGCTCGACGAAACCGGAGCTGCACGTCGAGATCTGCTCGAACTGCCACCCGTTCTACACGGGTAAGCAGAAGCTCGTCGATACCGGCGGCCGGGTGGAGCGGTTCCAGCGCCGCCTCGAGCGGGCGCAGGCGGCGCAGCGGTCGTAGAGAACTAACCCCAATGGCGAATCCGATCGGCGGGCAGGCTGTGCTCGAGGGAGTCATGATGCGCGGCCCCTCGAACTGGTCGGTCGCCGTCCGCAAGCCCGACGGCGAGATCGCCCAGGTCTCGAGGCCGATCGTCTCGCCGATGACACGGCACTGGATCCTCCGCCTGCCGATCGTCCGCGGCGTCGTCGCGCTCGGCGAGTCACTCACGATCGGCTTCCGGGCGCTGGCGATCAGCGCCAACTACGCCGCTCAGGAGGAGGGCGACGAGGAGGTCGCGACCGAGCTGAGCCGCGGGCAGCTGATCTTCGCCTTCGCGATCGCGATCGGGTTCGCGCTGCTGCTCTTCAAGGTTGGGCCTGCGCTGCTCACCGATTGGATCGGAATCGACGCCGGCTGGTTCGTGATCGTCGAGGGCCTGATCCGCGTCACCGTCTTCGTTCTCTACCTGGCCCTGATCTCGCTGCTGCCCGACCTGCGGCGCGTCTTCCAGTATCACGCGGCCGAGCACAAGGCGATCAACGCTTACGAGGCCGGTGAGGAGCTCGAGCCCGAGCGGGTGCAGCGCTTCTCGCTGATCCACCCGCGCTGTGGGACCGCGTTTTTGCTCTGGGTGATGGTGATCGCGGTCTTCGTGTTCGCCTTCTTCGGACGGCCGGTCTGGTACTGGCTGATCGCGACGCGGATCCTGCTGCTGCCGGTGATCGCGGGAATCGCCTACGAGCTGATCCGCTTCGCGGGGAAGCACACCGACAGCCGGATCCTGATGATGCTGCTGGCACCCGGGCTCTGGCTGCAGCGCCTGACGACGCGGGAGCCCTCGCTCGACCAACTCGAGGTCTCGATCCAGGCTCTCCGCGAGGTGCTCGAGCGTGAGGGGCGCAGCCTCTCACCCGAGGCTCAGCGCGTCGAGGTCATGGCTTAACGCGCAAACCGCTGCAAATCGTTAGCGTCTAACACCGCTATGAGCGCTCGAGCGGCAGGGGTCGCCGCGGTGCTTGCGCTGTCGGCGTTGCTGATGTCCGGGTCGGCTTCTGCGAAGCCGCCCTACGCGAAGGACTTCGCCTTGATCGCGAAGGGGATCGCCCGCGCTCAGGCGGCCGGGCGGATCAATGGCGCCGAGGCCTCGGACTACGGCGACGCAGCCGCGGGAGCGGCGAACGTGCTCCCGAAGCTGCCGAGCAGCCGCTACCGCAACCTCGCGGCGGTCGTGCACCAGGTCGCGGGCTTCTGGAAGGGCTACGACTCGCCGCGCGGGCGGACGCTCTTCGACATGCTCGCCTTCAACACGAAGTGGTTCGCGAGCCACTGGGACCAGAAGCCGGGGACCGACATCGTCGACTACTCGGACGGGACGTGGTACCGGGCCTTCCCCGGGATCGGCTTCCAGTTCCACCCGCTCGAGAACTTCGGCAAGCTGAACAACTTCGTCGCCCAGAAGAACACAGCACGCGCGGAGCAACTCGCGCAGGCGTTGCTCGCACGTAGCGTCCCACGCTTCGGCGGGCTCGCCTGGGAGTACTACTTCCGCTTCGCGGGCGGCCGGCCGCCGTGGGTCTCCGGAATGGCGCAGGCCGTCGCCGCGCAAGCGCTCTCCCGCGCCGGGGCGCTGCTCGCTGACCCGACGCTGACGGCCGCGTCGCAGCGCGCCTACCGGACCGTGCCGTCACTGACGCGCTCGGTCTCGACTGGGCCGTGGATCCGCATCTACGCCTTCAACAACGAGACGGTCCTGAATGCACAGCTGCAGACGATCCTGTCGCTCCAGGACTACGCGACTGCGACCGGCGACCAGGCGGCGACGGGCCTCTCCGCGCAGTTGCAGGCCGCGACGGTCGGGCTGCTGCCGCGCTTCGACACCGGCTACTGGTCGCTCTACTCACTCGGCGGGACCGAGGCGCCGCTCAGCTACCACCAGTACGTCGTTCGACTCCTCACCCTGCTCGCGAAGCGGACGCAGGACACGACCCTTGCGACCTACGCGACGCGCTTCGGCGGCGACCTGCGCGAGCCGCCGGTGGTCAAGCTCGGGCCCGGCCCCGGTGCCATCTATCCGTGGCCTCAGGACGGATACCGCGACACGGCAACCTTTGATGTCTGGGTCTCGAAACGCTCGACGCTACGCCTGCAAGCCGCCCACGCGGGGAAGCCGGTTGTCGTCTCGCGCGGCTGGCACACGCTGCTCTGGAGTCCCGGGCGGCTCCAGCCGGGCACGTACACGCCGGTTCTGCGGGCGATCGACGTGGTCGGGAACGCCGCGAACACCGAGCTGCCCGCCGTCGAGGTGCGACGTGACACGCAACCGCCGACGGTCAGCGCGGAGCTCGGCGGCCTCAAGCTCTTCTGGCGCGGGCGCGACGATGCCTCGCCGTGGCTCGTCCTGCGCGTCGTGATCCGCCGGCCGGGCCGCGTGATCACACTTTCGCTCGGCCACGAGAACTTCCGCGGGTCGGCGCAGCTCTTCGTGCCGGAGGGCACGTGGACCGCGACGCTGTTCGCCGCCGACTCCTCGGGCAACATGAGCCGCGTCGCGCTCGGGTCGGTCCGCGGGCGACACGGCTAACCTCTTTACATGGCCGCGATGCAGGACCTCGTCGAGGAGGTGGAGCGCTCTTATGCCGAGACGCAGGAGCGAATGTCCGACCCTTCGGTCTACAACGACCACCGCGAAGCGGCGGACGTCGGCCGGCGCCTGAAGGAGCTCGAGTCCGCGCACAAGCTCGCACAGGAGTGGATCGAGGCTTCGGCCGACCTCGACGCTGCGCGCGGCGACGGCGATCTTCGCGAGCTTGTCCCGGAGCTCGAGGAGCGGGTCGAGCGGCTGGAAAACGAGCTGAAGCTCGCGCTCGTCGAGACCGATCCGGCCGACCGCAAGGACGTGATCGTCGAGATCCGCCAGGCGGCGGGTGGCGACGAGGCGGCGCTCTGGGCGGGCGACCTCTTCCGCATGCTGACCCGCTACGCCGAGCGGCGAGGGTTCAAGTGGGAGCAGCTCGAGACGAGCCCCAATCCGACCGGCGGCTTCCAGAGCATCAGCTTCGCGATCAAGGGCGACCGCGCGTATTCGATCTTCAAGTGGGAAGGCGGCACGCATCGTGTCCAGCGGGTTCCGGTCACGGAATCCCAGGGACGGATCCACACCTCGACTGCCACCGTGGCGGTGATGCCGGAGGCCGAGGACGTGGACATCGAGATCAACGACAACGAGCTCAAAGTCGACGTCTACCGCTCGACCGGGCCCGGCGGCCAGAGCGTCAACACGACCGACTCGGCCGTGCGGATCACGCACCTTCCGACCGGCCTCGTCGTCGCGATGCAGGACGAGAAGTCGCAGCTTCAGAACAAGACGAAGGCGCTACGGGTCCTGCGTGCCCGGTTGTTCGAGCTCGAGCGCGAGCGTCAGGCAGCCGAGCAGGCGGCGACGCGCCGCTCACAGATCGGCTCCGGCGAGCGAGCCGAGAAGATTCGCACCTACAACTTCCCGGAGAACCGCGTCACCGACCACCGCGTAAAGCTGACCGTGCACAACCTCGACAGGGTCCTCGAAGGCGAGCTCGACGACTTTACGGAGGCGCTGGCCGCCGAAGAGCGGCGGCAGGCTCTCGAAGCCGCAGCAGTCTGAGATGACGGTCGGCGAGGCGCTCGCGCACGGCACGCACGTGCTCGCGGAAGCGGGCATCGATACTGCACGCCTCGAATCCGAGCTCCTGCTCGCGCGCGCCTGCGACGACTGCGCCCGCGCCCTGCTCTACATGGAGCTGCAGCGGGAGCTGGCGCCGGAGTCGCGCGAGGCCTACGAGGAGCTCTTGCAGCGGCGGGCGCAACGCGAGCCGCTCGCCTACATCCTCGGCCACTGGGGGTTCCGCCGCCTGACGCTGAAGACCGACAAGCGGGCCCTGGTCCCGCGGCCCGAGACCGAGATGGTCGTCGAGCGGGCGCTCGAGCACCTGAACGGGGTGAAGGAGCCCGCCGTTCTCGACGTGGGTACCGGCACGGGCGCGATCGCACTCGCGATCGTCGACGAGCACCCGCGCGCGCGGGTGACCGCGATCGACGTCTCCGAGGACGCGCTCGCGCTCGCGCGCGAGAACCTCGACCTGCTCGCCGTCAACGGCCGCGTCCGCCTGGTCGAGCACGACCTCACCGAAGGCCTCGGCGAGGACGAGTTCGACCTCGTCGTCTCGAACCCGCCGTACATCGAGCCGGAGGACATCGAAACGCTCCAGCCGGAGGTGCGGGACTGGGAGCCGCGCATCGCTTTGGTCGCTCACGGCGCCACCGAGGCCGTCGCTCGGGCCGCGACGGAGGCCTTGCGCCCCGGCGGCTGGGTTGTGCTCGAGATCGCCGAGAACCAGGCGCAACGGGTGACAGGGGTGCTTCGGGAGCTCGGTTACGGCGACGTGCGAGTTTCACCCGATCTCGCCGGGCGGGACCGGGTGATCGAGGGACGGTGGGGCGGCTGAGCGTGGGGACGGTCGGAGTCGAGCAGGCTCTCGACGCGCTTCGCACAGACAGGCCCGTGATCCTCCCGACGGACACCGTGTACGGCCTCTGCGCGAGCCCGTACAGCGAGCGACCGGTGGGCCGCGCCTACGCACTCAAGGGCCGCGAGGCCGCGCAGCCGAGCGCGCTGCTCGCGAGCGACGTCGACATGCTGCTCGAGTGCCTGCCCGAGCTGCGCAGCCGCCTCGGCCCGGTGCTGAGGGACCTGCTGCCTGGGCCGTTCACCCTCGTCGTCCCGAACCCGGCGAGACGGTTCCGCTGGCTTGCGGGGACGAACCCGGACGCGATCGGGGTGCGGGTGCCGGTGCTGCCGGCGCCGGCCGACGCCGTGGTCGCACGCATCGGCGCCGTGATGGCGACGAGCGCGAACCTGCCGGGAGGACGGGATCCGGCGACTGTCGACGAGGTCCCGCTGGAGCTGCTCGAAGGCTGCGCCGCGGTCGTCGACGTGGGCGAGCTGCCGGGGGTTCCGTCGACAGTGATCGATCTCACCGGTGTGCCGCGGGTTCTCAGAGAAGGTGCCGTCCCCGCCGACGCGGCTCTCGGGCAGGTTGCCGGCCTCGTCGGCCAGTAGCATCCGGCGTAACCGATCGAGGAGCGCCGAGATGGCCGTTGCGCAAGAGACGTTCGAGCACCTGAAGACAGCCGGGCTCGCCGAGATCGATCCCGACATCGCCGAACTGCTCGGACGCGAGCTCGAGCGCCAGCGGGGTCAGATCGAGCTGATCGCCTCGGAAAACTTCACCTGGCCGAGCGTTCTCGAGGCCGTCGGCAGCGTGCCGACGAACAAGTACGCCGAGGGTTATCCCGGCCGGCGCTACTACGGCGGCTGCGAGGTGGTCGACGAGATCGAGCAGCTGGCGATCGATCGGGCGAAAGAGCTGTTCGGCGCCGAGCACGCGAACGTGCAGCCCCATGCCGGCGCGCAGACGAACATGGCGGTCTACATGGCCGTGCTCCAGCCCGGCGAGACGATCCTCTCGCTGGAGCTCGCGCACGGTGGGCACCTGACGCACGGGCTCAAGGTCAACTTCTCGGGCCGCCTCTACGACATCGTCCACTACGGCGTCTCGCGCGAGACGAACATGGTCGACTACGAAGATGTGCTCCGGCTCGCCAAGGAGAACCGGCCGAAGCTGATCGTCTGCGGCGGCTCGGCCTACCCGCGGACGGTTGAGACGGACAAGTTTCGCGAGATCGCCGACGAAGTGGATGCGCTGCTGGTCTGTGACATGGCCCATTTCGCGGGGCTCGTGGCGGCAGGGCTCCACCCGAACCCGGTCGAGCACGCGCACTTCGTCACCTCGACGACCCACAAGACGCTGGCCGGCCCGCGGGCGGGCTTCATCCTTTGCGGCGAGGAGCACGCGCAGGCCGTCGACCGCGCCGTGTTCCCGGGAATCCAGGGCGGCCCGCTGATGCACACAATCGCCGCGAAGGCCGCGTGCTTCCGGATCGCGGCGACCGAACCGTTCCGCGAGTACCAGCGCCAGATCCGCAAGAACGCCAACATGCTCTCCGACACGCTCCAGGAGGGCGGGCTCGACGTCCTCACCGGCGGCACCGACACGCACCTGCTCCAGCTCGACCTGCGCTCGACCGAGTGGACCGGGAAGGACGCCGAGGAGCGGCTCGCCGAGGTGAAGGTGACCGTCAACCGGAACACCGTTCCGTTCGACGAGCGGCCGCCCACGGTCGCCTCGGGCGTGCGGATCGGGACCCCGGCGGCGACGATGCGCGGCTTCGACGAGAACGACTTCCGCGAGGTCGGAGGCGTGATCGTCGAGGCGCTCGGGCAGAGCCCGGATCTTGGGGCTCTTGCCGCACGGAGCGCGGCGCTGTGCGAGAAGCGGCCCCTCTACCCGGGCTTCCGCGGCTTCACGACGTACGTGGCGTGAACGCCGCGGCAGAAGCCGGCGTCCGCAAGCTCACGGTCGTCGATCACCCGCTCGTCCAGCACAAGCTCTCGTACCTGCGGGACAAGGAGACGCCGACAGTCCACTTCCGCAAGCTCGCCAACGAGGTGACGCTGCTCCTCACCTACGAGGCGACGAAGGACTTCCCGACCGAGGACGTCGGGATCGAGACGCCGCTCGAGTCGATGACGGCGCAGCGGATCTCCGGCAAGAAGGTGGCGGTCTGCCCGGTGCTGCGGGCGGGCCTCGGGATGCTGGACGGCGTCCTCTCCCTCGTGTCGAGCGCGCGGGTCGGCTTCCTCGGCATGTACCGCGACGAGGAAACCCTGCAGCCTGTCGAGTACTACGTGAAGCTGCCGGGCGACCTGGATCAGCGCGACGCGATCGTCCTCGACCCGATGCTCGCGACAGGCAACTCGAGCGTGGCGGCGATCTCGACGGTCAAGGAGGCGGGTGCACGGTCGGTGATCCTCGTCTGCCTCGTCTCGGCTCCCGAAGGGATCGAGCACGTTCACGAGGAGCACCCCGACGTGCACATCGTCACGGCGGCGGTAGACCGCGGCCTCGACGAGCGCGGCTTCATCGTGCCCGGCCTCGGCGACGCCGGCGACCGGTTGTACGGGACCCGTTAGGCCACGTCCGGGCTCTGACCCCGGACGAGCCCGAAACGGACGACGACCACTGAACCGCGACCGGTTTCCAGGCGCTCATGACTTGGGCAGCTGGCCCGAACGGCCACGTCCGGGGTCTGACCCCGGACGTGGCTCTAATCTACGCGCGCGGGCGCCAGGAGGCCCGGCCGCTGCATCGCCTCGAGCCAGATCGCGCGGGTTTCCTCTCGGCTGCCTCGGGCCGGGAGCCGCTCGATCACCCAGACTGCACCCGCCGTCGGGATCTCGCCCTCGATCGCGCAGATGCCCTGGTGGCACTCTTCGCCGATAATCTCGCCCGGGCCGGTCAGCACTTCGCTCAGCGTCTCGCCTCGCCGGATGCCGAGCAGCTCGATCTCGGTCTCGCCGCCGGGACCCGCCAGCCGCCAGATTCGTTCGGCGAGCTCGCCGACGGTCAGCATCTCCGGGTCGTGTGGGCTGCAGAGCGGGACGCCCTCGCCGGCCAACAGCGCCGCCTGCGCGACTAGACAGGCCGCGTGCCACATCGTGATCCAGTAGCGCACCATCCCGGTGTCGGTGACGGTCAGCGGCACGCCGGCGCGCGCCTGGCGCAGGAAAATCTCGGACGCGGCGCCGGCCGACCCCAGCACGTTCACGAGCCGCACAGCCGTGCGGCGGCCGCCGGCGCGCCGCCCCGCGAACGCCGTCAGCTGCTCCATGAAGCGCTTCGTCCGCCCGTAAAAGCTCTGCGCCAGGGCGGCCTTGTCCGTCGAAGCGACGACGACCGTATCGACGCCCGCGGCCTCGGCGGCCCGCAGCACGTTCCAGGAGCCGTGCAGGTTCGTGTCGACGAATTCCTCAGGAAAGACCTCGGCCCAGTCGACGTGCTTGTAGGCGGCGAGGTGGAAGACGACATCGGGCTTCGCAGCTGCGAGCTCCCGCTCGAGTCGCCCGGGCTCGCGGATGTCGCAGAGGACGTGGTCGATCCGGTCGAGCGTCTGCGGGTCGCGAGCACGACGGTCGGCGATCAGCGACGACTCGTGGCCATCGGCGAGCACGATCCGCTCCGGCCGGAAACCGCCCAGGAAGGTGGCGAGCGCGCCGCCGATCGAGCCGCCGCCGCCCGTGATCACCACGCGCCGACCGCCGAAACGCTCCTGCAGCTCGAGCACCGACGGCACCGGATCTCGCCGCTCGATCACCGCCTGCCAGTCGAAGGTGGCGAGCGGCACCCGGCGCGGAGCGCGTCTCGGCTCCTGCGCCGTCCCGGTCAACGCGCGCGCGATCGCGCGGTAGGCGCGCTTCATGTCGACGGAGCGCGCCGGATCGGGCTCGTTGATCTCCGCGACCATGAACCGAACCAGCTCGCCGAGCCGGCGGACTACGGGGTCGAGGTCGACCTCCCCGGCGCCGTAGGGAAGTCCCTCGCCGAGCAGGCCGTGGGCGTCGGAGACGTGCGCGACCTCCGCGTATGGCCCCAGCTCCTCGACGTAGCGCTCGAGCTCCAGGTCTTCGGCCGACTCGAGCCCGAACAGGCCCGGATAGACAGCTACGAACGACTGGAAGAGCGCGGCATGCGAGGTGTCGACCGTGAACCGAAGCTCGGGGACGCGCTCGCGCCACTCGAGCAGGTCGCGCCAGTGACCGCCGATGGGGGAGAGGAAGACGCCGCCCGTCCGCATCCGCAGGACCGGCGGCACGTTCTCGATCAGCGGTATGACTCCGCGGCTCGAACATGCCGACGCGTAGAAGCGCAGGAACTCGTCGACCGCGTCTTCGTCGACCGGCCCCGACGCTCGGAACTCATCCGGCGAAAGCGGGACGAACAGGTGGATCGTCAGGACCGGCGAGTCGATGCGGGCGGCGAACTCCGCGCTGCGCTCGATCCCGGCGCGGGCCTCGTCGTCGAGGCGGTCGACGCGGACGAATGCCCCGCTCGGCCACGTGACGGGAGCCTCAGCCGTAACGGCCGACTGATGTAGGTGCACACGTACATCACCTACCGTCCGAACGGCACGGTCCAGCGCATCATCGGTGACGATGTCGTCGGGCATCAGTGCGATTTCGATCCCGTCCCACGGCCCGCCGTCGAGGCGATCGGCGAGCTGGTCAGGTCGCGGCGCGGCTTTGAGCTGGAGCGTGGGCTTTGAGCCAGTCGACATAGCGGCGGACGCCCTCCTCAAGGGGCACGTTCAAGGGTAACGGGGCCTCCGGGGCACCCCGGTAGCTGTCGTTCTCGCCGGCGGGCAGGTCCCCTCCTGGCGTCTCGATCGGAGCCGAGGAGCCGGTGGCATCGCGCACGAGCTCTGCTGCGACCCGCAGCGGCGTGGAGCGCCCCGTGGTGATCAGCACCGTCTCGTTCCAGCGCTGCCCGGCGACCAACGCTTCGATCGCGCCGAGCGCGTCCTCGACGTAGACGAAGTCGCGGCTGCGCTCAGGGTCGCCTACGATCACGATCGGCTCGCCGGCGAGCGCGCGGGCAGCGAACGACGCGATCGCGCCCGTCGCCCCTTCCCTGGCAACCTGGCCGGGCCCGTAGACGGACGGAAGACGCACGACCAACGTCGGCGCACGGTGCAGGCGGCAGGCGTCCTCGCCGAGGCGCTTCGAATACGCGTATGGATCGGGAGGCGGGTCCAGCGCCGCGCGCAGCGTCGAGGGATACACGAGCCCGGCCCCGTGCTCAGCGCAGCCCTCGAGCAGGTTGAGCGTCGTTCCGGCGTTCTCGCGGACGGCGCGCGCGGGGTCTTCGCGTGCGCGGGCGGGATCGGGAATGCCGGCGAAGTGCAGGACGGCGTCGCAGCCGGCGATCATGTCGCGGACGGCCGGGTCGCCCGTGTCGCGGTAGATGTCGGCCGGCGGAACGCTCGAGCGCTCGACGCCTCCCGGCCGGCCGAGCCGGACGACCTCGTGGCCCTTCTCCGCGAACAGCGCCGAAGCTTGCGATCCCAGAAAACCGGTCGCCCCGGTGACGAGGACCTTCATCGGGGCAGGTAGTCCGAGAGTCGGTGCCGGTACGAGAAAGGAGACGAGACCGTGAACGACGCCCCTCCGGCGGGCTTCTCTCCGCGCGCCAGGGCAGCGACGTCGGCGACTGTGACCGTCTCCGCGGCGACGTTCTCGACGCCCGGCCGAGCGTCTAGCAGGATCCGAGCGGCATCCTCGACGTGGACGACGCCGATCGTGGCGCGGCCGCCGTCGTCGACCGGCAGCTCCTCGCCCGCCGTCGCGAGCCGCCGGAACTTGTCGACGACGGTCTGCGACGTTTCCGCCGAATGCTCGACCGGGCTCGCACCGTAGACGATCCCGAGCCGCAGGATCGCGAGCGCGAAGCCGTGGCGGTCCGCCTCGATCGACAGCGCCTGCTCGCCGTAGACCTTCGAAAGGTGGGCGAGGTCGCGTTGCGACCCGTACGGCGTCGACGGCCCCACCTCGCCCGACAGATCGCTCCCGTAGACATGGAGCGACGAGCCGAAGACCAACAGCGGTCCGTCGGCCTCGCCGACAGCCGCCCCGACGCGCCGCGTGCCGGTCACGTTCGTCTGCTCGGTGTAGTCCGGGTCCCGCTCCGAGAGCGGCCGTGACGCCTGAGCGGCGAGGAGGTAGACGACGTCCGGGCCCTCGGCGAGCAGCGCGCCCACGTCCTCGCGGATGTCGGCCGTCTCGACCCGCGCACCGGCGGCCTCGAGCCCGGCCAGCTGCGAGCGCTCGGTCGCGAACCAATTGTCGGCCAGCACGACCTCGTGCCCCTCGGCCAGTGCGAGCTCGGCCAGCTTCGCGCCGATGTACCCGGCCCCGAGGATCAGGAGCCGCACGCGAGGACTAGATTTGGTGGACGGTCGGCCCGTCCGGGACCGCGTGCCGCGTGTCCACGATCAGCCGCGCCTGATCCCAGAGCGGGCTCTCCAGGAAGACCGTGTGCGGCGTCAGCACGACGACGCAATCGGCTGCGGCCAGCTCGTCCGCGGACCACTCGACCGACCGGTGAGTGAGGTCGTCGAGCTCGACCTCGGAGACCCACGGGTCGCAGTAGCGGACGTCGCCGCCGCGCTGGATCAGCTGGCGCATGATCTCGAGCGAGGGCGACTCGCGCGTGTCGTGGACGTCGGCCTTGTACGCCATGCCGAGCAGCAGGAGCCGCGACCCTTTGATCGGCCGGCCTGCTTCGTTCAGCGCGTCGGAGATCTTCTGGACGACGAAGAGCGGCATCGCGGCGTTGATCTCGTGCGCCGCCTCGATCAGCCGGGCCGAGTACCCATACTCGCGCAGCCGCCACGCCAGGAAGTGCGGCACGACCGGGATGCAGTCGCCCCCGAGGCCCGGGCCCGGGTAGTGGGGCAGGAAGCCGAACGGCTTCGAGGACGCGGCCTCGATCACCTCCCACGGCGAGATGCCAAGGCGGTCGCACATGAGCGCCAGTTCATTCGCGAGCGCGATGTTGACCGCGCGAAACGTGTTCTCGTGCAGCTTCGCCGTCTCGGCGACCATTGGGCTCGAGACGGGCTGCACGGTGTCGACGATCTGCTCGTACAGGAGCGCAGTCCGCCGCAGGCACTCCTCGGTGACGCCCGCTACGAGCTTCGGCGTGTTCTTGATAGTGAACTTCGTGTTGCCGGGGTCGACCCGCTCGGGGGCGTAGCCCAGGAAGAAGTCCTTGCCGACCTTGCCGCCGGAGCGCTCCTCGAGGATCGGCAGCACGATCTCCTCGGTCGTCCCCGGATGGGTCGTCGACTGCAGGACGATCAGCGTGCCTCCGTTGATGTTCGAGCCGACCGACTCGGCCGCGGAGACGATGTAGTTCAGGTCGGGCGACCGCGTCTTCGAGAGCGGCGTCGGGACGCAGATCGTCAGCGCGTCGAGCTCGCGCACCGCTGAGAAATCGGTCGTGGCGGCAATCGTTCCGTCGAGACCCTCGTAGCGCTCGGCCGGAACGTCGACGAGGTAGGAGCGGTGCTCCTGGACAGCGCTGACACGCCGTTCGTTGATGTCGATTCCTGTCACGTTGAAGCCGGTCTCCGCGAAGGCCATCGCGAGCGGCAGCCCCGCGTAGCCGAGCCCGACGATCCCGATCGCCGCGGTGCGCTCGGCAACGCGCTCGTCGAAAGTCGTTTCCGGTGAGAGAAGCTTGCTCAACAGGGGGTGCAGGCTAGCAACGTGTCCTGCGGGAACCAGTATCGACAGCGCGGCTCAATTCCTGCAAGGCGTGCTGCTATAACCGGTTGCGATGTCCTTCGCGGACTCGCTGCACGCGCTGTTTCGCGACAGCAATGCGATCTGGGGCTTCCTGACCGCGGCAGGAATCGTCCTCGCGCTGACGCCGGTCGTCGTCTGGCTCGCCCCCCGGATCGGCGGCGTCGACGACAAGTCCGACCGTCCGCGCGTCCACGGCGGCAAGCCGATCCCGCGCATCGGTGGACTTGCGATCGTTATCGCGATCACGATCGCGACGGCGATCTTCGTCAAGCCGGAAGGCGTGTACCTCGGAATCCTGCTCGGGACGCTGATGGTCGCGGCGCTCGGGCTGATCGACGACCTCCACGGCGTCAACGCGAGCATCAAGATGTTGGGGATCGTCGTGGCGGCGCTGATTCCGGTCGCCGGCTTCGGATTGAAGTGGGAGAGCGGCGGCCTGCCGCTCGTCGGCAACTTCGACCTCGGCTGGGGCGCCTATCCACTGACGATCTTCTGGATCGCGCTGCTCGCGAACCTCGTGAATCTGATCGACGGCATGGACGGCCTCGCGTCGGGGATCGTCGCGATCGCATCGGGTTCGTTCGCGCTGCTTGCGGCGTCGTTCGTGCGCACCGACGCGGCTGTGCTGGCCGCGATCGTCTGCGGCGCGACCGTCGCATTCCTACGCCACAACTACCACCCGGCCAAGATCTTCATGGGCGACACGGGCGCGCTCGCGCTCGGCTTCGTGCTCGCCTGTGTGGCGGTCCAAGGCGTGTTGAAGACGGCGGCGACCATCGCCTTGGTCGGCCCGCTGCTCGTGCTGGCCGTGCCGATCCTCGACACGTCGTTCGTCGTCTTGAAGCGGCTCAAGTACAAGCGCTCTCCGTTCGCTCCCGACCAGAACCACTTCTACCACCGCTTCATGCGCATCGGCTTTTCACAGCGGCGCACGGCGGCGTACCTGCACCTCTGGGCGCTGCTGCTCGCGTCGTACGCGATCCTGCTGCGCTTCGTGCCGCCGCGGCCGCTTGGCCACTGGGACCTCGGGAATACGCTGATCGCGATCGCCGTTGGCCTCGTCGTCCTGACCGCCTCGATATGGATGGTTTACACGCTCGAGATCCTCAAGTCGCGGCACCTGCAGCTGCTTCGCCGCGGCCGAGCCGAGGCCGAGCCGGAGCGCGAGGAAGCGGTCGAGCGCGCGCTGACAGCCGGCGGGCGCCGCTAAGCCTCCTTACCCAGGCCGGCGCATGAAGCTCCCCGGCAGGCTCGCCGCGCTGCGGGAGCGGAATTTCCGGCTCTTCTTCATCGGCCAGGCGACGTCGCAACTCGGCACCGGAATGGTCCCGGTCGCTCTCTCCTGGGCAGTCCTCGAGCTGACCGGCTCCGTTTCCGACCTCGGGCTGGTGCTCGCCGCGCAGACGGTCCCGCTCGTCCTGTTCCTGATCGTCGGCGGCACCGTTGCCGACCGACTCCCGCGCCGGGTGGTGATGCTGGTCTCCGACAGCGCGCGCTGCGTGACGCAGGGCCTGCTCGCCGCGCTGCTGATCACGGGCCACGCCGAGCTCTGGGAGCTGCTCGTGCTCCAGTTCCTCGGCGGGACAGCGACTGCGTTCTTCCTGCCGGCGGTTACCGGGCTGACGACGCAGGTGGTCTCGGCCGAACGGCTCCAGGAGGCGAACGCGCTCCGCTCGCTTGCCGGCTCGGGCGGCAGCATCGCCGGCCCGGCGGTTGCCGGCGTGCTCGTAGCGGCGTTCGGGCCCGGCTGGGCGCTCGCCTGCGACGCGGCCAGCTTCGCCGTCAGTGCCGTCGTCCTCGGGCTGCTCGTGCTGCCGCCACACGACGCGCTCTCGCAGAGCCCGCTGCTCCGCGATCTGATCGAAGGCTGGCACGAGTTCAGCTCGCGCACCTGGCTCGTGCTCGCGAACGCGCACGCCGCGATCGCCAACGTGACGATGCTCGCGCCCTTCTACGTGATCGGCCCCGCCGTCGCGAAGCGCTTCCTCGGCGGAGTCGGCTCGTGGGCCCTGATCGCCGCTTGCTTCGGCGTCGGCCTCGTGGCCGGCGGGTTGATCTCGCTGACCCTGAGGCCGCGACGCCCGATGCTCGTCGGCCTCAGCGCGACGATCTCGAACGTTCCGGTGCTCGTGTTGCTCGCGGTGCATGCGCCGGCGGTCGTGACCGCCGTTTTCGCCATCCCGGCCGGGGCGACCCTGACCTTCCTGAACACCGTCTGGGAGACGACGTTGCAGAAGCACATTCCGGCGCGGCTGCTCTCACGCGTCGTCGCGTACGACTGGTTCGCGGCGCTCGTCTTCCAGCCTCTCGGCTACGTGGTCGCGGGCCTCGTCGCGGCGCACCTACTCGGGCTGAGCGGCACCTTGTGGCTCGGCGCCGCGGTCGGGACGATCTCGACGGTCGTGATCGTCTCGCTCCCGAGCATCCGCACGCTCGAAGCCGAGCCTCCAGTCCCTATTGCAGATCAGGCAGCGCGAGCCTGAGCAGCTCGGCCGGGTCGCGGCGGCCGCGCCGCTCGCGCTTCGCCGGCGCCTTCTCCACGACGAGCTCGGCCGGGTCGCGCAGGAAACGAACGCGGCCCTCGTGCTCGAGAGCCTCGTCGACGGCGCCGAGGCGACCCTCGAAGATCGACCACACCGGCGTTCCGAGCACCGCCGCCTCGCGAATCATCGTGCCACCGGCGGAGACGACGACGTCGGCAAGCCCCGCGAGGCTGCGGCCGTCGACGGCGCGGTCGGGAACGACCAGCGCCGGGTCGACGTCCCGCAGCGCTCGCCGCTGGTCGTCGGTCCGTGCGAGCACGACCACCTGCGCGCCCTCGTCGAGCAGCCGGCGCAACACCCGCGGAACGAGTTCGTTCTCGGAGCCGCCGAGGTAGAGGGCATACGACGGCGCCGTGCGGACGACCGCGATCATCTGCCCCTGGTCGAGCCCGAGCGCCGCGAGCTCGGCGGGATCCGGCTCGAAGTCGGAGAGGTAGTACTCCTCCTTGAGGCCCGGGTACTGCACGAGCTTCGGTGGACGCGCCCCGTACTGGGCGAGCCGGTCGGCCGGGATCGCGTCAGGGACGAGCACCCGAGTCGCGAGGCGGCAATTGACCTCGTGCTGGAGCCGCGCCCACTCGTAGTCGAACATCGTCGTGTTCGGGACCCCGAGCACGCGGCCGACGGGCGGCAGGTCGGTCGAGCCGTGCGCGAGGCCGTAGTCGAAGTTCTTGCCGCGCGCGAAGCCGAACGCCTGGGCGACCCGCGACCCTGCCGCCAGCGTCTTGCCGAGCTTGCCCGCGCCGCCGTGGTGCCCGATCGCGGTGTACGGGTGCCCCCAGTCGTCGAGCAGCTCCGTCGTGTGCGAGAGCGGACGCGCCGTGAGCGTCACATCGTGGCCATCGGCCTCGAGGAGGTCGACGAGCGGACGGAGCACTACGACGTGCGCCGAATTCGTCAGGTCGATCCAGACCTTCACTGCGGCCTGGCGATCGCGTAGCGCACGAGCTCATGTTCGCGGTAGCGGGTCGGGCCTTCATACGTCATGCCGAGCTTCTCCATGACCCGTGTCGAGCCGCGGTTCTCCTCGAAAGCGACGGCGACGACGTGGTCGAGATCCGTCTCGCGCCAGGCCGCATCGAGCAGCGCAGCGCCGGCCTCCGTTGCATAGCCGCGGCCCCAGCGCGACGGCACGAGCTGGTAGGCGAGCTCGATCTCGGGCCCTTCGTTGGCGAGCGGGAAGAGGCCGGCCATTCCCACGAACCTCTCGCTCTCCCGTTCGTCAAGCGCCCAGAGGCCCCAGCCGGACCCGCTCCAGCCCGCAATCTGCTCGAGCCGCTCGCGCGCCGCCTCGACGGTTTCGCTGGCCGGGCGGACGAACCGCATCGCGTCGGGGTCGCCCCAGAGCTCGAACAGCGGCTCCGCGTCAGCGGCCGGCTCGAGCGGCCGGATCCGCAGGCGCGCGGTCTCGATCGGCAGCGTGATCACGCCGAGTCCAGGAACGCAGCGAGCGTTTCGGCGTAGCCGGGCGCGCGCGGGATGCTGTGGCCGGCGCCCGGAACGACCGCGTGTTCGGCGCCGAGCCGCCGTACCAGGACGTCGGCGACGGCGTCGAAGGCGGCGCTGTGTCCGCCGGAGACGACGAGCTTCGGGAACGGCGCGGCGCCAAGCTCGTCGAGAGGAATCTCGGCCTCTTGCGGCGGGCGCTCGGCGAGCGCGGCGCGTGCGCCGGCCTCGAGCGGCGGCGATAGCGGATCCGGAACATCGAGCGCGCTGCCGACGAGCGGCAGGAAGTGCTCGAGGTATCCACGCGGGTCGCGCGGCGCGGCTGTCACCTGAGCAAGGAAGTCCTCGACCGCGAGGTTCCCGCGCGCGACCCCGAACGCCGGCGGCTCGTTCACCGTGAGTGACCGAACCGGCTGCCGCGACGCGATCAGGAGGGAGATGACGCCGCCGTACGAGTGGCCGACGAGGTGGTCGCCGGGGCCGACGATCTCGCCGATCTCGTCTGCCTGCTGGTCGAAGTCCAAGCGCTCCTGTGGCGGGTTCGGCGGGTAGCCGGGGCGGTTGACGATCGCCAGCTCGAATCGCGCGGCAAGCGGCCTGACCGCATCCCAGGTCGTCAGTCCGTTGCCGACGCTCCCGTGGACCAGGACCACACGCGGACCGCCGCCGATCGTCTCGACGTCAAAATCCGCCATCGGCGCAAGATAACGACTGAACAAAGTCCGCCCAAAATCGGCCTTTTTCGTGGAGAAATGGCCATTTCTCGGTGTCACAAGCTCTGGTATGCTCGGCTGTGATGGAGCAGTCTCCCCGCCCGACGTTTCAGCCGGCGGGAGCAGGAATGCTCCTCGCGGCGACCACTGCCGCCTCGGTAGGGCTCGGCGCCCTGATCGGCTGGGCTGCCGGCTCGGTCGGCTACGGAATCCTCGGAGGCGCGGTCGTCGGCGTGCCTGCAGGGATCACGGCGGTCTACTTCCGGTATCGCGAGGCGCTGTCGTGAGGACGACCGCCCTCGGCGCGCCGCGCCCGGTTCCGGGGCGGCTGCTGCCGGTCGCGGCAGGCGCGCTTGTGATCGCGCTCGCGCTCCCGATCTTCATCGTGGCCGGCTGGCCTGTCGACGGCTGGGTCGTGGCGGCCGTCGTCTGGCTCGGCGTCCAGGCGCTTGGCCTCATGCTGGCGCGTGTTCGGCCCTCCCCGGATAACCTCGCGGCGTCAAGCGTGCTGGCGTTCGGAATGATGGGGAGGCTTCTAGCGGTGCTGGTCGTGCTCGTCGCCGTCACGGCGTCGAACCACACGGTCGGCCTGGCCGCCACGCTCCTGTATGCCCTCGCGTACACGGCCGAGCTCGCCGTCTCGCTCGCCAGCTACTACGTCCAGGAGCCGCGCGCATGAAGCGCGCCCTGGTCATCGTCACGCTCGCTGTACTGAGCCTGCCGGCGCCCGCCCTGGCGCGGGGCAAGTTCGACCCGACGACGGAGTTCGAGCAGCACGACTGGATCCCGATCCACATCGGCCCGCTCAACCTGTCGATCACGAAAGCGGTCGTCTACCTGTTCATCGGCACAGCCCTGACGATCCTGCTCGGCCTCTTCGTGATGCGCACGCGCGGCGGTAAGCGAGAAGCGGTCGGCGAGCAGATCTACGAGATCGCGCAGGTGCAGATCGCAGAGCAGGGCCTCCCATCGAAGGCGATCGGCCGCTGGTTCCCGTACGTCGCCTCGCTTCTGCTGTTCATCTTCGTCATCAACCTAATCGGCTTCATCCCGCTCCCTCTGACGGGCGAGACCTGGCACGGCGTGCCGACGTGGGGTATCTACGCGGCGACCTCATCCCTGTCCGTCACCCTCGCGCTGGCGCTGCTCACCTTCGTCTTCACGCACTTCGAGGGGATCCGCTGGAACGGGCCGGTGCGCTACTTCAAGAGCTGGATTCCGGAGGCGCCCAAGCCACTGCTGGCGCTGATCGTCCCTCTCGAGGTGCTCGGCCAGTTCATGCGGCTGATCTCTCTGAGCGTTCGACTCTTCGCGAACATGCTCGCGGGGCACATCCTGATCCTGACCTTCCTTGGACTGATCTTCATCTTCCAGTCCCTGAAACTGCTCCCGGTCTTGATTCCGACGGTCGTTTTCTATCTCTTCGAGGTCGTGATCGTCGTCGGCATCCAGGCCTTCATCTTCGCTGCCCTGTCCGCCATCTACATCGGCTCGGCGATCGAGCCTGAGCACTAGGAGGAACCATGAGCATTCTGCTTGCCGCCACCTCCGGCGACGTAACGAAGGCCGGCAAGGCAATCGGCCTCGCTCTAGGCGTCGGCCTCGGCGCGCTCGGCGCCGGCGTCGGCATCGGCAACATCTTCGGCTCGATGATCCAGTCGGTCGCCCGCCAGCCCGAGCTCCGCGGAGAGCTCCAGGGCATCCAGTGGCTCGGCTTCGCGCTGACCGAGGCCGTCGTCTTCTACGGGCTGCTCGGCTCGATCCTGGCCTACGTCCTCGTCTGATCCGATGGTCCTGGGCTCCAACCCGCTGATCCAGGTCACTCCGGGTCTGATGATCTGGACGATCGTCTGCTTCCTGATCGCGCTCTACGTGCTCAAGCGCTACGCGTTCGGTCCCATCCAGAAGCTCATCGACGAGCGCCAGCAGCGGATTCGCCGTTCGCTCGAGGAGGCCGACAACGCGCGGGACGAGGCGCGCCGCCTCCTCGAGGAGCACCGCAAGCTGATCGGCGAGGCGCGCGGCGAAGCCGAGGAGATCCGCTCCGTCGCGCGTCAGGAGGCCGACGCCCAGATGCGGCGCGTCAAGGACGAGGCGGAGGCCGACCGGCAGCGCCGGCTCGAAGAGACGCGCCGCCAGATCGACGCCGAGACTCGCCGGGCCCTCGAGTCGATCCGGGCCGAGGTCGCTGAGCTCAGCCTGATCGCCGCCGAGAAGGTCACACGCGGAGCCCTCGACGACAAGGACCAGCGCCGCCTGATCGACGAGGCGATCGGCGACCTCGACTTCTCGGTCCTGACCCGGAACGACTGATGGCCGTTGCCCACCGCGTGTACGCGCGCGCGCTCTACGACGCGGCGAAGGACGAAAACGGGGTCGACGCTGTGCGCGAGGAGCTCGGCGACTTCGTGGAGGCGCAGCGGCAGGTGCCCGAGCTGCGCGAGCTGCTGCGCAACCCGCAGCTCGACCAACGCCTCAAGGCCTCGGCTCTCGAGGAGCTGCTCGGCGGCGAGGAGCAGCTCGTCCGGAACTTCCTGATGCTGCTGGTCGAGAAGGGCCGCGCCGGCGAGATCGAGGAGATCGCGCGCGACTTCGAGCGGATCGTCGCCCAGGAGGAGGGCATCCTCGACGTCGAGCTGACGACCGCGGTGCCGCTCTCGGAAGACGAGGCGGGCGACGTGATCGCCCAGATCGAGAAAGCTTCCGGCCGCCCGGTTGTGGCGACCCGCCGCGTCGACCCCGACCTGATCGGCGGCATCGTCCTGCAGGCCGGCTCGCTGCGCCTCGACGCGAGCGTGCGCGGCCGGTTGGACAGGCTACGAAACGACCTCGCAAAAAGGAGTTAGATGAAGCTTCGGCCAGAAGAGATCACGTCGATCCTCAAGCAGCGGATCGAGCAGTACGACGTCGAGACCGACCTCGCCGAGGTCGGCAGCGTGCTCCAGGTCGGCGACGGGATCGCAAGGGTGTATGGGCTCGAGAACGCCGTCTCGTCGGAGCTGCTCGAGTTCGAGCACGGCGTCACCGGCCTCGCGTTCAACCTGGAGGAGGACAACGTCGGCACCGCCCTGTTCGGCGAGTGGGAGCACGTCAAGGAGGGCGAGGTCGTCAAGCGAACCGGCGAGGTCGTGAACATCCCGGTCGGCGAGGCACTGATCGGACGGATCGTCAACCCCCTCGGCCAGCCGCTGGACGCACAGGGCCCGATCGACACGACCGAGACACGCAAGATGGAGTTCAAGGCGCCGGGCGTCGTCCACCGCCAGCCGGTGAAGGAGCCGCTCCAGACCGGGCTCAAGGCGATCGACTCAATGATCCCGATCGGCCGCGGCCAGCGGGAGCTGATCATCGGCGACCGCGGCACCGGCAAGACTGCGATCCTCGTCGACACGATCCTCAACCAGCGGGGACAGGACATCGTCTGCGTCTACGTCGCGATCGGCCAGAGGGAATCGACCGTCGCGCAGGTGTACGAGCGCCTCAAGGACGCGGGCGCGATGGACTACACGATCATCGTCACCGCCGGCGCGTCCGAGGCCGCGCCGATCAAGTGGATGGCCCCGTACGCCGGCTGCGCGATGGGCGAGTACTTTCTCTACGAGGGCCGGCACGCCCTCTGCATGTACGACGACCTCTCGAAGCACGCGGACGCGTACCGGCAGATGTCGCTGCTGCTCCGCCGTCCGCCCGGCCGCGAGGCGTATCCCGGCGACGTCTTCTACCTCCACTCGCGCCTGCTCGAGCGGGCGGTGAAGCTCTCCGACGAGCGCGGCGCCGGCTCGCTGACGGCGCTGCCGGTCGTCGAGACCCAGGCCGGCGACGTCTCCGCCTACATCCCGACGAACGTGATCTCGATCACGGACGGCCAGATCTTCCTGGAGTCCGAGCTCTTCTACTCGGGCGTCCGCCCGGCCATCAACGTCGGCATCTCGGTCTCGCGCGTCGGCGGCAGCGCCCAGACGAAGGCGATGCGTGCGGTCGCGGGCCGCCTGAAGCTCGACCTCGCGCAGTACCGCGAGCTCGAGGCGTTCTCGCAGTTCGGCTCTGAGCTCGATCCCGCAACGCAGAAGACGCTGGCTCGCGGCGAGCGCATGGTGGCGACGCTGAACCAGCCGCAGTACGACCCGTGGGCGCTCGAAGAGCAGGTCGCGGCGATCTTCTCCGGCAACGAGGGCTTCCTCGACGACATCCCGACGGACGAGGTGCTGCGCTTCCAGACGGAGCTGCGCGAGCACCTGCGCACCGAAGGCTCGATCTACCAGGAGATCCGGGAGACGCAGCAGTTCCCGGACGAGCTCCAGGAGAAGCTCCGCGGGGAGATCGAGAAGTTCGCCAAGACCTTCTCCGTCAAGGAGAGGGCCGCCGTCACGTAGATGGCCACCGTCCAGGACCTGAAGCGGCGGATCCGCTCCGTCGGCAACACGCAGAAGATCACGAAGGCGTTCGAGCTGGTCGCCTCGGCGCGCCTCCGGCGGGCGCAGACGCGCATCGAGGCCCTGCGGCCGTACGCCGACCGGATGCTGGAGCTGATGGCGGTCACCGCGCGAGCCTCCGGCTCGGTCCGTCTGCCGCTCCTCGAGCGACGCGAGGCGAGGCGCGTTGCGGTGTTGCCGGTCACGGCCGACCGCGGCCTGGCCGGCGCGTTCAACGCCCAGATCCTGCGCCGCGCCTTTGCGCTCGAACGCGAGCTGCGAGGCGAGGGTCTCGAGGTTGTATGGCTCGCGGTCGGGCGCCGCGGCCGCTCGAGCCTGGCATTCCGCGGCTACGAGCTCGTCCAGAGCTGGCAAGGGTTCACCGAGCGGCCCGATTACTCCGACGCGCAAGCGGTTGCTCACAAAGTCGCCGAGCTGTATGCGAACGAGGAGGTCGACCGCGTCGTCGTGATCTACAACCACTTCCAGTCGGCCCTCGTCCAGGAGGTGACGACCCAGGACCTGCTGCCGATCCCGGAGCACGTCATCCACGCCGGGGAAGACGATGATCGGCAGGAGGCGGCGCTGCGCGGCGACTTCATCTACGAGCCCGAGCCGGAGGAGATCCTGGCGCGCTTGCTCCCGGTCTACGTCGAGACCGAGCTCTACCGCGCGCTGCTTGAGTCCGCCGCCTCCGAGCAGGGCGCGCGTATGACCGCGATGCGGAACGCCTCGAAGAACGCGGGCGAGCTGATCTCGAACCTGACGCTCGCGATGAACCGGGCCCGCCAGGCCGAGATCACCCAGGAGATCCTGGAAGTAGTGGCCGGGGCAGACGCCCTGACCGCCTAACAACGAACGACAACCAGCGTCTCAAAGACCAATCGACTTTGCCTTTTCCGAGGTCATCCTCGATCGCGCCGACCTGCGCGGCGCGAACGAGGCGTAACTAAGGAGGGGCATACGGGGGAAATCCCGGTTTCCCCTGTATACACTCAGCGCACCTGTGGCGACCGAGCAAAAAGAGCGAGAGCTCGTCGGCTCCCAAGCCGGGCTTGCGTCTGCCGTCGCGGTCGAGACACACGGCGAGCTGGGCGAGACCGAAGAGGTCCGCGCCCGCGGGTACTGGGAGCAGGTCTGGCGCCGCTTTCGCCGCGACAAGGTCGCGATCGGCAGCGGGGTCTTCATCATCCTCCTCGTCGTCGTCGCCATCGCCGGCGGCCCGATCGCGGCGCACTTCCTCGGCCACGGCGTCAACGACTTCAACCAGGACGCGGGGAGCCACGGCATCCTGAGCCTGCCTGTCGGGCCGCTGTCGCACGTCAGGTGCGGCGGCTTCGCGATCCCGCCGCCGGACTGCGTCGCGCACCCGGCCCAGAAGCAGCTCTACATCCTGGGCGCCGACGGGGTGCTCGGCTACGACGAGTTCCTGCGCCTGATCTACGGCGCGCGCGCCTCGCTGGAGGTCGCGGTGCTCTCCACGCTGGGGGTGATGATCATCGGGGTCCTCCTCGGGACCCTCGCCGGCTACTACCGCGGCTGGATCGACACCGTCATCTCTCGAGTTATCGAGCTGACGATGGTCTTTCCGGCGCTGCTCTTCATCATCGCGCTGAGCGCAACGGTGGGGCCGCGCATCAACCACATCACCTTCGGGATCTTTCCCCAAGGGGTCATAACACTCGTCGTTGTCTTCAGCCTGCTCGGCTGGTTCTATCCGGCGAGGATCATGCGCGCGCAGGTGCTCTCGCTGCGCGAGAAGGAGTTCGTCGAGGCCGCGCGGATGATCGGCGCCAGCGACCAGCGGATCATGCGTTCGCAC
>JBKOUJ010000117.1:0-17503 GCA_046723355.1 Actinomycetota bacterium | reverse complement strand
GCATCGAGCTGCCGCCCGAGGAGCGGTCGGTCGGCTTCGTCTTCCAGGACTATGCACTCTTTCCGCACCTGAGCGTCCGCGCGAACGTCGAGTTCGGGCGACACGCCCGTGCCGACGGCCTGCTCGAGCGCTTCGGGCTCGCCCGGCTCGCGAACGCGAAGCCGCGCGAGCTCTCCGGCGGCGAGCGGCAGCGCGTCGCCCTCGCCCGGGCGCTCGCGACCGAACCGGCCGTGCTGCTGCTGGACGAGCCGCTGTCTGCGCTCGACGCGCACACGCGCGACGAAGTCCGCGGCGAGCTCCAGGTCTTGCTCCGCGAAGCCGGCAGGCCGACGATCGTGGTCACGCACGATTTCGAGGACGCGGCAACGCTTGCGAGCCGGGTCGGCGTGCTGGTCGAGGGCCGCATGCGGCAAATCGGTACTCCCGCCGAGCTCGTCGCTGCTCCGGCCGACCCGTTCGTCGCCACGCTGACCGGCGCGAACGTCCTGCGCGGCGAGGCGCGCCCGTTCGGCGGTCTCACAGAGCTCGCGCTTCCGAGCGGCGAGCGCGTGCGGTCGACCGACACCGCTACGGGACCCGCAGTCGCCGTCGTCTACCCCTGGGAGGTGACGCTCTCGCGGATGCCGCCCGACGACTCGGCCCAGAACCACGTCGAAGGCGCCGTCGCGAGCCTCGTCCCGATCGGCAACAGCGTTCGCGTCCGTGTCGGGCCGCTGACCGCCGAGATCACGTCCGACTCGGCCGAGCGTCTCGGCCTGCGCGTAGGCGACCGCGCCGTCGCGAGCTTCAAGGCGACCGCGACGAAGCTATTGCGGCACGGTTCCTAGGGTGTAGCCCTTCTTCCTGAGATCGTCGGTGGCGCGGCGGGCGTCGATCAGCCCATGCGAGTTGCGCAAGTCGGCGAGCGTCTTCTGGACCTGTTGGGGATCCTTCTTTTGGGCAGCCTTCTTGAGCGAGTCGAGCTCGCGCGCCAGCTCGCGGAGCCCGGCCGCTAGATCCGAGTTGTCCTTCTTCACGTTCTTCGGCGGCTTGACCCCCTCGAGATCCTCGGCGGCACCGTTCAGCTTCGACACCCCCGCCTCCAGCTCGCTCGCAAGCTCATTGAGCGAGCTCGGCGGCTGCGTGAGGGGCTTGAAGGCCTTCGTGATCTCATCACCGTCGGTCTGAAGGTGCTTCTGGTACTCAGCCTTCGAGAGCTGGCCCCCGCCACCACCCCCGCAGCCGGCAACGACAAGCGCGAACAGCGCGACCGCTAGAGTGACGAAGCCGCGGTGCCTTGCTCGCGCGAGGCTGAGAGCAGACGCGTAGAACCTGATCTGGTTCATGCCAGCGAAGGGAGCGTAGTTATCACCGACTTGGATAGCCAGACCGACCGCGGGCGGAGCCGGGCTTTGCCCGGCGCAGCCTCGTCAACGCCGGGGACGCCGCGGCGGCAAAGGAGGGGCTCTTGGGGGAACCATGGGTTCCCCCATGCTGAGCGAAGGGAGCGTAGTTGATCGACGAGAAGACGCCGAACTGGGGCATCGAGCCGGTCCCGGACAGACTCAGAGTCCTGGGCCTGCTCGACACGATGCTGCTCTGGGGCAACCTCTCGATCAGCCTGCTCGTGATCGTGCTCGGCGCCTTCCTGGTGCCGGCTCTCTCCCTGAAAACGGCATTGCTCGCGATCCTCGTCGGAGCGATCGCCGGGAACCTCCTCCTCGGGCTCGCGGGGCTGATCGGCAGCGACGGCCGCGTTCCCGGGATGGTGCTGCTGCGCGCGCCGCTCGGCCGTCGCGGCTCATTCGCGCCGACGGTCGTCAACGTCGCCCAGAACCTCGGCTGGTCGACCTTCGAGCTGATCATCATCTCAATCGCCGCGGCGAAGCTGTCGGACAGCGTCTTCGGCTTCTCGGCGCGCTGGGCGTGGGCGATCGCGTTCGGCGTCATCTCGATCGCGCTCGGCCTGCTCGGCCCGATCGGCTTCATCCGCCGCTACGTCAAGAAGTTCGCCGCCTGGGCCGTGCTGGCCTCGATCGTCTACCTGACCTGGTGGGTGCTGGACAAGTCCCACTTGCACACGTTCTGGACGGCGAAGGGCGAGGGCGGAATGACGTTCGGGCAGGGCATCGACCTCGTGATCGGGAGCATCGTGTCGTGGACGCCGCTCGCGGCCGACTACACGCGCTTCACGCGCGACCGGCGCAGCGCGTTTTGGGGCACGGGGATCGGCTACTTCCTCCCCACCCTCTGGTGCTTCGGCATCGGTTGCCTGCTCGTCCTCGCCCGCGACATCAGCGCGCCCGAGCAGATCCCGGCGGCGGTCGCGGCCGGCGGCGCCGGTATCCTCGCCCTGCTCGCGCTGACCGTGGATGAGTCGGACGAGGCGTTCGCGGACATCTATTCGACGGCAGTCTCGCTCCAGAACCTGCTCCCGCGTGTCTCGCAGCGGCTCCTGATCGTGGTGGTCGGCACGGTCGCGACGATCGGCGCTGTGGTGATCGACCTGCGCTCCTACCAGAGCTTCCTGCTCCTGCTCGGCTCCGTGTTCGTGCCGCTCTTCGGCGTGCTGCTCGCCGACTGGCTCCTCGCCGGCGCGCACTACGGCGAGAGCGACTTCTTCGCCGGACCGGCTGTGCGCGCGGAGCAGCTCGTCGCGTGGGTGGCGGGGTTCGCCCTGTATCAATGGCTCTCGCCGAACGGCCCTTCGTGGTGGACGGACCTCGTCCAGCACTCGCATCCCGGCCACGCGACCTGGACGGCGTCGCTGCCCAGCTTCGCCGCGGCGTTCGTGCTGGCCACGGCTGCGGGACTGCTGCTGCCGCGAGAGAATCGGCTCGGTGCGAATCGCGGTAGTCGGGAACCTCTCGCTCGACCACGTTGAGGGCGAGCCGCCCCGGCCGGGCGGGCCCCCGCGCTATGCCGCGCGCTCCCTCGCCGCGCTCGGCGCCCCTTCGCTCGTCCGGGCGAAGTCTGCTGCCGCCGACCGTGCGCGGCTCATCCGGCCGCTCGAAGAGCTCGGCGTCCAAGTCGAATGGCGCCCCGGCGAGACGACCGCGACCTACGCGTTCTCCTACGACGGCGACGCACGAACGATGGACGTTCGGGAGCTCGGCTCGCCATGGTCGCCGGAGGACGTCGCAGGTCTCGGGGCCGACTGGGTCCACGTGGGCGCACTCTTCCGCGGCGAGTTCCCGGAGGAGACGCTGGCGGCGCTGGCGGGCGCCGGCGCGAAGCTCTCCTTCGACGGGCAGGGGCTCCTCCGCCCGGCCCGCGTCGGGCCGCTGGAGCTCGAGCCGGAGGCAGACACGTCGTTCCTGCGCCACGTCTCGGTGTTGAAGCTCTCCGAAGAGGAGGCGCGGGCGCTCGTCAGCTCGCTCGAGGAGGGACCTCTTTCCGAACTCGGCGTGCCGGAGGTCCTCGTTACGCTGGGCTCGCGCGGAGCGATCGTCGTCGTGGAGGGGCGGCTCGTTCACGTCCCCGCCGAGCCTGTCGACGCCGATCCGACCGGCGCCGGCGACGCGTTCGCAGCCGCCTACGTCGTCGAACGGAGTCAGGGGCAGGAACCCCGCCGGGCCGCCGAACGGGCGACGCGGCTCGTCCAGGGGCTGCTCCGGGAGTCGGGTTGAACGTCGCCGTCGAGACCGACGAGGGCGTCTACACGATCGACGCCGACACAGAGCAGGTGCTCGACTTCGTCGCCGGCGCCGAGCTTTCGGCGGAGGAGGAGCCGCGCGTCGACCTACCGCTGCTGGTTGCCGCAGCGTCCGAGGGATCGACGGTGGTCGCCGTGCTCGACCGCCGGCCACCTCTCGCCGTATCCCACGACGCCGGCTCGAGCTGGCGCGAGGCCGGCGGCGGTCTGCCGCCCGGCCGCGCAATCGCAATCGCGCCGAGTGACCCGGACCGGATGCTCTACGCGGCCACGCACCGCGTCTACGTCTCGCGCGACGGCGGCCGCTTCTGGCGCGCGCTCGAGCCCGAGCTGCCCGAGATCAGGCGCATCGCGTGGTTGGATTAGCTTGCCCTCAGCCGACCTTTCCCCCAGCCTAAGCCGTAGCGACGTGGAGCTCGCCGCGCGCGATGACCACGGCGGAGCCGCCGACCTCGACCCGTTCGACGTTGTCCGCGCTCCCGTCGGCGCGCGCGTAGAGCGTCGAGGGGCGGTCGATCTCGACGCCCTGAGTGATCTCGATCTCGTCGCCGAACGCGATCCGTCCGTGCCGGGCAAGGTGGAGCGCGAGCGGGCCCGCCGCCGAGCCCGTGGCCGGGTCCTCGGGCACCCCGCCGGCTGGCGCGAACATCCGGGTCTTCCAGCGGCCATCCGCGCCGGCGAAGCAGTTGACGCCGACGACGCCTTCGAGATCCGCCAGCCGGTTCAGGTCGGGCCGCAGCCGCGCCACCTCGTCTTCCGAGCGCAGAGCGACGTAGACGTGCTGCGCGCCGTTGTCGTACCGCTCGACTGGCAGCTCCGAGCGCTCCACGCCAAGGGCAGACAGCAGCTCGGCCTCCAGCTCGTACGGCTCAACAGTGGGCAGCGGCTGCTCCATTCGCCCGAACACGATCCGGTCTCCCTCGCGCTCGAGGCGCACGGGCACGATGCCCATTCCCGTCTCGAGGCGGATCTCGAGCAGCTGCATCGGCGCCGCCAGCACGAACGCCGTGCCGAGCGTCGGGTGGCCGGCAAACGGGAGCTCGGTGGCAGGGGTGAAGATCCGTACCTTCGCGTGCCCGCCGTGCTCCGCCGGGAACACGAACGTGGTCTCGGAGAGCTTCAGCTCGCGCGCGATCGCCTGCATCGTCTCGTCGTCCAGGCCGCGGCCGTCGGTGAAAACGGCGAGCTGGTTCCCGGTGAGCGGAGTGTCGGTGAAGACGTCGCAGAGGACGTAGCGGTGGCGCGTCACAACGCGATCGTTGCAGAACGTGCAAGTCGGTGGGAAGATCGATGGGCGAATTGACGTCTAGCCAGTAGCGCTATCTCTCGGCGCAGGATCGGAAGGAGGAACCATGGACGAGAGGCACGGAACGATCAGACTCGCGAATCCTGGCGAGTCGGAGGCGCGTGGCCTCGTCACAACGGTGCCGCGCGCAGAGGTCGAGCAGGCGCTCCAGTTGGAGGAGCCAGTCGACCTTTTGCTCGACATCGAGCGCGCCGTCGAAGGCGAGGGACGCGAGACACAGCGGCTCGCGCTCGCCTGGGAGCGGCAGGATCTTGAGCGGATGCTCGAGAACGACGGCGACATCACGCTCACGTTCGACGAAGCCGAGCTCCGGCGGCTGCTGGACGAGGACGTCGAAGCGCACGGCATGCGCGAGAGGCTCGCGGTGCTGACGGTCGTGGCGGCCGGAATCGCCGCGGCCGGCGCAGGCTCGGCATTGGCATCGCCGAGCAGCGGCGACGGCTCCCTGGCCGGCGGTACCGCGGTTCCGGCGGCGACGGCGCAGGCGCCGTCATCGGAGATCAGCACCGGCCTCGGTCAGCAGATCGCGGCTCAGGGCCGCCTTGTGGTGCCGTCCGAGATGAGCACGGGCCTCGGTCAGCAGACCGCCGCGACCGAGCAGGTCGGTCGAACGGGTCCATCCGAGATCTCGACAGGCGTCGTGGGCGAGACGCCCGCACCCGCCTCGGAGATCTCGACGGGCATCGTGGGCGAGACGCCCGCAACCCCGTCGGAGGTCTCCACCGGCATCGTGCAGCAGCCGACGGCGACGCCCGTCTCGGCAGACTCGCCCTCGTGGTCACCCAGCCCGGGTGAGGGTGCGGCCATCGCGGTCGGCGCCCTCCTCGCGATCACCGCGGCAGGATTCGCGGTGCGCTCGCGGCGGACCGGCGGACCCGGACCGACCGTCGCGACCTAAGACCGTCGACGAAGCCCGGGCTTTGCGCCCGGGCTTCGTCCCCGCTTCCGGACGCGCACGAGGACGACTACCCTTTCGGCGCGATGGCGCCGAAGAAATCCGTGCAGCTCTCGGGAATCGTCGTCGCCAGTACGGCGATCTGCTCGATCGACCCGAACGAGGGCGTGCTGATGTACCGCGGCTACGACATCGCCGACCTTGCCGAGCACTCGACGTACGAGGAGACGGCGCTGCTGCTGCTGGACGGCGAGCTCCCATCGTCGGAGGCCCTCTCTGCGTTCGAGAGCGAGCTGGGCGACCGCGAGCTCCCGGCGGAGACCGAGGAGACGATCGACCGCTCCGCAACGCAGGCCGCCCCGATGGAGATGCTGCGGACGGCGGTCTCCACGCTGTCGTTCGCGGATCCCGGGCGCGCGAAGACCGACGCCGACTCGGCGCGACGCACGGCGACGCGGCTGATCGCAAAGCTGCCGACGATCGTCGCCCGTTACGAGCGCCGGCGCGAGGGTCTCGAGCCGGTGCCCCCGGATCCCTCGCTCTCCTACGCTGAGAACTTCCTGACGATGCTGCACGGCGAGCGGCCGAGCGAGCGCGAGGCGCGAGCGTTCGATGTCGCGATGATCCTGCACGCCGAGCACGAGCTGAACGCTTCGACCTTCACGGCGCGGGTGATCGCGGGGACGGGGGCCGACCTCACCGGGGCGGTCGTCGGCGCGATCGCCGCCCTGAGCGGCCCGCTGCACGGCGGCGCGAACGAGGCCGCGATGCGCATGTTCGAGCGCTGGAGCACGCCGGCGCAGACGCCGGCGGAGGTGCGTGCGATGCTCGAGCGCAAGGAGAAGCTCTCCGGCTTCGGGCATCCGCTCTACCGCGCCTACGACCCTCGCGCGCTGATCCTGAAGCGGATCTCGGAGGATTTCTCGCACGACGCCGGCGAGCCGAACTGGTACGAGATCACGCTGGCCGGCGAGCAGACGGTCCTCCAGGAGAAGGGCCTGTACCCAAACGTCGACCTCTGGTCTGCCTCCGTCTACCGCTACCTCGGCGTCCCGACCGACCTGTTCACGCCGCTGTTCGCCGCCAGCCGCGTCGCCGGCTGGTCGGCGCACGTGCTCGAACAGTACGCCGACAACAAGATCATCCGCCCGTCCGCCGAGTACATCGGCGAGCCGCGGCGCGAGTTCCCCGCGCCCGACCGCGCCTAGTGCGCCTTCACCACTGGTGCGGCTGATCCTGATTCGCCACGCCGACGCCAATCCGGGCAAGCCGGACGAGCTTCGGCGGCTCAACGCGGCCGGACGCGAGCAGGCACGGGCGCTCGGCGAACGGCTCGCGGCCGGCGGCGTCGAGCCGGACGCGCTGCTGACGAGCCCTCTGCTCCGCGCACGTGAGACCGGCGAGGCGATCGCCGCCGAGCTCGGTTGCGAGAGCGAGCCGAACGACGCGCTTTCGCCCGGCGCGACCGCGGACGCGGTGCGCGAAGCGGTGGAAGGCCGCGGCGAGACCGTGATCGTGATCGGGCACCAGCCCGATTGCGGCCGGATCGCAGCCGAGCTGGGAGACGGCACGGAGCCGCGCTTCCCGCCGGCCGGAATGGTCGAGCTCGACCTGCCGTGAGCGCGGTCGTCAGCGTTCGCGGCCTGACGAAGTCCTACGGAGACTTCGAGGCGTTGAAGGGCGTCGACTTCGAGCTTCGCGCCGGCGAGGTGTTCGGCCTGCTCGGCCCGAATGGGGCGGGCAAAACGACGACGATCGAGATCCTGGAGGGCTACCGCGAGCGCGACGGCGGCGACGTTCGCGTCCTCGGCGCCGATCCCGCGAACGCCGGCCTCGAGTGGCGGCAGCGCATCGGCGTCGTGCTCCAGTCGTCGGCGATGTACGAGAACCTCACGGTCGCCGAGCAGCTGGCTCAATTCGGCGGCTACTACGAGCACCCGCGGCCTGTCGACGAGGTGATCGGCCTGATCGGGCTCGAGGAGAAGCGCGACGCGCGCGCGAGACGGCTCTCAGGCGGCCAGCGGCGCCGGCTCGATCTCGGCCTGGCGCTCATCGGCGACCCGGAGGTGATTTTTCTCGACGAGCCGACGACCGGCTTCGACCCGGCGGCGCGGCGGCGGGCGTGGGAGACGATCCGTTCGCTGAGCGCGCTCGGCAAGACGATCCTGTTGACGACCCACTACCTGGACGAGGTCGAGCAGCTTGCCGACCGCGTGGCCGTTCTGCGCGAGGGACACATCGTCGCGTCGGGCACGGTGCAGGAGCTGATCGGCGGGACGCCCGCGACGGAGATCCGCTATCGGCGGAACGGCGAGGTCGTCGTGCTCGAGACCGACGAGCCGACGCGGGTCCTCCACGAGCTGACGACGGCCGCGATGAAGCGTGGCGAGGAGCTCGAGGGCCTCGAGGTGCGCAAGCCGAGCCTCGAGGAGGTCTACCTCTCGCTCGTGCAGGCGGAGCACGAATGAGGCGTCGCTTGCGATTCCGACCTGGAGGCCGTGGCGGCTTTGCCGCCGCGGCCGTCCAAACCCGGCTTGTGAGGGGCAACCGCCTAAAGGAGGTGATCGACGCCGAATGACGCTGTTGCGCCATGAGCTCGGCTCTCAGCTCCGGCTGTACTGGCGGAGCCGCGAGCTCGCGTTCTTCACGTTCGCGCTACCGCTGATCATGTTTTTCCTGCTGGGATCCGTGTACGGCGACGACAAGATCAAGGCTGAGGGCAACATCCGCGCCGCCGATTACCTCCTCGCCGGGATGCTCGGCTATGGAGCGATCGCCACTGGATTCGCGGGGCTCTCGATCATGATGGTGATCCGGCGCGAGTCGGGAATCCTCAAGCGCGTACGGGCGACGCCGCTGCCACCGTGGGTCTACGTCGTGGCGCTGCTCGGCACCACGCTGGTCGCCTTCGGCTTAGAGGCGGTCTGCATGGTGGCGATCGGGCGGTTCCACTTCCACACGCACACGCACAACCTGGGGTCGCTGGCGCTCGCGCTGCTGCTCAGCGCCGCTGCCTTCACGGCTCTTGGGCTCGCGCTGACCGTCGTGATCAAGTCGGCAGAGGGGTCATCGGCGGTCGTCAATGCGATCTACCTGCCCCTGTCGTTCCTGTCCGGAGCCTTCTTCTCGCCGCATTCGTTCCCCGCGGTGCTCAAGGCGATCGCCAACGCACTGCCGCTCGTCTACGTGATCCGCCTCGTCCGGGACATCGCCATTCATGACCAGCACATCTGGGACCGGCCCGGCGACGTGGCCGTGATTGCGGCCTGGGGACTCGCCGGAGCGATCTTCGCGGCGCGCCGTTTCCGCTGGGAGCCGCAGGAAGGTTAGGTTTGTTGCACCGGGGAGATATGCCATGCGATGCATACCGAACCCCCACTCGCGTTTTACCGCCGCTCCCCCGAGCCGCCCGGCCTGGAGGTGCGTGTGAACTTCGGGATCTTCGCCGGCCGCGCCGCGACCGCCGCTGAGATCGACGACCTCGCGCAGGCGTTGCTCCCCAAGGTCGGCGAGGTCGCGATCGTCTCGGAGGACCGGCACGAGATCGGCGAGGACTCCGAGGCGGCGCTCCATCAGGTCAGGATCGAGGTCGAGCCGGACCACATCCCCGGCGACGAGCACGAGGCGGACGTCCTCGCAGGCCGCCTTGTCGAGGCCGCCGAGGCATGGGCGCGCGGCTGCGTAGCCGACCGGCACGCGGAGGTAAGCGAGCTTTAGCGCAGCGCGAGCCGACCGCGCATCGAGCGACCGCGTTTAGCGCTCAGCGAGCTCTAACGGACGCTCGCGCGGCGGTCCACGCGAAGCGCGCCATCGCGCGCGGGAGCTTCTGGGCGCGGTCGAGCGTCTGCTCGAGCGCGGTCACGAACCAGTCGACGTCGTCCTCTGAGAGCACAAGCGGCGGCAGGATCTTGAGCGTCGGAGTCTTGTGCCCGGCGACCTGGCTCAGGATCTTGTGGTCGCGGAAGAGCGGCAGTACGACGAGCTGCGCGAACAGTCCTGGATGAACCCGCTCGAGCAGTCGCCACGAGCGGCTGCCTCTGTCCGGCTCTTGGAACTCAATCGCCCAGAGCAGCCCGAGCCCGCGCACGTCCCTGACCACCTCGTAGCGCGCGACCAGCGGCCGCGTCCGCTCGAGGAGCAGCTCACCGAGCCGAGCCGCGCGCTCCGGCAGCCGTTCGGCATCGAGCTCCTCGAGCGTGGCGAGCCCCGCCGCCGTCGCCAAGTCGTTCGGCGCAAACGTCGATCCGTGCTCGAAGGCGTGCTCGAGCGAATCGAAGACCGCGTCGTAGACGGCCGTCGACATCAGCAGCGCTCCGACGGGGACGTAACCGCCCGACAGGGACTTGGCGACCGTCAGCAGATCCGGCTGCAGCCCCCAGTGCTCGAGCGCGAACATCTTCCCGGTCCTGCCGAACCCGACCTGAACCTCGTCGACGCAGAACAGGGTGCCGTGGCGGCGGCAGAGCTCCTGCGCGCCTTCGAGATAGCCCGGCGCGGGGAAGTACGGCCCATGCCCCTGGATGGGCTCGACGATGAAGACGGCAACGTCCTCGCCGCGCAACGCCGCCTCGAGCGCATCGAGGTCGTCGAAGGGCACGCGCGAGAAACCCGGCACCAGCGGCCCGTACCGCTCCGTGAACGCCGCGTCGCCCGCCGCCGAAAGCGAGCCGAGCGTCAGGCCGTGGAAGCCGTGCTCGCAGGAGACCACGCGTGAGCGTCCCGTCGCGGTCCGCCCCAGCTTCAGCGCTGCTTCGACCGACTCCGTCCCGGAGGTCGTGAACAGCACGCGACCGAGCGACGCCGGCGCCCGCTGCAACAACGCCTCCGCGAGCAGCCCAGGCAGCGGCGAGACACCCATTTGCACCTTGCCCGGCGTCTCGAGCTCGAGCGCCTCTACAAGCGCCGCCCGCACCCGCGGGTTGTTGCGGCCGACGTTGTACATCCCGAACCCGCCCAGTAAGTCGAGGTAGCGCGTCCCATCGGAGTCGTAGAGGTACGGCCCCTCGGCGCGCTCCCAGCGGCGGTCGAACCCGATCGTCCACAGCAGCCGGATGAACTGGGGGTTGATCGTCCGCGCATAGAGGTCGAGCTCGTCGCCCCGGTGCTCGGCCAGGAGCTCGCGAATCATGCGGTCGTCGTGCGCGGCCGCGTGAGGATGCGGACGGAGACGATCGCGCTCCGTCTGATCCAGCGGGCGGCTTCGGTCTCGAGCCACTCACCCGGCGGCCAGGGCAGCTCCTCGCCCACCTCGCGCGAGCCGATCAGGATCCCGACGGCGCGTTGCGCGGAAACCTCCGCAGGCAGGAGCAGGATGTGCGCGCTCGCGTCGGTGAGCGTGACCTCGACGACGTCGGGGTTGTCGGCCTGCTCGACGAGCCAGGAAGCGGGGTCCGCGAGCGCCGCGGGCTCGGTGCCTTCCACGCCGCGAGCCTACTGAAACTCGCTCGCGCCTTACCTTGTCGGACCGTCAGCGAACTCTCCGGCGGGGATTAGCCGGACGTCCCGGCAAAGCCGCGACGTCCTCCGCGTAGGCATCGCAAGCGACGCCTACGCGTGGATGCGCTCGCCAGAAGCCCTGAGGCGGCCGCCTTCGCGGCCCGCGCGAACGGCGAGGATCTCGGCCAGGATCGAGAGCGCCGTCTCGGCCGGCGTCGTAGCACCTAGGTCGAGCCCGGCGGGCCCGCTCAGCCGCTCGAGCTGCTCGGCCGGGACGCCTTCCTCGACCAGATGCTCGCGCCGGCGCTCCTGCGTCCGCCGCGAGCCGATCGCTCCAACGTAGAAGGCGTCGCTCGCGAGTGCGCCCACGATCGCGGGGACGTCCCAGCGCTCCTCGTGCGTGAGCACGACCACGGCGGTTCGATCGTCTGGCGGGAACCGCTCGAGCACCTCCTGGGGCCAGGCGACGACAAGCTCGCCCGCGCTCGGGATTCGCTCGCGCGTCGCAAACCGCGCACGCGCGTCCGTGACGATCGTCCGCCAGCCGAGCCCCTTCGCGGCGCGGCAAAGCTGCTCGGCGAGGTCGACCGCACCGAAGACGAGCAGCATCGGTGGCGGTCCGAGCACTTCGGCGAAGACGCGCTCGCCCTCGATCTCGTGCAGGCCGGTCCGGGTCACCTCGCCGTTCGTCGAGAGCCAGCGCTCGCCCGCGCGCTCGCCGTCCACGACCGTGAACGCAACCTGGGCCGCTTCGGGGTCAGGAAGCTCGTCCTCGACGCGCTCGAGAAAGACATCGATCTCGCCGCCGCACGGCAGCCCGACTTCCAACGCGTCCTCGTCGGCGATCCCGTACGAGACCAGCCTCGGGCGGCCGCTCGCCAGGACCTCTGCGGCCTGGGTGGCGACGTCGCTCTCGACGCAGCCGCCTGACACCGACCCCGCCAGCTCGCCGCCCTCCGAAACTGCCAGCTTCGACCCGAGCGGCCGCGGCGCCGACCGCCGCGTCGCGACCACGGTCGCGAGCGCGACGGCCTTCCCTTCCGCCCGCCAGCGTTCGATCGCATCGAGCACGTCGCGCACGAAGCTCAGCCTAGCGGCGGGCGCTGGCCGACTCTTTCGGCAAGCGGCGGTCCCGCACCGGTAACAGGAGGTCGCTCCTCGAGGACCGTCGTGCGGGACGGGCTCCGCCAGACCGGCTGGTAGTAGCGGTCCAGCACCGCGTCCACGTGCCGCGCTCTCCGCTGCAGCGGCCGGCGCTGGAAGACGACGACGAATCGCGGGCGCCGCGGTGCCGACAGCGTGCGCGCCAGCGCCGCCTTCGCGCCCGGGATCGTGTTCAGCGGGTGCGCCCAGATGTAGGGCGACGCCGCCTCGCGATCGGCCAGGAAGTAGAAGTCGGCGCGCGAGACGAAGGCATAGACGCGATCGTCCGGCGACGAATGCGAGCGGACGAATCGCGCGACCCGCTCGTCGTTCTGGTACCCGAGCTCGTACTTGATCGTCAGGTCGCGGCTCGATTCCCGCGCCTGTACGAGCGCACCGAGGAAGGCGAGCGCCGGCAGCGACACGACAGCCGCCGTCGCCCAGCCGAGCGCCGGGACCCGGATCCGCGCCAGCGCGACGCCGCCGAGCAGGCACAGCGGCGCGAGCAGCTGCACGTAGTAGTGGGCCCAGTAGAGGCCGCCGATGTTGACGCCGACGAGGGCCGCGCCGAGCCAGACCAGCGCGAAGCGCGCCTCGAACCGCCGACGCCAGATCCAGAGCCCGACGAGTGCGACCACCGCCAGCGGGAGGACATCGCTCGCAACGGCAGGCAGCGACTGATGGAAGTGGGAGAGCCGGCCCGTGCCTGTCGAAGGGTCGAAGTGGTAGGCGACGAGGGCCGTCCAGTACGCATGCCAGCCCGAAAGCCAGCCCGCGAGCGCGGAGGCGCCGACCGGCGCAGCGGCGCCGGCGCCCACGAGGCCGACACGCGTGAGCCTGGGCTTCGCCGCGAGCGCGACGGCGAAGGCGACTGCGAGGCCGTCGAATCCGGACTGCTTCATCAGCAACGCGGAGCCTCCGAGCAACCCGGCCGCCGCGAGCCACGAGGCGGAGCGGCGGCGCCAGGCCACGAGTGCCACCCCCACCGCGGCCGTCGACGGTACGGCGGCGGCGAGCTCGCCGTTGAAGGTGAAGCCCTCGATGTGCGGCCCGACCCCGGCAACCGCGAAGAGCCCGCCGGCGAGCAAGCCAGTGCGCTCCGAGTCGAACAGGTTTCCCACCCAGACGAGCAGCACCGTGATCGCGACGCCGGCGACCACCGCGCCGAGCCTGATCGCCCAGGGGGAGTGGGCGATCGAGATCAGCAACCGGTAGGCGAGGATCAAGCCCTGCGGTCGGTCGACCCAGACCCCGCGGTAGAGCGCGTGACCCCGCGCCCACTGCCAGGCGACGTACGCGTACCCGCCCTCGTCCGGCCCGATGCTGCCGAGGAACGGCAGCCGTACGAGCGTCGCCACGGCCGCCAGCGCCGCGAGCGGCGCCGCCCGCCGGAACGCCGCTACTGGCTCGCCACGTCGCGCCGCAGGAAGACGAGGTACGCCGCGGCGAGCGGAATCGAGATGTACAGCGCGCAAACCCAGATCGCGCGAATCACCGGCACCCAGTCGGCGGGCGTGCGCAGGAAGCCATGCCACGCCTCGAATTGTGTCCCGAGCAGGTAAGGGCGAATCGACTCGGTGCCGGGCAGGACGCCGAGCAACTGCATCAGCAGCGCGAACATCAGCGAGCCGACCACGGAAGCGGCGCTGTTCCGCGTCACGGTCGAGAGCATCAGCCCGAAGGAGGCGATCCCGGCAAGCGGCAGGAAGTAGACGAGCAGGCTGCCTAGCAGCAGCACCAGCCCGTGGCCCGGCGCCACCTTCGTTCCGGAGAGCGACGTCAGCGGGTGGAAGCCCCAGGCCATGCTGCCCGCGGCGAGCCCGACGAGCCCGAGCGCGAAGACCACCGCGAAGGTGTACGTCAGCGTCGCGAGCACCTTGCCCGCGAACACCTGGCCGCGGTCGCGCGAGCGCGTCAGGATCGTCTTCAGCGTGTCGTTGTGGCTCTCGGCGGCGACGATGTCACCCGCCACGAGAGCGGTGATCAACGGGAGGCCCCAGATCGACATGAAGAACAGGACCACGAACGGGACCGCCAGCCCGGTATCGCGGATGTAGCGGCCTAGCGGCACGTCGTTCGGCCCGCCGCTCTGGAGAACGAGCACGACCACGAAGACGACCGGTACCAGGGTCGCCGCCACCAGGCCCAGGTAGGTCCGCTTCTGCGCGAGCAGCTTCGCGATCTCCCACTCGTAGATGCGGCCGACGGCGGCGATCACGCGACAGCCTCCTGGGCACCCGGCTGCTCGTCCTCGGTCATGCCGAGGAAGAGCTCCTCGAGGCTCGCCGTCTCCGGCACGAGCGCCGTGACGCCGATCCTCGCCTGCCCGAGCGCGATCGAGAGCGCGGCGACGGCGTCCTCGTCCGCCTGGAAGCGGAGCGCGCCGTCGGCCGAAACGATTTCGCGGATCCCGGGCTGGTTGAGCAGCAACGCCCTCGCCCGGTCCGGCTCCGGCGAGCGCAGCCTGTAGCCGGTCGAGGCCGTCGCGAGCAGGTCCTGCAGCTGCCCCTCGTAGACGATCCGCCCCTTGCGGATGATCGCGACACGGTTGCAGAGCTCTTCGACCTCGCCGAGCAGATGGCTCGAGAGCAGCACCGTGATCCCCTCCGAGGCGAGCCGCCGGACGAGGTCGCGCATGTCTCGCATGCCGGCGGGGTCGAGGCCGGTCGTGGGCTCGTCGAGCAGGAGGAGCTTGGGGTCGCGCAGCAGCGCGGCGGCGATGCCGAGCCGCTGGCGCATCCCGTGCGAGTAGCCGCCGACCTTGTCGTCGCCGCGGTCGCGCAGCTCGACCAGCTCGAGCAGCTCCTCGGTCCGCGACCGCTTCGAACGGCGATCTCCGTCGTCGTAGGCCGCGAGCAGGCGCAGGTTCCGCCGCGCGGTCAGGTACGGGTAGAACGTCGGTCCTTCGACGAACCCCGCGACGCCGTCGAGCGCCGTCGCGCCGACGACGTGCGGATCGCGGCCGAAGAGTCGGATCGAGCCCTCGGTCGGGCGGATCAGGCCGAGCAGCATGCGCAGCGAGGTCGTCTTGCCGGCGCCGTTCGGGCCCAGGTAACCGAAGACGTCCCCCTTTTCGACGGTCAGGTCGACGTGATCGACGGCGACGAGCTCGCCGTAGACCTTGATGAGGCCGCGCGCGCTGACCGGCAGCGCGTCGTTCACCCGAGCTCGCGTGCGGCGGCTTCGGCCGCCGCCGTCGGGACGGAGCCCGCGAGGACGAAGCTGACGCCGTCTCTCTTCCAGGTCAACGCTGTTCCAAGCTGCGTCGCGAGCTCGTGCGCGGTCGTGCCGTCGAGCGACACCTGCGGGAGGCTGCCCAGCACGTCGTTCTTCGCGTTCGCGGCCTCCGGGCGCTCGAGCACGACGATCGCGCCGAGGCCGTGGCCGTAGACGACAAGCGCGGCCTTCGAGTCGCTGCCGCCGACCAGGCGGACGTCCTGCCGCGGCAGGCCGACCAGCGTCGCCGGCGCGACCACCGGGAAGCCGGCGGCAGCCTGAACCGCATCCAGGCCGGTGGCCTGCACGTGCGAGCCCGACTCGGTGTCGGTCCCTCGCCCGAGCGTCCCGAGATCGACCGACTTCGCATCGGCCGGCGGCGATATGTCGACGTCCCTTGCGGACACGGCGCCGTACGAGATATCGGTAGCGGCCAGCTCGAGGACGGGCGACGAGGCGCCCTGCGCGTAGATGCCGATCCGGAGGGGGACGGCGCGAGAGGCGTCGAAGGCAAGCTCGACGGCGCCGAGGAGGCCGCCGTCGTGCTTGGGCGAGACCCGAACCGTGTACGCCTCCTGGCCGGCGACATTGCTCGGAAGCGCGTCGGAGAGAGCCACGTGCTCGGCGAGCTTCGTCAGGAAGTCGGTGATCTTGGCGACCGACGGGACGGCGGGCTGCTCGGACGACGTGCCGGAGTGGGCCGGCAGGGTCGCGCGATAGACGGTGTTCGAGGACGCGTCGTACACGGAGACGCTCGTCTTGTTCCAGACCACCTGGACGTCGCCCGCATCGGACTGAAGCTCGAGCCGTCCGCGCCCGTCGTTCGTCGCCCAGACCCGCCCGGAGGCGCCCGACATCAGCGCGGAGCCGACCTGGCCCGTCAGCGCGCCCGAGGGGAAGAGCTTGTTCGTGAAGGTGATCCGGGCGGTGACTCCGTCTGGCTCGGGGCCGGCGAGCGAGTCGTGCAGCGCGTCGGCGAGCGGTTTCGGCGGGGGTGTCGGGCCGCTTCCTCCACTCGCCGCAACCGCGATCGCGGCCCCGCCGGCCGCGACGACGACGACAGCAACGATCAACGCCACGAGGCGTGAGGTGGAGAGCGTGCGGAGGAACCTCACGCGTCCGTTGTAGGCACGGACTCTGAGAGATTCCTGAGAGCAGGCAACTCGATCGTGAACCGCGAGCCGTGTGCGTAAGCCCGCCCGCCGTGGCGCTCCGCGGTGGCGCGGACGATCGCAAGGCCGAGGCCCGAGCCCGGCTCACCGTGCTCGCCGCGCCAGAATCGGGCGAATGCCTGCTCGGGATCCTCGGGCCCCGGCCCTTCGTCCGAGACGCTCAGCCTCGCGACGCCGTTGGCGGCTTCGGTCGCAAGCGTGATCCGGCCTCCCGTCGGCCCATAGAGCTCGGCGTTCCGCACGAGGTTCGCGAGCGCACGCTCGAGGGCCGAATGGTCGCCGTAGACGGCGACCGGCTCGGGCGCCTCGACGTCGGCGTGCGCATACCCTTCGGCCGCTGAACGAGCGAGGACGTCGAGCCGCACCGGCTCCGTCGGCGCGGCGGCCGACTCCTCCCGCGAGAGCGTCAGCAGGTCGTCCGCGAGGACCGCGAGCCGCTCCGCGTCGGCCTCGAGCTCGGCCACGAGCTCCTGAGTCGCCCCGTGGCGCGCAAGGTAGGCGACGTTGCCCCGTAGCGCGGTCAGCGGCGTGCGCAGCTCGTGCGAGGCGTCCGCGAGGAAGCGGCGCTCGGCATCGCGCGAGCGCTCGAGACTCGCGAGCATCGCGTTGAGCGTTGCCGCCAGGCGCCCGACCTCGTCGCGCTGCGCAGGCTCCGGCAGGCGACGGCTCGGGTCGCCCGTCCGCTCGACGTCGGCCGCGGC
>JBKOUJ010000057.1:0-9437 GCA_046723355.1 Actinomycetota bacterium | reverse complement strand
GTATCGGGAGGCTGCCGGGTCAAGGGGAGAGCAATTCGGAGCGCCAGCCCTCGCGCGCGCGCGTGTAACGGATACGGTCGTGCAGCCGGTTGTCGCGGTGCTGCCAGAACTCGATCGCCTCAGGCCGTAGCCTGAAGCCGCCCCAGTGAGGCGGCAGCGGCACGTCGCGCCCCTCGTAATCCCGCTCGAGCTCCGCGTAGCGCTGGTCGAGGTCCTCGCGGCTGACGAGCGGCTCGCTCTGCTGCGACGCCCACGCGGCGATCTGGCTCCCCCGCGGCCGCGTCGCGAAGTACGCGGCCGACTCGGCTTCGGAAACGCGCTCGACACGACCCTCGACGCGCACCTGCTTTCCAAGCGGCCGCCAGTAGAAGACGAGCGCCGCCCGCGGGTTTCGCTCGAGCTCGCCGGCCTTGCGGCTGACGTAGCCGCTGTAGAAGGCGAAGCCCTCCTCGTCGGCGCCCTTCAGCAGCACCATGCGCGCGGAGGGCGCACCGTCGCTGTCCGCGGTTGCGAGCGTCATCGTCTCCGGTACTTCGACGCCGGCGTCCTCGGCCTCGCGGAACCACGTTGCGAACAGCGCGATCGGGTCGTCGGTCATCGCGGCCGGTGCACGAAACGGTCGAGCGTGACGAAGCGGTAGCCGCGTGCACGGACGAGCGAGATCACGTGCGACAGGGCCCGCGCGTCGAGGAGCGACCCGTCGCGCGCGACGCCGACGTGCATCAGCACGATCGCGCCGGGCTCGAGCCGCTCGGAGACGCGGCGAACGACCGACCCTACGGACTGGCCCTCGGACGTTCCCATCCAGCCCCAGGTGTCGATCGTCCAGCGAACGGAGACGTAACCCATCGAGCTCACGACCGCGACGGTGCGGGCGTCGCGTGCGCCGTAGGGGAACCTGAAGAGCGGCCAGGGCCGGCGCCCCGTCACTACGCGGACCCACCAGGCCCCCCGTCGGACGTCGGCGCGGATCTGTCCAGAGGAGAGGCCGAGCTGGTCGGCGTGGTCGTAGGTGTGATCGCCGATCGGGTAGCTGTGGCCGATCGCACGGGCCAACGCGGGGTGGAGGCGGATCCAGCGGCCGGCGAGGAAGAACGTCGCCTGCACGCGTCGGCGCCGCAGCGTTCGCAGGATGGAAGCCGTCCCGCTCGCGGTGTCGCCGCCGCCGTCGAAGGTGAGCGCGATCAGCTTCCGATGCGTCGGCAGCCGATCGAGCTCGTGGAACTCCGTGGCTGCGCCGGCGCCCGGCGTCAGCGCGAGCACAGCCACGAGTGCTACGCGCGCCGCCATCCGGACTCGAGCAGGTCGCGCACTTCCTCGACGCCGGTTTTCCAGATGCGAAGCATCTCCTCGTCGTTGCGCTCGTAGCGGCCGCCGAAGCTGCCGTCGCCGATCACCTCCCTCAACTGGCCGGGTCCGGCGACCAGGTACGCGGACTCGTCCATCATCGGCTTGCGCTCCGAGGGCGAGTCCACACCGGCCAGGCGCGTCCACGGGAAGTTCTCGCCCCAGTTCGCGTGCGAGTACTCGGGGTCGATTGCGAGCGCGACCTCTCGAACCTTCGGCCCCACCCACCACGAGTGGAAGATGGCCTGCGCATCGGCGTGATCTGCCGCCCACTCACGGACGAGCGACTGCGCCGGCATATTGCCGCCGTGCGCGTTCAGGACCAGCGTGCGGTGAAAACCCTGCGCGTAGAGCGACTCGAGCAAATCGCGGATCACCGCGACGAACGTCTCCAGTCTCAGCGTCGGGCTGCCCGGGTACGCGGCCGCGAACGTCGGCGTCAGCCCGTACGGCAGCACCGGCAGCACCGGCACGCCGAGCGGCTCCGCAGCCTCGACCGAGACGCGCGCGGCAAGGATGTTGTCGGTCTCGAGCGAGAGGTAGGCGTGCTGCTCGGTCGACCCGATCGGCAGCACGATCCGGTCGTCGCGCGAGAGGTATTCCTCGAGCTGCATCCAGTTGAGGTCGCGGATCCTCACCTCAGACGAGCTCCAGCGACGCGCGCCGTCGTCCCTCGGTCTCGAAGATCCGCATCAACAGGTACGCGCCCGCGAAGTAACAGGCGCCGATCGCGGCCTCGCGCCAGACTAGACCGCTGACCGAGCTGAGCGGCACGCCGCGGGCGACCGCACGCGCCGCTGCGATGCCGTGCGTCAGCGGCAGGCAGCGCCCGATCGTGGCCATCCAGCCCGGCAGCGCTGACAGCGGGATGTTGACTCCGCAGAGCAGCAGCATCAGGAAGTACGCGGGGTTGGCGACCGTGAACACGTCCCGCAGCCGCAGCCCGAGCGCGCCGACGACCAGCCCGAACCCGGCGCAGGACGTCGTGGAGACGAGCACGATCAGCGCCAGGCCCGGAACGCTCGACAGTGGCGGGTTGAAGTCAAGGAGCAGCCAGCCGGCGGTGAAGGCGAAAGCTGAGACGAAGAAGCCGTTGACGATCTGCGGCAGCGCCCGCCCGAGGAAGAGCGGCAGGCGGTAGGCTGGCGTCGCGAGCAGCGGCGCCAGCGTCTGCGTCCAGCGCTCGCCGCCGATCGTCATCGCCATCCCGTAGACCGCCGCCATCGCGCACACCTGCACCGAGTTGCCGACCACGAAGAAGGCGTCGTTGCGGACGTGGCTGAAGCGGCCGAGGTACGCGAAGAACAGCACCTGGAAAAGCGGGTGGCCGAGCATCGTCGGGATGTAGTACGCGGGCGACTGCCAGCTGAAGAGCGCGCGATAGGACATCAGCCCGCCAATCACGAAGACGCGCAGCGAGTTCACACTAGAGCCACGGAGTCGCTTGCGATGCCGTTGAAGAGGGCGCCCGATTCACTCGGGCGGCCGCTAATCCCGGCCCAGGGAACGGTCAGGTTCATACACATGCTCACACCAGAGAGAGCGTGGCGCGTTCACGGGCACGCCGCTCGAACTGGTCGACGAACCACTGTCCGACCGCGAGGTAGACGACGAAGAGCAGGAACAATATCCCGAATGCGGGCCAGGCGTCGCCCCCGAAGGTGGCGGTACGGATCGCCCGGAAGCCCCATGTCGGCGCGAGCACCCACGAGATGTAATGGACCCAACCGGGCAGCAGCGACAGCGGCACGATCGCGCCGGTGACGATCCAGACCGGGAACTCGAGCATGTTCGAGAGCGCGTTCGCCTCGCGATAGAGGACGAAGCTGCCGCCGATCACGATCCCGAGAGCGCCGAGGGCGAGGATCGTGACGCCGACGGCGAGTGCGAACGTCACCGGATGCGCGAACTCGAGTGGGATACCGAAGACGATCCGACCCCAGAGGAGCGTCGCGGTGAGCGAGTAGAGCCCGATGGTCGCCGTCGCGAGGGTGAGCGGGAACATGATCAAGATGAGCGGCGGCGGCGCGGCGACGATCGGCTCGAGCGTCCCTTCCCACCGCTGCCAGCTGATCACGCCGCCCGAGCCGAAGAGGGTCGAGGTCCAGATGCCCATCAGCCCGGCCGAGAGGGAGGCGTACAGCAACGTCCCGGGCCGCTGCCCCGCCTTGAACAGGTAGTAGGCGAGCGTGGCGAAGATGAGCGGCTCGACGATCGAGGTGAAGATGAAGAGCCCCGATCGCGTCAGCTGCTTCAGGTTGAAGAACCAGCTCACATAGAGCAGACGCGCGATCCGGATCATCGGCCCTCCGTCACCAGGCTCACGTAGGCGTCCTCGAGCGTCGGCTCGCGGGCGGCGACCCGGCCGACCCGCACGCCGTCGAGGTAACCGAGCAGCTGCTGGGTCAGCTCGAGCCCGTGCGGGCTCTGCACGACCAGCACCTGTGCCTGCTCGCGATCTTCGACTGCGACCGAGGTCACGCCCGGCGCCTCGCGCAGCCTCCGGATCGTCTCCTCGGGCGCGCCGAAAGCCTCGATCTCGACCACCGTGCGGTCGGCGACGATGCTCTTCAGGTCGGACGGCGTTCCGGTGGCGACGATCTCGCCCTGCGCGATCACGGCGATCCGGTTACAGAGCGCATCCGCCTCGTACATGTAGTGCGTCGTCAGCAGCACAGTCTTGCCCGAGCGCGCCAGCTCCGCGACCGTTTGCCGCAGCTCTCGCGCGCCAACCGGGTCGAGCCCGATGGTCGGCTCGTCGAGGACGACCACCGGGGGATCGTGCAGCAGCCCGCGCGCGATGTGCAGCCGCTGCTTCATCCCTCGCGAGTACCCCTCGACGCGGTCCTTCTCACGCCCAGTCAGGCCGACGAGCTCGAGCAGCTCCGGGATCCGCTTCTTCTGCACCTTCGGCGGCACGCCGTACAGCTCGGCGAAGTAGCGCAGGTTGTCGAGGCCGCTGAGCCGGTCGTAGGCGCCGCGCTCGCCGCCGAACACGTAGCCGATCTTGCGCCGGACCGCGCGGGCGTCGCGTACGACGTCGAGCCCGAGCACGCGCGCCGTCCCGGAGGTCGGGATCAGCAGCGTCACGAGCATCTTGATCGTGGTCGTCTTGCCGGCGCCGTTCGGCCCGAGCAGACCGAAGAGCTCGCCCTCGCCGACCTCGAAGTCGATTCCGCGCACGGCCTCGATCGTCTTCGAGCGGCGACGCGCGAAGCCCGAGGTCGATTTGTAGGTCCGGCGTAGTTTTTCCGCTTCGATCGCGGCCACGAATGGAGCCTATCCAGGCGTTGCGACGGTGAATCGAAGAGGAATCGCTCGGCTACACTCCGGCCCAACACGGCGGCGTAGCTCAGCTGGTTAGAGCAGCGGAATCATAATCCGAAGGTCGAAGGTTCGAGTCCTTCCGCCGCTATCGCAAGATGTACGACCGGGCCGGGAACGCCCTCGCGACCGAGTCGTCGCTACAATCGAGCGGCCGGCCGGGAGGTCCCGCCTTCCGGTCGTTTCCACGCACGCAACCAGGAGCTCTCTTGGCAACCGGAGTACGAGACGCGATCACCCTCGCTTGCACCGACTGCAAGCGGCGGAACTATCAGTCGACGAAGTCGAAGCGGAACACGCCCGACCGCGTCGAGCTGCGCAAGTACTGCCGCTGGTGCGGGCATCACACCGTCCACCGGGAGACGCGCTAGCGTGGCCAAGCAGACCCGTGCTCAGAGGCGGGCCCGCCGTGCCGAGCAGCTCCGCCAGCAGGGAAACGGCGCCGAGTCGCGCGCTGCTCAGCGGCCCGCGCAGATGCGCGCCGCCGAGCCGGCAGCGGTTGCGACCGAGCGGCACATTCCCGGGTCGGGATTTCGGCGCTTCGTCGGCGAGTCCGTTGCCGAGCTCAAGAAGGTCGAATGGCCGGGCCAGCAGCAGCTGATCCAGGGCACCGCCGTCGTGCTGATCGCCTGCGTGATCGTCGGCACGTATCTCTGGCTCGCCGACCTCGTCTTCAAGCGGCTCGTTCAGCACGTCTTCCTCGGTCAGTAGAGACAGGACGGTAATCGGATGAACATTTGTGGATACAAGGACGCGTAGCGTGTTCAGGTGGTACGCGATCAACACGTATTCGGGGCACGAGAACAAGGTCAAGACGAACCTCGAGCACCGGATCGACTCCATGAATCAGCACACCCGCTTCCGGCGCGTCGTCGTCCCGACCGAGCAGGTGATCGAGACGAAGGACGGCCAGAAGGTTCAGACCGAGAAGCGGATCCTCCCCGGCTACGTGCTCGTGAACATGGACCTGAACGACGACGCGTGGACGGTCGTCAAGAACACGCCCGGCGTAACCGGCTTCGTCGGCGCCGGCACGAAGCCGGTGCCGCTCTCGCAGGGCGAGGTCGACCGGATCCTCCGCACCGGCGCGACCGCGGGTGAGCGGCCACGTGCGCAGGTCGAGTTCTCGCTCGGCGAGTCGGTGAAGGTCACGTCCGGACCGCTGTCCGACTTCGACGGCGAGATCGTCGACGTCAATCCGGACCAGCAGAAGCTGAAGGTGCTCGTCGACATCTTCGAGCGGCAAGTCCCGGTCGAGCTGGGCTTCGATCAGGTGAAGAAAATTGACTGATCGCCTACGTCTCGAACTGACAAGCGACGTCTCGCGGAAACAGCGACGTAACCAGGACGCGTAGCGTGGCGAAAAAAGTTCTCACCATGATCAAGCTGCAGATCCCCGGCGGGCAGGCGAACCCGGCGCCGCCGGTCGGGCCTGCGCTCGGCCAGCACGGCGTCAACATCATGGAGTTCTGCAAGGCGTTCAACGCCCAGACCGCCGATCAGAACGGGCGCATCATCCCGGTCGAGATCACGGTCTTCGAGGACCGCTCCTTCGACTTCATCACCAAGACGCCGCCTGCGGCCGTGCTGATCAAGGAAGCGCTGCGTCTCGAGAGGGGCTCCGGCGAGCCGAACCGTGAGAAGGTCGGCCGCCTCAGCCGCGACCAGATCCGGCAGATCGCCGAGACGAAGATGCCCGACCTGAACGCGCGCGACGTCGAGGAGGCGATGAAGGTCGTCGCCGGAACGGCGCGCTCGATGGGAGTGGAGACGGACCTATGACGCAACATGGAAAGAACTACCGCGCCGCACGCGGCGAGATCGACCGCGAGCGGCTCTACTCGCCGGCCGAGGCGATCCGGATGCTCAAGGGCTTCCCGGACAAGAAGTTCGACGAGACGGTCGAGGTGCACTTCAACCTGGGCCTCAACGTCCGGCACGCGGAGCAGCAGCTTCGCGGGACGCTCATGCTCCCGCACGGGACCGGCCGCGAGTCCAGGGTCGCAGTCTTTGCCGAGGGCGACAAGGCCCGTGAGGCGCACGACGCCGGCGCGGACGTCGTCGGCACGGCCGATCTCGCCAAGCAGATCGACGAAGGCTTCGACGACTTCGACGTCGCGATCGCGACGCCCGACCAGATGAGCGTCGTCGGCAAGCTCGGCCGCATCCTCGGGCCGCGCGGAAAGATGCCGAACCCGAAGACCGGCACGGTCACGATGGACGTCGGGAAGGCCGTCCAGGAGGCGAAGGCGGGCAAGCTCGAGTACCGCACCGACCGCGGTGCGAACGTCCACCTTCCTCTCGGCAAGAAGAGCTTCGACGAGCGCCAGCTCGCCGAGAACTACGCCGCGCTCCTGGACGAGATCCTGCGCGCGAAGCCGGCGGCCGCGAAGGGCCGGTACATCAACGGCGTTACACTGACGACCACGATGGGCCCCGGGATCCACGTCGACCCGGCGCGGACGAGGGGCATCGTCGAGGAGCTCGAGGAGACACCCTCAGAAGAAGCAGTAACCGCGTAATAAGCCCGTCGCCCCAGACCGCCGGCCGCGCTCGCGCGCAGAAGCCCGGCGTAGGCGGCCCAGCCGAGAAGCCTTCTCTGTCGGGTCCGCCAATCGCGGGCCCGAAACGTTCGAGGAGGTGATTCGATGCTGAGACAGGACAAGGAACGGATCGTCGGAGAGCTGGCCGAGCGGCTCAAGAGCTCGCCCAACCTTCTGGTCGCCGATTACCGCGGGCTGTCGATGCCCGAGATCGACGAGCTGCGCACGAAGCTTCTCGAGACCGGCGCCCAGTTCTCCGTCGTCAAGAACACGCTGACCCGGCTCGCGGCCGAGCAGGCCGGGGTTCAGGCGCTGCTGGAGTTGATCGACGGCCCGACCGCGATCGCGTTCATCGACGCCGACGGCGATCCCGCCGCGGCCGCCAAGATCCTGAACGACACCGCGCGCACGAACGACGTGCTCGTCATCCGCGGCGGGCTGCTCGAGGGCGATACCGTCGGCGACGCCGAGATCAAGCGGCTCGCGACCTTGCCGCCTACCGAGGTCCTGCGCGCTCAGCTCGCGGGCGCGGTGGCTGCGCCGCTGACGACGATCGTCGGCCTGTTCACGGCGCCGCTCCGCGACATCGTCAACGTGCTCGACGCGCGCATCAAGCAGCTCGAAGAGCAGGGCGAGACCGTGCCCGAGCCGGAGGCTGAGGCCGCGCCAGACGAACCGCAGGCCGTGGCTGACGCGCCCGCAGAAGAAGAACCATCAGAGGAAACAGCGGCCGGGGGAGAGACACCCGCGCCGGAAAGTGAGGAGGAATAAATGGCAAAGACAGACACCGACAAGCTCGTCGAGCAGCTCGGGGGCATGACGGTCCTCGACCTCGTCGAGCTCAAGAACAAGCTCGAGGAGGAGTGGGGCGTGACGGCAGCCGCTCCGGTCGCCATTGCGGCCGCAGGCGCTCCGGCTGCGGGCGGGGACGGCGCCGCCGCTGCCGAGGAGCAGTCGACGTTCGACGTCGTCCTCAACGAGGCCGGCGGGCAGAAGATCCAGGTGATCAAGGTCGTCCGCGCAGTCACCGGTCTCGGCCTCAAGGAGGCGAAGGACCTCGTCGACGGCGCGCCGAACCCGGTCAAGGAAGGCGTGGCGAAGGAAGAGGCCGACTCGATCAAGGGCCAGCTCGAGGAAGCGGGCGCCACCGTCGAGCTCAAGTAACGCGTCAACAAGTCAGGCGTCGCCGTCAGGCGACGGGCAGGGACTGTCCCCGCAGGGGACTGTCCCATTAACCGCAGCAGGCAACGCAGACGGTTCATGGGACAGTCCCCATTCGGGGACAATCCCTGCGTAAGGCACCTGTAAGAAGCACTACCTCCTTCAAGGGGTTCCCGTACGGTCCGAGCGCGATTCGACCGACCTCTCGGGCAGCGATCCACTTCCCTGGAGGTAAAGCAATGCGTCTCACCAAACTCGTCACGGTCGGACTCGCGACTGCGGCGCTCGCCGCGTCGGGGGCGACGGCCGACCCCGGCCATGGAAAGTCCGGAACGCATGGTCCCGCGTGCCGCCCCGCGCCGGTGTTCCTCGCCGGCACGCTCGCAAATGATCCCGCGACCGGCGACACGTCGTTCATGCTCACCGTCAAGCACGCCAACCGGCTCGGCCGCCTGTACGCGAAGGCCGGCAACCCGGTCACGGTGAACGTCGACGCCAACACTCACTACCGCAAGGCAGGAGCCGCGTCGACCCTCGACGCCATGGCGCAGAACGACCGCGCGCTCGTGCTCGCGAAGGTGTGCCGCGCCGACGTCAGAGAGGCGATCAAGTCGCACTCGACGCTGCCGGACCTGACGGCGCGCCTCGTATTCGACAAGGGCGCCAAGCAAAGTTAGAGCGCACATAGGGGTGCTCTCGTGCGAAGGCCGCGCAACGCGCGGCCTTCGCGTTTGGGAGGTCTGAACATGTGACGCGAGGGCGCCAAAACGGCCCCGTCGCACGTTTTCGGGCCGAAAATGCTCTATAGTTGGCCCTCGCGGTTTCCGCGCGCCTTGGCTTGCGTAGGAGCACGCGCATTCGCTATCTTTGTGGGTCGCGCCGTAGGTTCCGTAGCTTCGCCTGTCGCATTTCTCCACGTAGTTCACACACAGCCGTAAAGGGAGGCACCCTCACTTGACCGCACGGGTTGCCGCGCCTCGCGCGCGGAAGAGTTTCTCGCGCCTGAAGCACGTCCTCGACCTTCCGAACCTGATCGACATCCAGAAGGCGTCGTTCGACTGG
>JBKOUJ010000140.1:0-15720 GCA_046723355.1 Actinomycetota bacterium | reverse complement strand
AGCCGCACTTCCTCGAGAAGATGGCCGCGAACGGCGTCGTCCTGCCGCCGCACTTCTTCAGCGAGGATTCGGCGGGCTACGTCGCATACGCCAACGCGAGCTACGGAAGCTTCTCGTGAGCAGAAAAACTGTCGTTTTTCTCCTCAGTCTGGTTACCGCCATCGCTGCGCTCGCCACGGCGGGAACGGCGTGGGGCGGTGTCAGGCTCAACGGGCTCGACTTCGGCGCCTACCCGAACGTCGGTGCGACCGTGGTCACGTCAGCGCCTTCGAAGACGGCGCCGGCGCTGTTCGAGAACGGACGCCCCGTCGCCGGCCTGCAGGCGGTCAACCTCGGCCGCTGCAAGAACGTCGTGCTCGCGCTCGACACGTCGCGCTCGATGGCGGGCAAGCCGCTCGCGGAGGCCGCTTCAGCGGCAACCGCCTTCGTGGCATCGAAGCCCGCCTGCGACCGGATCGCTCTCGTCACGTTCGGCCAGCACGCCGCGCAGCAGGGCCCCTTCTCGAGCGCAACGATCGACGCCGACAACGCGCTCCGCACGCTCGCGATCGGCGCGAACTCGGGCACGGCGCTCTGGGACGCGGTCGACCTTTCGGCCCGAGTGCTCGCAAGCCAGCAGGGAGGCCGCGTGGTCGTCCTGCTCACGGACGGCAACGATGTCGGCAGCAACGTTTCCGAACAGGCGGCACTCAAGTCCTTGCACCGGGCCGGCGCAGTCGCCTACCCAATCGCCTTCGGCGCCAAGGCGGATACCTCGGGCCTGGAGCGCTTGGCACACGAGACCGGCGGCAGCTTCCACGCGGCCGCCTCGAGCGGGACGCTGAGCGCGATCTACAGCTCGATCGCCCGTGAGCTCCGCCGCACCTGGCGGGTTCACTACCTCACGAGTGCCCGCCCCGGCGACAAGCTCGAGCTGAAGGCCACCGTCGCCCGGCTTGGGTCAGATCAGCGGACGGTCACCGTCCCGAACGCGGACAAGAGCTCGCCGAAAGCAAAACCCTCCCCGTTCGTTCCTGGGCCGCTCTACGGCCCGCTCGGCAACATCGTCTTCGCCCTCTTCGCGGGGCTGCTCGTGCTCGCGTCGGCCACGCTCTTCGCCTCGACGCTGAGGGGGACCTTGCTGAAGCGGCGTCTGGCACCGCACGTCGAGTCGACGCGGCACAGGTCGAAGCGCCCCACCGGCCGCGAGCGGTTGAACTGGATGAACGGCCTCTTCCGCGTGACCGAGAACACATTCGGACACCGGCGCCAGTGGCGCGACCTACATCTGCTCCTCCAGCGCGCCGATCTGCCGCTGAAGACCGTCGAGTTTGCGTGGATCATGGTCGGTGGCGCGTTTCTGTTCGCGATCGTCGCCGGGCTCGCCGGCGCCGGTGGCCTGGCGATCCTCGCCATGTTCCTCGTCGGCGGCTTCATTCCGTACGTCTTCGCCTGGGTGAAGGCCCGGCGCCGGATTCGCAAGTTCGAGGATCAGCTGCCGGACCTCCTGATCACGATGGCCGCCTCGCTGAAGGCCGGGCACAGCTTCAAGCAGGGCCTTCAGAGCGTCGTCGACGAAGGGCAGGAGCCAGCCGCCAAGGAGCTCCGCCGCATCCTCACCGATACCCAGCTGGGTCGCCCCATGGAAGAGGCGCTCAACGACACGGCCGACCGCATCGGCTCGAAGAACTTCTCGTTCGTGATCACTGCGGTGAACATCCAACGGCAGGTCGGAGGCTCGCTCGCCGGCCTGTTCGACATGGTCGCCGACACCGTTCGCGACCGACAGCAGTTCGCCCGGAAGATCCGCTCGCTGACGGCGATGGGACGCATGTCCGCCTACACCCTCGTCGGGCTCCCGTTCTTCATCGCGGGCTCGCTGACGCTGCTGAACCCGACCTACATGGCCCCGCTCTACAACACGCACAAGGGTCACATGCTGATCGCAGGCGGGCTGACGATGATGGCGTTCGGGTCACTGATCCTCAAGAAAATCGTCTCCTTCAAGGGGTAGCCAAATGTTTCTAATCGTCCTCGCCGTCCTCTTCCTCGCCGCCGCCGCGTACCTGATCGGCGAGGCGGCCACCGCACCCTCCCGCGAGCGGCACGTGTCGGTCAAGCGGGCCGCGAACTACGGCAAGATCCGTGCCGCCCTCGGCGAGCGCGAGCAGCCGTTCAAGGAGCGTGTGCTCACACCGGCGCGCGACCGGATCGCCCGTGTCGTGCTCCGAGTCCACCCCAAGACGACGGTGGACGGCGTCCGCGGCAAGCTGCTCGCCGCCGGGATGGGGCGGACGGTCACGCCGACGGGGTTCCTCGCAGCCAAGGGGGCAACCGCCATGGGGGCAATGCTCCTCGGAATGGTCTTCGGCGGCGCCGCTGCCGGCGGTGGAGCGGCTCTCCTGTTCGGCGTAGGGCTCGCCGCCCTCGGCTTCCTCGCCCCCGACTTCATCGTCGGCGCGAAGGCCCGCTCGAGGCGCGACCGAATCCGCACGCAGCTTCCGGACGCGCTCGACCTGCTCGCGGTCAGCGTCGAGGCCGGGATGGGCTTCGACGGTGCAATCTCGAAGCTGATCGAGTACATGGACGGGCCGCTGACGGAAGAGTTCGGCCTGACCCTGAACGAGATCCGGATCGGCGAGTCGCGCCAGGACGCGCTCAAGAAGCTCGCCGAGCGGGCGGATACGCCCGAGATCTCCGGCTTCACCCGCGCGATCATCCAGGCCGACCAGCTCGGCATCTCGCTCGGACGGATCCTGCGTGTGCAGGCCACCGATACGCGCCAGCGCCGTCAGGCCGCAGCCGAGGAGAAGGCGATGAAGGCACCGATCAAGATGCTTTTCCCGACCGTGCTCTTCATCTTCCCCGCGATGTTCCTCGTGATCCTCGGTCCCGCCTTCCTGAACCTGTCCAAGATCTTCTAGGAGAAGACAATGGCGTCGCAGAAAGACAACAACGAGCCCAAGAAGAAGGAGTTCGGCACCGGCCTCCGCGCCCAGCTACAGAAGCGGCGCGAGGATTCCGAGGCCCCGCCGGCGGATACGCAGCCGAACGTCGAGCTGCGCCTGGAGCTGACGGCGCGTCCGTCGGAATCGTCGGAGCCGTTGACAGTCATCTCGAGCGGCGCCAGCGACGACCTCCGCAAGCAGCTCGACGCCGCGCTGAAACGCGAGGAGGAGCTGAAGGCCGCCCTGGCCGAGCAACAGGAGGTGTTCGAGGCCGGGATCGAGTCCGAGCAGGGCCTCTCCCGGCGCTCCTCCACCCTCGACGAGCGTGACGCGAAGCTCGCCGAGTTTCAGGCCGAGCTCGAGGAGCGCGAGCGCAAGATTCGCGACCAGCGCCAGACGATCGAGGCCGAGCATGCCCGGCTCGCCGAGCTGCAGGCTGAGCTCGCGGCCGAGCAGCAGTTCTCGGCCGAGCGCCAGGAGCAGGCCGAGCGGAAGCTGCGCGAGCTGAAGTCCTTCGACCGTGATCGCTCGAAGTTCTCGAACGACCTCGAGAAGCAGCGTAAGGCGCTCGCGGACCGGGAGCGCAAGCTTTCCCGCGCCGAGCAGGAGCTCGCCACGCAGGAGCGTGCCGGCACCGTCAAGCTCGAAGGCCGGGAACGCGCGCTCGCGAAGCGGGAGGACGAGTGCCGCGCGCGTGACAAGGAGGTCTCGGAGCGGGAGCGCAAGCTCGGCGCCCGCGAGGCCGAGCTCAAGAAGGAAGGCGCCCGCGTCGCGGCCAAGGACGAGGCGCTGGGCGAACGCGAGGCCGAGCTGCTGCTCAAGCAGGAGCGCCTGCGCGGCGAGCTCCAAACGCTCGAACGCGAGTACTCGGACAAGACCGCCGCGGTTCGCGACGCTGCCTCGCGGTCAGCCGAGCTCGATCGGCGCGAGACTGAGCTTGCCGCCCGCGAGGCCGAGCTGAACCGGCTCAAGGCCGAGATAGCACACGCCCAGCGCGACATGAACTTCGCCGTCGACCTCCGGCAGCGCGAGGCGCAGCTCGAGGAGCGCCAACGTGAGCTCGCCACGCGCGAATCGGCGTTGTCGAGCAAGGAAGGCCTGGCCGAGTCCCACTCGAACCGACTCGACCGGCGCGAGGAGCGGCTTGCGTCGATGGAGGAGACGATCCGCGACCGCATCCGTGAGCTCGACGAACGCGATGCGGAGGCCGAACAGCGCCAGGCTGCGCTCGATGCCGACATCATTCTCCGCACCGACAAGGTCGAGGACCGCGAGGCGGCGGTCGCCGAGCTCGAGGCGCACCTGACGCAGAAGGAAGCCGAGCTCGCGACTCTCGTCGGCAAGGCCCAGACGGAGTTGCAACGCCGCGAGGCGGTCTGGTGGGACCAGCAGCTCGGCCGGAACGGCGACACCGACGAGACCGTCGAGGCCGGCGCCGCCTAAGAGGCTAAGCCGGTCCGCGGGAAGGGCGGCCGCTATTCTCGCCGCGTGGCGCAGCGCGTTCCTGCCGTGGGCGCCGTCCCGGCGCGGCTGGCCATCCGCGATCGGTTCCTGAGCAGGCTCGACCGGCACGCCGCGCTCGGCGCGGGCGCGATCTGGGCGGTCTGGCTCGGCGCGGTGCTCGCCGTCGTGATCCTCGGCGTCGAGGCGGGCGCGATTTCCGACCCGCACCACAACTGGCCGCACTTCGGCGGGCCGCTCTGGCCGTTCTTCAGCTGGGACTTCGGCTGGTACCGCGGCGTCGCCCTCTTCGGCTACCCGAACGGCCACGGCGGCCCTTACTACGCCTTCTTCCCGCTCTGGCCGCTTGTCCTGCGGGCCTCGGGATCGATTCCTGACTGGGTCGCCGCTTTCGGTGTCGTCGTCTTTGCCAGCGGGCTCGCCTTCCTCGGCGTCTCCGCTTCGAGCCCGAGCGGTCGTCCTCGCCAAGCGGTGCTCGCGCTCGCCTGTTGGCCGGGGTCGTTCATGCTGCTGCTCGCCTACCCCGACGTGGTCGCGTTGGCCGCGGCGGTTTGGGCGGCCGCACTCGTTCTCCGCGGACGCCCCTATCTCGCCGGCGGGCTCGGGGCCGTCGCCGCCTTCGCGCGACCGACCGGCTTCCTGATCGCGATTCCGTTGTTTCTGGTCGCGCGCGGCGCCGCCGCCCGGCTTGTCGCGGCCGGCACCCCCATCGCCGCGGCCGTCGTCGTCCACAGCTACTTCTGGGCGCGAAGCGGCGACCCGCGCGCCTTCGTCCACGCTGAGGATCTGCCGATCTGGCAGCGAAGCGGCCCGACCCGCCTCTCCAAGTGGCCGGGCCACGTCGCGCATGCGTTCAGCGTCCACGCGACGCTGCTCGTCGTCGGCGGGCTCGTTGCCGTTCTCGTGGTCGCGCTCGTCGCGCGGCGGTTCGGCCGCTGGTGCGCGGCAGTCGTCGCCTACGCCTGCATCGTCGCGGCGCTTCTGCTTGGCGCACAGACCACGCAGAGCAGGATCCAGAGCGCCGTTCTCGCAGCGGTCGTTCCCGTCGTCGGGTTGCTCTGGTGGCTCGGCCCGCGCTACCGGCCCTGGGCCGCGTTCGCGACGGCCGTGATCGGCGTCGCGTTCTTCTCAGGCACAGTCACGAGCTTCGCGCGGCAGGCGCTCTTCGCGTTCCCGCTGTACTGGGCCGTCGCGGACGGGCCGAAGCCGCTCCGCCACCCGGTCGTCGCATTCACGGCGATCGCCGCCAACGTCGCCTTCGCGCTCACGCTCGCGAAGTACCCCCCATAGGCCGGAGACCGACGAGGATCAGGTCGAGGCCCACGTCGAAGGCGCTGACCTCGCGGTGCGGCCCGTCGGACATGTGCTGGTCCCGATGCTCGGTGAAGTTCGGGTAGTCATCCCAGGGGATCTTCTGCATGAACTCCGCCACGCGCTCCGCGAAATCGGGATCGCCCGCGTTTGTGTACGCGATCTCCCAAAGCGAGAACCCGAAGATGAACCCGTCGAGCAGGTGGTAGACGTGGTACCTCCTGTCGGCGTCCAGCCCGGCGTCGCGGAGCCGGCCGAGCAGGAACTCCCCGTACGCGAGGCGCCGCGGCCGGATGTGGGCGCCCGTCATGAGCAGCCGCGCCGCCCAGGGGTGGCGGCGCAGGCCTTGGTGGACGGAGCGGGCCGTGGTTCGGATGGCATCGACCGCGTCGTCGCCGTCAGGCAGCTCCCATTCCGCGAGCACGAGATCGAGCATGCCGTCGAGCAGGTCGTCCTTGTTCGCGATGTGCCGGTAGAGGGACATCGCCTCGTAGCCGAGCTCGTCGCCGAGACGACGCATCGTGAGTGCCTCGATCCCAGCGGCGTCTGCGAGGTTCAGTCCCGCGCGCAGGATGCGATCCCGGCTGAGAGGGATTCGGTTTTTCGCCATCTCTCTTGACGAGTTTACGGCGTACGCATTATCTTACGCCGTAAGCTTACGGCGTAAGGAGAACGATGAAGGCAGCAGCTCAAATCAACTACCGATCGCTCGTCGTGCGCGACGTGGAGACGCCCGAGCCGGGCGAAGGCGAGTTGCTCGTACGGGTGCACGCGACATCCCTGAACGCCGCCGATTGGTATGGGTTCAGCGGCCGTCCCTACGTCGCCCGCCCATTGATGGGTTTGCGCAAGCCGAGATCCTCCGAGGCGGGTATCGACTTCGCGGGTGTCGTCGCTGCAGTCGGCGGCGGCATGAGCGCATTCGCCCCAGGCGACGAGGTATACGGCTGCCAGAACGGAGCGTTCGCCGAGTATGTGGTCGCGGGCGCGCGGGTCGCGCGGAAGCCGGCCAACCTGTCGTTCGAGGAGGCCGCTGCCGTGCCGGTCGCCGGTATCACGGCGCTTCAGGGCCTGCGCGACCACGGTGGCTTGCGGTCGGACCAGAAGGTCCTCGTGAACGGCGCGGCCGGCGGCGTCGGCACCTTCGCGGTACAGATCGCGAAGGCGCTCGGCGCGGAAGTGCACGCCGTCTGCAGCGCGCGCAACGCCGAGCAGGCGCAAGAGCTAGGCGCAACGCGCGTCTTCGACTACACGCGCGAGAACTTCGCTCGCAGCGGCGAGCGCTACGACGTGCTCTTCGACAACGCCGGCAACCGGTCGTGGCGATCGATGTGCGCCGTGCTCGACTCCGACGGAACGGTCGTCCTCGTCGGAGGCCCGCGCGAGAAGCGTTGGCTCGGCCCGCTCGGTCACATCGCGCGGGCGAAGCTCGCCGCAACGCTCGACCGTCGATCAGCGGTGTTCTTTATCGCGAAGCCGAACGCGGACGATCTCGAGGCGCTCCGCCATCTGATCGAATCCGGGCGGGTGCGGCCGGTGATCGAGCACCGTTACGACCTCGAGCAGATCGTCGAGGCGATGCGCCAACTCGACGACGGCCACGCGCGGGCGAAGACTGTCGTGACGATCTAGCTGTTCGCGGTCCGATACCCGAGGTAGGCGCCGAACCCAAGGATCCCTGCACCGGCGCCGATGTCGATCGCCGACAGCGTTCGCGGGCCGATCCGGCGGCGGGCGAGCGCGATCGCGCCGGCGAAGCACGTGTACCAGGTCAGCGTCCCGAGGCCGGCGCCGACGAGCAGCGCCGCCGTGTCGACCGAAGAGCGCGAACCGCCGGAGACGGCAGCGGGGGCGGCCGCGGTCCAGAGTGCGATCGTCAGTGGGTTCAGGGCCGTTGCCGCGAACGCGGTCGCAAAGGCTCGCCGCGGAGTCCCGACCTCCTCGGCCGTCTCGAGCCCGAACCGCGCGCGGAAGCCGATCCACATCGCCCACAGGCCGATCGCTGCGAGCACCGCCGCGCCGACGTAACCGAGCGCGATCTGCACGCCGTTCGTCGACTCGAGCGCTCTCGCCACCCCGGCGAGACCGAGCGCTGCATAGCCGAGGTCGACCAGGGCCACCGCCGCGGCCATCGCCAGCCCGATCGCGAAGTTGCCTCGAAGGACCGAGCGCACGATCAGCAGCGAGACCGGGCCGATCTGCGCCGCAACGAAAAGCCCGAGGCCGTAGCCGATGAGAAAAGACGACACCCGGCGAGCCTAACGGCGCGCAGGCTCCATGGCGAAAACGCCCGGAAAGCGCTCCCGGGCCGCGCCGATCAACAAATCGCGCGTCGGCTTGCAGCCGAACCGCTCCTCGTTGCGGTCGTAGTCCGGGGCGAACTCACGCTCGAGCTCGTCAAGCTCGTCGACCTCGCGGCGCAATCGCTCTCGCCAGTCCGGGTCGCGGGGCTTGGCGAGCACGAGCAGCTCGCAGAGCGAGGTGACGAGCTTCGTCTTGCGCGCGATCGTCTCGGGCGTCACCTCCCGAAGGCAGACCGCGTAGATCCCGCTGAGGTATCCGTCCCACTGCCCGTCGACATCGTCATCGCCCGCCGTGCGCAGCCGCTCCTCGAAGTGCCTCCGCAGCCGGTCGACGCCTCCCGCCTCGTCGGCGAGGCGGAAGTAGTCGTGTGGGAACATCTCGGTGCCGTCGTCGAGCACGTACGAGGGGCGCGGCAGCAGGCGCTCGTCGATCCGGCGCCGCACCTCCGACGGCGCCTCGGCGCGCTCGGCGCAGAGCTCGTCGAGCGTCAGGTAGTTCGCCCGGATGTACGCGAGGTCCGCGTCGGTGAACTCCACACCGCGAGCCTAACACTTGGACAGTTGTAGTAACGTCAAACTGTGATCGCAGAGGCGGACATCTCGACACCGGCGGCCTTGATAGGCGACCCGACTCGCGCGGCTTTCTTGACGGCACTCGCAGACGGCACGGCCCTGCCGGCGAGCGAGCTCGCGCAACGGGCCGGCGTGGGCGCCTCGACCGCGAGCATCCAGCTCGGCAAGCTCGTCGACGGCGGCCTGCTCGAGGTCGAGCGCTCCGGCCGACACCGTTACTACCGGCTGGCCGACCCGACCGTCGCGGCCGCGATCGAGTCGCTGGCCGTGCTTGCGCCCCACCGCCCCGCGAGCTCGCTGAAGCAGGCCCGCCTGGGCTCTGAGCTCCAGGCGGCGCGGACCTGCTACGACCACCTCGCGGGCGCCCTCGGCGTCGCGCTGCTGGAGGGCTTGCAGCGGCAGCAGGTGCTGATGCCGAAACTCGAGGTGACGCCGCGAGGGGCCGATCGCTTCGCGAGGCTCGGCATCGAGATCGACGAGCTCGCGCGAGGCCGGCGGCCGCTGACACGCGCCTGTCTCGACTGGACGGAGCGGCGCCACCACCTCGCGGGGGCGCTCGGCGCGGCGCTCGCGACAAGCTTCCTTGAGCGCGGCTGGATCGAGCGGCGCCCGGACAGCCGGGCGGTGCGGTTGACCGACGGCGGCCGCCGCGGCATTGCCCGCGAGCTCGCGGTCCGCGTTGACGGCCGATAGAGAAAACGAGATCCTGCCCGGGTGGCCTCTGTCGACGTCAACTCGATCGAGCAGGAGGCGCTCGATTTCACGCGCGAGCTCTGCCGCAAGCCGAGCATCTCGGCCGAAGGCCGCGCGCTGGAGGAAACGGCCGAGCTCGTCGAGACCCTCCTGACCGCGGCCGGCTTCGAGACGGAGCAGCTCACGGTCGACGGCGCGCCGCCTGCCGTCTACGGCGAGCTCGCGGGTGAAGGCGACGCGAGCCTGCTCCTCTACAACCACTACGACGTCCAGCCGGTCGACCCGCTCGAGCTCTGGGAGTCGCCGCCGTTCGAGCCGACCCTCCGCGACGGGCGGCTGTTCGCCCGTGGCGCGGCCGACAACAAGGCCGAGCTGGCCGTGCGGCTCGCGACGATCCGGGCGCTCCGCGAGGCCCGCGGCGCCGCACCCCTGACGATTCGCTGGATCATCGAGGGCGAGGAGGAGGTCGCCAGCCCCCACTTCGATGCGATCGTCGAGCGCAACGCCGAGCTCCTCCGGGCCGACGGCTGCCTGTGGGAGGGCAGCAGCTTCGCGCTCGACGGCCGTCCCGAGATCGGGCTCGGGTTCAAGGGCAATCTCTTCGTGAAGCTCGACGTCCAGGCGCTGAGCGACGACGCCCACTCCGGCCTCGCAGGCGTCTTGCCGAGCGCCGCCTGGCGGCTGCACGCGGCGCTGTCGAGCATCCGTGCGCCGGACGGGCACGTCCGCGTCACAGGCTTCCACGACGCCGTTCGGACGCCCAGCGGGGAGTCGCGCGCGGCGGTCGACCAGCAAGGGCCCGCTCTCGAGGAGGAGCTGCGGGAGTTCTTCGGCGTCCGGCAGTTCGTCGACGACGTCACCGGACTCGAGCTCCGCGAGCGGCTCGCCTTCGCGCCGACCTGCAACATCTGCGGCTTCCACACCGGTTACGGCGGGCCTGGCGTCAAGACCGTCCTTCCTGCGCACGCGTCCGCGTGGATGGACTTTCGGCTCGTCCCGGATCAGCGTTCGTCGGAGGTTTTCGAGCTGATCCGCGCCCACCTCGACAAGGAAGGCTTCTCGGACGTCGCCCTGACGAAGCTCGCCTCGGCCGAGCCGGCCACGACCGCTCTCGACGACCCCTTTGCGGCACGCGTGATCGCCGTCGCAGAACGCGTGATCGGTAAGGCGCCGTCCATCTATCCGATCGGCCCGGCCACCCTGCCAATCGTGTGGTCGCTGCAGCGCCACGTCGGCGTCCCGGGCCTGAGCGCGCCGGACAACCCTGTCTACGGCGGCTCGGCCGCCCACGCACCGAACGAGCACGTGCGGATCGAGGACTTCGGCCCCGCAATCGAGTTCACGATCGCGGTGCTCGACGAGCTCGGGGGTAGACCCGGGAAGTCGTAGACCTCGACCGGCCGCGGGCGGCTGTAGGCTCTACTCGGCCGTGGGACGCCGGTCAGATCAGCGAACGGGTCGAGCAAGTTGAGGCTGCGCAAAGAGTCCGTCAAGAGGCCTGTTGACGCGACGCGGCGCGAGCCGCCGCCGGATTTCGCGAACCTCACGGTTGAGCTCCTCAAGCCCGTCCAGCACAGCAGACGCTACGCGATCACGAACGTCGACTCGCTCGGCGTGATTGAGCGTTTCACCTACACCGAGATCGCGCGCGAGGCGGCCCGATGGGCTCAACTTCTTCGTGAGAAGGGCCTCCAGCCGGGTGACCGCGTCGTCATCATCGCTGGACGTGAGTGGGGCTGGCGCTGCGCGCTGCTCGGGGTGATCCATGCCGGCGGCGTGGCTGTGCCGTGCCCGGCTTCGCTGTCCCCGCCTGAGATCGGAACCGTGGTCGAGCACGCCGACGCCTCGCTGCTCGTCTCGCTCCGGCCGCGGCCAGATCTCGTCGAGCTCGACGGACGCACCGCGCTGACCGCGGACGATGTCGACGCAGTCGACCCGGCCCACGCTCTCGAGCAACCGCCGTACCGGACCGACCCGGGCGACATCGCGCTCATCCTCTATGCCTGGCACGACCTGGATCTGAGCGGGACCATGCACACGCACGCCTCGCTGCTCGCGCAGGCCGACGCCGCCGAGCACTGGCTCGGAGTCGACGAGGACGAGCGCATCTGGGCCACGGTCGACGACGGCTCGGGTCCCTCGATCTGGCTCCTGCTCGCCGCGTGGCGCCGGGCCGCGAGCATCGTCGTGGTGGACCTCGAGCTCGACTCCGAGGCGAAGCTCGAGCTGCTCGACCGCCTACGGCCGGTCGCAGTCTGGTTCTCCGACGACGAATACGGGATGCTCGGCTCCGCGGAAGTCCCGCCCTGGGTCGATCTCCGCTCCATACGCCGTGCGCTCGTCGACACGGAGGAGACGGAAGGGGCGACCTCGTTCGTAACTACGTTCGGCGCGGCCCTCGTCCCAGTCTTCGCCCTGGACGAGCTGGGCGTCGTGGCCGGCTGGCCCGCCGGCCACGAAGGCCGGGCCGATGCTACGACCGCGCAGCCCACTCCCGGCGTCCAGTTCGCCGTCGTCGGCGGGGACGGGACCGAGCTCCCGCCCGGCGAGGTCGGCGACGTCGCCGTCCGCAGCGACGCGCCGACGCTCTTCACCGGCTACGCGGGCAGAGAGGGGCGGTCGCGGTCGGCTGAGTGGTTCCGCTTCGGATGGCGCGGCGCATTAACCGCCGAAGGGGCGCTGCGAATCGAGGCGCGATCGGCAGGCCAGGTCGAGCCCGTAGGCGCCTCGGTCGACCTACCCGGTCCCGAGGTGGCAGAAGAGCCAGCGCCGGAGGAGCATGTGGACGCCGAGCCCGAGCCCGCCGCACTCGGCTGGCGGGCGCGCCGCGGCGCCGAGCGGGCGCGGCGCGAGGAAGAACGCGCCGCCGAGGAGGAGAGACGCCGCCGGGAGGGGGCGGAAGCGCGCGAGAGCGGGGAACGCGAGGCTGCCGAGGCGGCCGAACGCGAGCGCGAGGAAGCCGAGGCCCGCGACCGCGCCGCACGCGAAGCGGCCGAGGCGGAGGAGCGTCGCCTCCAGGAGCAGGCCCAGGCACACGCCCTCGCCGAGGCCGAGGAGCGCCGGCACCGCGAGGAAGCCGAGGCTCGTGACCTTGCCGAACGCGAGGCCGCCGCGGAGGCGCGGCGGGCTGAAGAAGAGCGTCTGGCCGAGGAGCGCCGCGTCGCGGAGCAGGAGAAGCAACGTGACGAGCAGCAGCGGCAACGTGCGGAAGAGGAGAAGCGTCGCGAGGAGGAGCGGCGCCGGGACGAGAAGGAAGTGCGTGACCGGAAGGCACTGGAGGCGAGGGAGCGCGAGAAGGCCGAAGCCGAGAAGCGCCGCCGCGCCGAGGAGCAGGCCAAGGCCCAGCGAGAGGCCGCCGCGGCCGAAGCGAAGCAGCGCGCGGAAGAGGAGAAATCGCGCGACAAGGAGCGTCAGCGCGAAGAGAAGGAGGCCTGGGCCCGTGCTGAGCGGGAGGCGAAGGAGCGCGAGAAGGCCGAAGCGGAGGAGCGCCGCCGCGCCGAGGAGGAGGCCAAGATCCAGGCGAAGCGCGAGGAGGCCGAAGCCAAGCAGCGCGCCAAGGAGGAAAAAGAGCAGGAGCAGCGCGAGGCCAAGGAACGCGCGGAGCGCGAAAAAGCCGAGGCAGAGGCGGCGAAGGCCCAGGCGAAAATCGACGCGGCCGAGGCGAAGCGGCGTGCCGAGGATGAGAAGGAGCGCGAGAAGCGCGAGGCCGTAGAACGCGCAAAGCGGGCAAAGGCGGAAGCGGAGGCTGCGAAGATCCAAGCGAAAATCGACGCGGCCGAGGCGAAGCAGCGTGCCAAGGACGAGAAGGAGCGCGAGAAGCGCGAGGCTGTAGAACGCGCGGAGCGCAAAAAGGCCGAAGCCGAAGCCGCAAAGGCTCAACAGAAGCAGGCAGAGGTCGACGCCAAGAAGCGCGCCGAGGAGGAAAAGCGCCGCGCCAAGGAGCGCGAACAGGAGGAGAAGGAGGCGCGCCGCCGGGCCGAGGAAGAAGCCAAGGAGGCCGCCCGCGCCGAGCGCAAAGCCGCGCGAAAGGAAAAGCGTCGCCCACAGGAAACGCCGCAGCCCGCGGACGACGGGCAACGACGCTTCGGGCGCCGCCGCCGCGAGGTCGACGAGGAAACCGAGCCCCAGCACGTCCCCGACGTCGTCGCGCGCATCCAGCAGTACGGAATGACGGCGGCGTCGAACGACAGACCGGCAGAGCCACCCGAGCAACCGGACGGCGAGTAGTACTAGGCCCGAACCGAGAAGAGCCGGTCGCCGGGCGCGCCCTTGAGCTCGTGCTCGCCGCGATCGTCGAGCTAGATTCCGGACCCGGCCACGAGGTCGTTCACAGTTCGGGTCAGGTTAAGTCCGGCGGAAGCTCCGGCACTCGAGCGAGTAGTCCGGCGCGGCCAGTTAGCGCGCTCGCCACCGCAACGCGACTTCGTTATTGCCGTAGCGGTGGTAGGCAACGCGCTCCGCGAGCACCTCGAAGTAATGCGAGTCGGACGCCGGGCGCCACTGGATCATTTCCCAGAACAAGTCATCTAGCTTCCTCCGGAGGGACGAGTCCATGAGCTCGGGCGCGCGACCGGCGAGCTTGAACTCACCCTCCCCGGCCTCCTTCGAGGTCACTGGCGTGTGGACGTAGATTCGGGGATCGCGCAGCAGGTCGAGTGCCTTGAGTGACCGCGGCATCATGTTGAGCAGAAGGTGCCCGTCGATCACGTATGCCTCGCACGGGTTCACGCGCGGCGATCCGTCCTTGGCCAGCGTCCCCACGAGCACGAACTGGAATCGCTCGAGGAGGTCACGCCCGAGCGCGGCTATCTCGGGCGTGGCGACCTCTAGCTCGGCCCAGGTCAGCATCGACCGGATGCTGACAAAGCATGCGTTGCACGCGTGGAGGGGAACCTTCGCTGGGACAATGTTCGGAATGTCCCTGCCTAGGTCGGCGGGTTACCCGCATTGGGCCCCGGATTCGTTCACGCCTCGCCTGGCCAGCGTTCGCGAAGTGTCCCCCGAAAGAGCAGATGCACCGGCCCGCAAGGTGCTGCCAGCGCGGCGGGAGCGCGGTCCACGCTCCCGCCGCAAATAGTCGGCGCCTAGCGCGCTAGGTGCTGACGACAACCGCCAGTCCAGAAGCGCGCGCCACGTCGTGCTGCACCGTGAAGCCGACGGCGGTGTCAATTGCGGAGACGGCGAAAGGCAGCGCCCTCGCCCGGACGTTCACGCGCATCGTCTTGCCGTGCAGTTGGATGCCCGCTGTCGGGCCGGAGTCAATCGACGCCAGGCAGAAGTCATGTGGAGCGGTCGCCCCATTCGCGAGCGTGACCGTGTGGGCATTCCAACCATTGGGGCTTTGCCTCGAGTCGCGGCCAATCGCAGGATGCCGTGACGTCGAACAGATGAGACCGCGACTCCGCCGAAGAGCGCGAAGCCGATCAGGAAGCCGACGGCGAGATAGATGGCGACGACCGCGACGGCCTCGGTGCCACGGACTGCGCGTGTGTTCACAGACGCCAGCCGGCTCGTGGGCGGGCCAGGGCGATGTCCCGATCGCCCTCCCGTCGGGCGCTGCCTAGATTTGCGAGACGAGCTCGGCGACGATATCGGCCGCGGATCGGGTCGTTGTCGCGAGCGCCACGCTCTGCCCCGCCCAGAGCGAAAGGGCATCGACCTCACCCGTCGTGCCTTCGAGCGGCATCGCTGAGCTGTAGCGCGCGATTGTCTCGCCAGAGGGTCTCCTGGCGATCGGATCGCCTTCGCCGGGTCGACTCCCCGATTCGGGGCGGCCAGCGGCTTCCCAGGTCTCGGCGGTCGCGTTCCGGAGGGCGCGATGAGGTGCGTTCGGCCAGCCGACGTCGTAGAGGTCGGCGTACCACTGGGCCTCGGTCTCGGCCGCTGCGATGAGTCGACGGCGGTACTCCTCGTGCGGCGGTGCTTCCGTGGCGAGCAGAAAACCGGTCCCGACCCATGCCGCCTGGGGGCCGCGACCACGCGCCTTGCCTCCTCAGCGCTTGCACCGATTGCAACACGAGCCCGCCGGCAGCATGCACCTGCTCGACATATCCCGCAGGCTCACCGAACGAGAGCGAGACGATCCGTAGTCCCGCGTCGAGCGCGTCTTCAAGTCGCGCATGCTGATCCCAGGCGAGGACGAAGTTGCCGCCGAACGGACCGCTCGTCATCGCGGCTGTCTCACGGACAAGAACAGCCGTGTCAGCAGACCACGTTAGCCCCAACATGCCGAGCGCCCCTGCGTTCGAGACAGAGGCCACAAGCCGAGGCACGGCCGCAGGCCCGATCGGCGCCTGGACGAGCGGATGCTCGATGCTCAAGAGGTCGCAGACAGGTGGCCGCACGTAGCCACCTTACGCGACGCCGCACGCGACTCCGACCTCGTCGAGCGGGAATGCGCTGGGTTGCGCCAGTGTGCGGGAATGTCACCCGAGCAGATCGGTGCCTGCGGG
>JBKOUJ010000118.1:0-1776 GCA_046723355.1 Actinomycetota bacterium | reverse complement strand
GGCCAGTCCGGCCAGCCCGATCGACTACGCGCGGCTGCCCTTGCACACGCTCAAGGTCGGCTCCTACGGAACCCACAACGCACTCGGGCTCGCGAAGTTCAAGCGGGCGCGGATCCTCCTCTTCTCGACGAGCGAGGTCTACGGCGACCCGCAGGTCCACCCGCAGCCCGAGACGTACTGGGGCAACGTCAACCCGATCGGCCCGCGCGGCGTCTACGACGAGGCGAAGCGGTACGCCGAGGCGATGACGATGGCCTATCACCGCCAGCAAGGCGTCGACACCGCGATCGCCCGCATCTTCAACACTTACGGGCCTCGGATGCGGCCACACGACGGCCGGGCGATCCCGACCTTCGTGCGCCAGGCTCTCGAGAACAAGCCGCTCACCGTCTTCGGCGACGGTTCGCAGACGCGGAGCTTCTGTTACGTAGACGACCTGATCGAGGGCCTCTACGCCCTCGCGATGAGCACCGAGCACCTACCGGTCAACCTCGGCAATCCGACCGAGTCGACCTTGCTCGAGCTCGCACACACCGTCATCCGCGTCACGTCGTCGAAGAGCGAGATCGTGTTCGAAGCCCTCCCGGTCGACGATCCGCAAGTACGCCAGCCGGACATCACGCGTGCCCGGCAGGTGCTCGGCTGGGAGCCGAAAGTCGCACTCGAAGAAGGGTTGCGCCGAATGCTGCCCTTAGAGGAAAGAGAGGCTGAAGCTGTTCATGTCTAAGAAGTTGATCGTGTTAGCGATGGCGACGATCCTCGTCGCCGGTCTGATCACCGCCGGTGCGACGGCGAGCGGCAAGCAGAGCACTCGCCGCTCGTTCAGCGTCGGCATCTACGACGACGGAATGACGCTCGGGAACCCGGAGAAGGGCTTCCCGATCCTGAAGAACCTTCGGGCGCAGATGGTCCGGATCACGCTCTGGTGGGGCGGCCCGATCGGGGTCGTGGGCAAGAAGCGCCCGACCGCCGCGACCAACCCGGCTGACCCGGCCTACAACTGGGCCAATTACGACCGCGCCGTGCAATACGCGGCGAAGTACAAGATCAAGGTGCTGTTCTCGATCGTCGGCACGCCCTCGTGGGCGAACGGCGGGAAGGGGCAGCGCATCGCGCCCACGCGGCCGATCGACCTGAAGAACTTCGCGACCGCGGCTGCGCGACGCTACAGCGGCACCTTCAAGGACGCCGACGGCAATGTCCTGCCGGCCGTTCGCCTGTGGCTTGCCTGGAACGAGCCGAACAACCCGGTGTTCCTCGCTCCGCAGTACAAGAAGGTCCGCGGCCACTACATCGCCCTCAGCGCGTACAACTACGTACGGATCTGTAACTCGATCTACGGCGGCGTGCACGCCGTCCAGCGCGCGGCTGCGAAGGTCGCCTGCGGCGGCACCGACCCGCGCGGCAACAACCAGCCGAAGAGCCGGCGCGCGTCGATCTCGCCGCTTGCGTTCCTGCGCTCGGTGAAGAAGTTCGGCCTGCGCCGCTTCGATGCCTGGGCGCATCACCCGTACGCGTCGCGGCCGAGCGAGACGCCGACTACGAAGCCAAAGGCGAAGTCGGTCGTGATCCTCGGCAACATCGGCGACCTGGTCAAGGAGGTCACCCGCCTCTACGGCCGCAAGCCGATCTGGGTCACGGAGTACGGCTACCAGACGCGCCCGCCCGATCGTCACTTCGGCGTCGCCTGGAAGACGCAGGCGAAGTACCTGGCTCAGTCCTTCGCGATCGCGCGCAAGAACCCGCGCATCCAGATGATGATCTGGTTCCTCGTCA
>JBKOUJ010000113.1:0-5205 GCA_046723355.1 Actinomycetota bacterium | reverse complement strand
CGACGGCTACGATTCCGATGAAAACCTTTGCCCTCAAGGAAGGCCGATTCTCGATGAAGCGCAAGACATTCGGACGTGACCGCGGGCTCTCGCTGCGCATGCTGCTCACGGGCTCGCTGCTCGGACTCCTCTACGTCATCTTCGCCGTCGTCCTCTTCCAGGTCCTGAACGTCGGCATCGTCCCGATGCTCGTGATCGTGATCGGGATCGCTTTTTTCCAGTACTACACCTCCGACAAGGTCGCCCTGCTCGCGTCCGGCGCCAAGGTCGTCGAGCGCGACCAGGCGCCCGAGCTGCACGACATGATCGAGCGGCTCTCCGCGATGGCCGACCTGCCGAAGCCGAGGGTCGCGGTGATCGACACTGACGTGCCGAACGCGTTCGCGACGGGCCGCAGCCCCAAGCACGCGGCGGTCGCGGTGACGCGCGGGCTCTGGGAGCGGCTCGAGCCGCAGGAGGTCGAGGGCGTGCTGGCACACGAGCTCTCGCACGTCGCCAACCGAGACGTGCTGGTGATGACCGTCGCGAGCTTCTTCGCGATGCTCGCCGGGATGCTGACCCGCTTCGGGCTCTACGCCGGCATGTTCGGCGGCTTCGGCGGCCGGAACTCGAACAACAACAACAACTCGGTACCCGTCTGGCTGATCGTCCTCCTGGTGTCCGTCGTCACCTACTTCCTAAGTCAGATCCTGATCCTCGCGATCTCTCGCTACCGCGAGTTTGCGGCCGACCGTGGATCGGCGCTGATGACCGGCGCGCCCGAGCACCTGATGAGCGCGCTCCAGAAGATCTCGAGCGACATGTTCCGGATCCCTCAGCGCGACCTGCGCGAGGTCGAGGCGATGAACGCGTTCTTCATCATCCCCGCGAGCGCGAAGCAGAGCGTGGCCAACCTGTTCGCGACGCACCCACCGCTCGACCAGCGGCTGGAGCGCTTGGCAGAGATCGCTCGCGAGATGGGTCGGCCGGTCGCCTAGCAGCGAGTTGGGTTTCACCGACGTTCTCTTCGGGCGCAAGAAGCTCAAGGAGTCCGCGCAGGAGCGTCTGTTTGCGCTGTCGACGGCGCGGGTGACGCTCGACGCCGAGCTGGGGCTGAAGTCGGCGGGCTCCGGCGGAATCGTCTTCAAGCCGCTCTCGGCCGGCGAATTCGTGCGCGCCGAGAACGACCTGCAGGCGGTGCTCGATGCCGTCGCGGGCGAGTACGGCTCCCGGCTCGAGCGCAAGTCCGACGACTTCGGCTACGAGTGGATCGTCGTACGCGACGCCGATCTCGAGGACCAGGTGACGGCGGTCCACGCAGTGGCGCAGGGGCTTCAAGAGGCCGGCTTCGGCGGTCAGCTGCTCGCGGCGGCGTTCAAGTTCGAGCCGAAGTTCAGCGAGGGGTCGGACGTCTACTGGATCTACGGCTTCAAGCGCGGCGCCTTCTGGCCGTTCGTCCCGAAGGGCGAGAAGGAACGGGACAACGCCGAGGAGCTCGAGCTGAAGGCGAAGCTCGAGCACGAGCTGCCGGTCGAGCAGGACCTCTCGCGCTGGTTCGGCCTGTTCAACGCCCCGCTTTAGGCCAGGGACTGTCCCGAACGGGGACAGTCCCTGGCAGCGCTAATTCTCGAGTTCTTTCTGCGGGGTGCCTGCGCCCGTCTCGGCGGGAGTGCCCGATCCGGTGCCGACTTCCTTCTTCAGCTGCTCGAGCTCCTGGTCGACCTGCGACTGCGACGCCATCTGCGCGAGCTCGCGGTCGAGCGGCGACTGGTCGGAGGTGAAGTCCTCGAGTGCTCCCGACGCGGTCAGCTCGTCGATCGCGTCCGCGCGAGCCTGCATCTCCTGCGTCTTGTCCTTGGCTCGCTGGATCGCCGCGCCCGTGTCCGACATTTGCTCGCCGATCCCGGTCGCTGCCTCGCCGATCCGCACCTGCGCCTCGGCCGCGGAGTACTGCGCCTTGATGACCTCTTTCTCCGAGCGGAAGGCTTCGACCCGTGCGGAGAGCTGCTGCTCGCTCGCGACGAGCTTCTCCTGCTGCGCCTCGAGCTGCTTGATCTGGCCGTCGAGCCCCTGGAGCTGTGATTGAGCGGCGGACTTGCGCTCGAGCGCCTGCCGCGCCAGGTCCTCACGCCCCTGCGCGACGGCCTGTCGCGCCTGAGTGTCCAGCTTGACGACGTTCTGCTCGAGCGTCTGAGTCTGGAGCTCGAGCCGCTTCTTCGACGTGACCACGTCGGCGACGCCGCGCTTCACGTTCTGGAGCAGTTCGAGCTGCTTCTCGTACGAGTAGTCGAGCTGCTCGGAAGGTTTCTCCGTACGGTCGAGCAGCTTCGACCACTTCGCCTTGATGATGTTCATCGTCCGCTGCATCAGCCCGGCCATCGGCCCTCCTCGTCGTTTCCGCGTTTAGCGTACCGCCGGTGATAGTCGAGCGAAGCATGCATCCGGATTGGCTGTCGAATGCCTACCTCGTCGCCGACGAGGAGGGCGGGACAGCGGTCTTCATCGATTCGGGCGCGCCGCTCGCACCGCTGCATGACGCCGTCGAACGGCTCGGGTTGACAGTCACGCACCTGCTGACGACCCACGCTGATCAGGACCACGTGGCCGGGGACGACGAGCTGCGCGGCCGCTACGGCCTGGAGATCGTCAAGGGACCTCTCGAGACGGGCGGCCTGCGCTTCGAGGCTCTCGAGACACCGGGCCACAAGGACGACCACCTCACCTTCGTCGCCAACGGCGAAGCGGCATTCACCGGCGACGTTCTCTTCAAGGACGCCGTCGGCGGCGGTAACTTCGTGCAGATCCGCGACTCGGTGATGAACGTGCTGATGAAGCTGCCGCCGGACACGCGGGTCTACCCCGGGCACACCGAGGAGACGACGATCGGCCGCGAGTGGGAGCAGAACCCGTTCGTGCGCGTCTGGCGGGGTGAGGAGGCCGAGGGAACCGAGCCCGTTCACGTCGGCGGCCGCTCGGCCACGCTCGTCGTCTGGTCGCCCGACTACGACGGGAAGGGCAAGGCCTGGGTGCGCTTCGACGACGGCGAGGATGCGATCGTCGGCGGTTCACGCGTGGAACGCGACTAGCGCTGCGCGCTCGGGCTCGAGCGACTCGCGCTCGGCACGCGTCAAGCGACGGAACGGCTGCAGCTCGATCCGGCCCTTCTCGTAGCGCCACGCGCCGGCGACGGCGCCGTCGAGCAGGAACGTGTGCATGGAGAACGGCAGTTTCGAATTGAAGAGCCGCGGGCGGAACTCCTCAGGGAGCACCCCCGAGCGGCGGGCATGGACGAGCAGGACCGCGTCCCAGGTAGGCAGGAAGCGCGGCGGCGCGGGAATGTCCGGGTCCGGCAGCGGCGCGCGCGGCAGGTCGACCAACTGCTTGCCGTCCTCAGTGCGGAACGTGCGCGGGCCGATCCGCTCCAGCGCCGCTTCGGTCTCTTCCCGGCCGAGCCGCGACCAGCTGCGGATGTCGGCGATCGCCGCCGGCCCGAAGGCTGCGAGGTAGCGGCGCACGAGCAGCTCGCGGCCGTGCTCCTCGTCGGCATCGTCGGGACCGATCCAGTCCTCCGCGGGTGCATAGAGGTCGGCGCGCCGCCGCTCCCAGGTGCCCGACGGTGGAACGCGCACGAGGTCGAGGTCCGCGGCGAGCCACGCGTCCTTGCCGAGCTCCGCGATCAGGTCGTCGGCGGGCCGCGGCCCCTCGGCGAGCGCTCGACGCAGCCTCTGGTTCGCCGCCCTCGTGTGCGCGCGCGTGGCCCACGGACGGACACGGCGAAGCCAGCGCTCGTCGCCGGCGCGCACGGCCGCACGCCACGGCCAGAAGTCCCGCCGGGAGACGATGTGGATCGTCCCGCGCAGGACAGTGGCCTGGACGAGTGACCGGCGTTCCAGCGCCCGCGTCAGCGCCTGGCGCTCGAACCCATCGAGCCGCGACGACAGTGCGATGTACGCCGACGGCGCGTACTGCGCCTGGATGCCGCCCATGCGCTCGACGGCGCGTGGCAGCGGCAGGGGAGCGCGCTCGAGCAGAAGCTGTCTTGCCAGCACCGCGCGGTTGAGCTCGCGCTGCGTGAGGACTCGCTCCGAGCCTGCCACCGGCGCCAAGCTACAGTCCCGCCCCGTGGACATCGTCCCCGAGCCGATCGAGGGCTACGCCGCCGACCACACGACTCCGCCCGAGCCCTTGCTGGCATCCCTTGCGGACGAGACGCGCCGGACGCTGCAGTCGCCGCAGATGCTGACCGGCACCATCGAGGGCCGCTTCCTCGAGATGCTGGTGTACGCGAGCGGCGCTCGACGCGTCCTGGAGCTCGGCACCTACAGCGGCTACTCGGCGCTGTCGATGGCAGCGGGCCTCGCGCCCGGCGGTCACATCGACACATGCGAGGTCGAGGAGCGCCACGCCGAGGTCGCCCTCCGCTACATCGAGCAGAGCCCGCACGCCGACAAGATCACCGTCCACCTCGGTCCGGCCCTCGAGACGATCGGGCGGCTCGAGGGCGACTTCGACTTCGTCTTCATCGACGCCGACAAGCCGAACTACGTCAACTACTACGAGACCGTTCTGCCTAGGCTGACCGAACGGGGCCTGATCGCCGCCGACAACACGCTCTGGAGCGGCCGCGTCCTCGACGAGAGCGAGAACGACGAGGGCACGCGCGCAATCAAGGCGTTCAACCAGCACGTCGAATCCGATCCGCGCGTCACCTCGGTAATGCTGACCGTCCGCGACGGGGTCACCTTGATCAGGCCGAAAGGAGAGTCCTGATGGCAGTGAAGTTCCACCGTTGCAAGAACCTGTGGGTCAAGTTCGGCGGCCACCCGTGTTGGAAAGTGCAGAAGGCGCTCGACGAGCAAGGGATCGACTACGAGATCGTCGAGGAGCCGTGGCCCGGCGGCCGCTACAACACCGAGGCTCGCACGGGACAGAAGAAGTACCCCTGGTTCGAGTTCGACGACGGCTCGATCTACCGCGAGGAGTCGAAGGACATGGTCGAGACCATTCGCGCAGGCCGTCTCGACGAGAAGCGCGGCGCCGGTTCCGCGACGCCTGCCTCGCCGTAGAGGCGGCTACACTTCGCCGGCCCGGGGCTATAGCTCAGCTGGGAGAGCGCCTGGATCGCACCCAGGAGGTCGCCGGTTCGAGTCCGGCTAGCTCCATCAAAAAACCGCCGCAAATCGGCAGGTTTCTTATGGCCTTACAGCGCCTGTCCCCATCCAGGCG
>JBKOUJ010000080.1:0-9285 GCA_046723355.1 Actinomycetota bacterium | reverse complement strand
ATCCTGATGGTGTCCCGGATGGGCCAGGCGATCCGCTTCGCCGAGAAGGAGGCGCGTCCGATGGGCCGCGACACCGGCGGAGTCAAGGGCATGGGTCTGCGCAAGGGCGACGAGGTGATATCGATGGACGTCGTCGGCGCCAACGAGGGCGACCTGCTCGTCGTCACCGAGAACGGCTACGGCAAGCGCACGAAGCTCGCGGACTACCCGCGCAAGGGCCGCGGCGGCCTCGGCGTCAAGACGGCCCAGCTCGTCGAGGGCAAGGGCCGGCTGGTCGGAGCCCGCGTCGTTCGCGATGGCTACCAGGTGATGCTGATTTCGACCGGCGGCACCGTCATCCGCATGCCAGTCGTCGACATCAAGCGCTCCGGCCGCGCGACCCAGGGTGTGATCGTGATGCGGTTCAAGACCCACGACGAAACGGTTTCGGCGCTCGCCCCGGTCGTCGAATCCGACGAAAACGGGACAGTCGAGGAAGCCGTCCCGGAGCCGGATCCGAGCAGCATTTCGACGTAGCTTCTAGTAGAAGTGCGCGGATTCTGCAATAGTTTTCTATTGCAGCCCTTCTAATTCAAGATGGGTCGCAGTATGTTCCAAAGTAGGAAAACGCCGCACGACGGCCGCCGCAAGGAGAGGTGTCATGAACTACAGCAAGAACGTTGAGCTCCTCGAGCCGATCGACCTCTCCGAGCATCTCGACAAGGTTGAGCTCTACCTCGGCCAGGTTTGCCAGATCGCCGGCATCTCGAAGATGCAGCTCGACTACTGGACGAACAAGGCGCAGATTCCGACCAAGGGCAAGAAGCAGCGGATCTACGACATCGACGCGCTCGAGACCGTGATGCTGATCAAGCAGGCCAAGGACAAGGGCCTCAACCTCGGCGCGGCGATCGACGCGGCCCGGCGCTTCCGAGAGGCCGAGGCCAGGGCGAAGGCCCCCGCCTAGCGGCGGCGGGAGGGCCCCACCAACCGTTTCTGGGACAGTCCCCGTTCGGGAGACAGTCCCGCTCAGATGACCGCGTCGCGCAACGCCGCGGCCGCCGCCTCCGGCGCGAGCGAGTTCACATAGATCCCGGCGCCGAGCTCGATGCCGGCGAAGACGGTCAGACGCGGCAGCACCTCGATGTGCCAATGGCCGCGGTCATGCAGCCACGCGTTCAGCGGCACGGGTCCCTCGATCGCGTGCACGCGCCGAAGCGACTCCGCGAGGAGGCCGAGTGCGGGTTCGAGCAGCTCGGACTCGAAGGCGCTTCCGTCGGTGTGAGTGGTCGACGCGATCAGCAGCTCGTACGGCAGCCGCCCGCCGTAGGCGGCGAGCACGGCGAGTCCGCCCCCTTCGAGGACGAGCCGCGCGCCGTTTCCGACCTCGGCCTCGATGTGCTCGCAGACCGCGCAGTCGTCGCCGGTCTCTGCTTCGACCGCAGGTGGAGCGGCCTCGAACCACGCAAGCTGTGTGTGGCTGTGCGGCAGGCTCGCTCCGGCCTCGCGACCCTCGTTGAGGAGCGCGTGGACGTAGGAGAAGCCGGCCTCTCGCGCGGCGCGCGAGCGCTCACGCCAGGCCGTCGCCACTCCGCCGACCTCGTCCTCGTCGAGCTCCGCGAACGAGCGCACGTGGCGCGGCGTCGAGACGACCACCTCGTGGTGCTCGAAGACGGGGTAGAGGTTCGGAACGACGCGCACCGTCCACCCGGGCGTGTCCGGCCTGCCGCCGCCGACGCGGAACGTCTCGGGCGGCGTGCGGTCCTCGCGGCCCTCGCAGAACGGGCACGAGAGCAGCTCGTCCTCCGTGGGCAGGTCGAGGTCAGCACGCGCGCTGGCACCCGGCCGCTGCGCGCGTCCCGGCGCGACGACGACCCACTGGCGGGTGACCGGGTCCTGTCGGAGCTCCCCCGCCGGGTTCTGGTTCAGCTCGACCCGCCGCTGTTCTGCTTCTCGAGGAACGGCTTGATCAGGTCGATCGGCGTCGGGAAGACGATCGTCGTCGATTGCGAGCCGCCGAGCTCCAGCAGCGTCTGCAGATAGCGAAGCTGGAGCGCGATCGGATGGTCGCCGATCACCATGGCAGCGTCTTTCAGCCGCTCGGAGGCCTGGAACTCGCCTTCGGCGTTGATCACCTTCGCGCGCCGCTCGCGCTCGGCTTCGGCCTGCCGTGCCATCGCGCGCTGCATCCCCGAGGGGATCTCGACGTCCTTGACCTCGACGATCGAGACCTTGATCCCCCACGGCGAGGTGGCCTCGTCAATGATGCCCTGGAGGATTGAGTTGATCTTCTCGCGTTCGGAGAGCAGCTCGTCGAGCTGGTGCTGGCCGAGCACCGAGCGAAGCGTCGTCTGCGCGATCTGCGACGTGGCAACCATGAAGTTCTCGACCTGGACGATCGCCGCCTTCGGCTCGATGATCCGGAAGTACGCGACGGCGTTGACTCGCACCGGCACGTTGTCCTTCGTGATCACTTCCTGGGGCGGGATGTTGAGCGTCACGGTGCGCAGGTCGACCTTGACCATCCGGTCGACGATCGGGATCAGCAGGAAGAGGCCGGGCCCCTTGGGCTGCGCCAGCAGCCGGCCGAGGCGGAAGATGATGCCGCGCTCGTACTCGCGCGCGACCTTGATCGCCGAGATCAGGAAGAGGATCAGCAGGAAGGCGATTACGGCGACGACGAGAAGCGCTGCAGTCATCGGAGTCCTTTCGGGTGGAGGGCCACGATCCTAAGAGATCTGTCTCGGGAGGCGTCCAGGGGTACTCGCATCGCCAAGCGGGTCGAATCGGACGCCCCGGCGAAGCCGCGACGTCCTCCAGGTCGGCGTCGCAAGCGATCGCCTCAGGTGACCGTGGCGGGGTCGGCGGGCTCGACAGGTTCCGCCGGTTCGACGTCGAGCACGAGGCTTGGATCGACGGCGTCGACGCGGACCTTCTCTCCGCGCCTGAGTGACGCGCCTTCCCGCACCCGGGCGCGCCAGAGCTCCCCCCGGACGAAGACCTGGCCGTCGCCGCGAAACTCGCCGATCTCGCCGACCATCTGCTGCGGACCGACCGAGACGGGTGTCCGGCGGACCTGGATCGCCTTCGAGATCGCGAAGGCCCAGCCCGCTCCGAGCACCACCGCGATCGAGGCGATCAGCCAGACGTTGGCGTGGTACGGCGACGGTGCGTTTCGGAACAGCATCAGCGCCCCGACGATGAAGCTGATCAGGCCGGCCACGGTCAACGCGCCGTGGCTCGTCACGTGAGCGTCGATGACGAAGAGCGCGATCCCGAGCAGGAGAAGCGCGAGGCCGGCCCAGCTGATCGGCAGGATCGAGAAGCCGAACAGCGCCGTCACGAGCGCGACCGCGCCCAGCGCGCCGGGCAGGACGACGCCCGGATGGAAGATCTCGTAGCCGATTCCGGCCAGCCCCGCCAGGAACAGCAGCGTGATCAGGTTCGGGTCGATCAGGACGTTCAGGAGGCGTGTGAAGAAGCCTGGATTGGCATACGTGATGTCCGCGTTCGCCGTATGCAGCTTGTAGTGGTTAGGGATCGTCACGCGGCCGTCGATCTTGCGGAGGAGCGTCGGCAGGTCGGGGGCGACCACGTCGATCACGTTCCTGCGGAGCGCCTGCCGTTCGGTCAGGTTCGACGCCTTGCGGACGGCCTGCTCGGCCCAGTCGCCGTTCCGGCCGTGGTTCTCCGCGAGCGTGCGCAGCTTGGCGGCGAAGTGGTTGATCACCTTGCGGCGCAGGTCTGAGCCGAGGTTGCCGCCGCTCTGGTCGATCGGGGTCGACGAGCCGATGTTCGTGTCCGGCGCCATCGCGAGCACGTCGGCCGCCTCTGCGACGAAAACTCCGGCTGACGCCGCGGCAGCGCCCTTGGGCGCGACGTAGACGATCACCGGGATCTTCGATGCGAGCTCCTTCTTGTAGATCGACTCCATTGAGCTCGAGAGGCCGCCCGGCGTGTCGAGCATGATCACAGCCGCGTCGTAGTGGTCGTTCTGCGCGCGGTCGAGCTGGTGGTTGACATAGTCCTGCGTGACCGGGTTGATCTCGAGCGGAAACTTGATCGCCAGGACCCGCGGCTTCGAGGCGGCGTGGGCGGCGGCTGCGAGCGCCAGAACTATGGCCAGTGAGCCGAGAACCGCCCGCACAAGGCGCCTTTTCACAACTGTTAAGAGTACTCCGCGCGCCTTGCGCTCCGGCGGCGGCTCTGCGTACCCTCGCAGCGGGTCGTCGCGCATGAAGCTGCTTCGTGCTGCCATCGTGCTGTTCTTTGCTGCCCCCGGGGCCGCGTTTGCTGCGCCGAGTTTGCTCGCGCGCGACCTGCCGGCGCGCAACGGGCTGGTTGCTCAGGCGCCGAAGGCGTTCGACCTCGTCGGCCTGCACTGGCAGGGCTCCGGCGCCGTTCGTTTCCGAACTCAGCGCCCCGACGGGACGTGGAGCGGGTGGCATCTCTCGGCACCCGAGTCGGACGACCTGCCCGACCGCGGAACGGCCGAGTGGAGGCGGAGCCGTGGATGGCACCTCGGCAATCCCTTCTGGGTCGGCCGCTCGGAGCGAATTCAGTACCGGGTTGGCCGCGGGGTCACGCGTCTACGTGCCTTCTTCGTTCGGACGCCGCTCCTCGGAGGGACTCCGCAACACGTCAAGTCGTTCGCCGCGAATGCGCCGACAATCATTACCCGCGCCGAGTGGGGCGCCAACGAGGCGATTCGCCGCAACCGTAAGAAGGGGCCGAAGATCGCGGACAACGTCCACATCGCGATCGTCCACCACACCGCCGGCACGAACAGCTACACGCGCGCGCAGTCGGCGGCGATCGTGCGCGGGATCGAGACGTATCACGTGCTCGGGAACGGCTGGGACGACATCGGCTACAACTTCCTCGTCGACAAGTACGGCCAGATCTTCGAGGGCCGCTTCGGGGGGATGCAGAAGGCCGTCGTCGGCGCGCACGCGCTGGGCTTCAACTTCGGCGCTGTCGGCGTGGCGCTGATCGGCAACTACAACGGTGCGCAGATGACGTCGGCCGAAAGGACGTCGCTCGTGAACCTGCTCGCGTGGCGGCTCGATATGGCGCATCTCGATCCGCTTTCGCAGGTGAGTCGGATCTCCGCGGGCAATCCGTACTACGCGAAGGGGACAGCCGTCAGCCTGCGCGCGATCTCCGGCCATCGCGACACCTACCCGACGAGCTGTCCCGGCAACAACGTCTATGCGCAGGTTCCCGTGATCGCGCGCGAGGTTGGCGCGACCGGGCTTCCGAAGATCTACTCGCCGGTCGTGATTGGCGGCCTCGGCGGGAACGTGCGCTTCACGGCCCGGCTCTCGTCCGCTGTGCCGTGGACGGTGACCGTCAGGAATGCGCTCGGGGCAGTGGTTGCGTCCGGCAGCGGGACCTCCCGCCTCGTCGACTGGACCTGGGACGCCAGCCTCACACCGAGCGGCAGTTACCGGTACACGATCGCCGCCGGCGGTGGGGGCGCCGCTGCGGCGCGACCGGTCACCGGCACGGTCGGCGAAAAGCTCCCTCCGTTGTCGGTCACTCAGTTCCGGGTGACGCCGACCGTCGTCAGTCCGAACGCCGACGGCATCGGGGACACCGCGCAGATCAACTACTTCCTCAGCGTCTCGGCGCCGATCACCATGACGCTTTTCAACGGCGCGGGGCAGCAAGTTGTGACTCTCTTCAGCGGCATCGTCGGTCAGGGTGCGCAGTCGTTCGCCTGGAAGCAGATCGGCGTTGGTGACGGCCGCTACACGATCACGATCACAGCGGGCTCGGCGACCGGTAAGCGCGTGACTGCGAAAGCGACCTTCTACGTCGACCGGACGGTCGCGCAGCCGAAGCTGTCGTTGTCCGCCTTCTCGCCGAACGGGGACGGGCTGTTCGACGCGACGGCGCTGACGTTCAGGCTCGACGCTGTCGCGGCCGTCCGTGTCGAGCTGTGGCGGGGACGCACGCTCGTAGACACGCTGTTGAACGCGCCGCTCGGGGCCGGTTCCGCGTTCCAGGTTCCCTGGGACGGCAAGGTTGGCGCGAAGCGCGTCGCGGACGGGAGCTACCAGCTGGTGCTCAAGGCCAAGGACGCGGTGACGACGGTGACGCAGACGTTCCCGGTCGTGGTGGACACGAAGCCGCCGCGGCTGAGGCTTGTCTCCCGCTCGCGGCTGCGGTTCTGGACGAACGAGCCAGCTCTGGTGACGGCCACTTTCGGCTCGCGCCGCGCGGCAAAGCACGTGCGCGCCGGGTACTTCACGTTGCCGGTCCTCCGCGGCGCGCGGCACTTCACCATCGTTGCGACCGACGCGGTCGGCAACAAGACGACGTTGCGGGGCTAGGTCCAGGCGTCGTAGCGGCGCTCGAGCGCGGCGAGGAGCTCGACCAGGAGCACGACGCGGTCGACTGGGGCGCCGGTCTCGACCAGCAGCGACGTCGCGGGGATCCGCACTTCGTCGGGGAGCTGATCGGCCGGCACGTTGACGTTGATGCCGATCCCGAGCACGACGCGCTGCGGGTCGCTCTCGCCGAGGACGCCGGCCACCTTGCGTCCTCCGACCAGGACATCGTTCGGGTCCTTCAGCGTGGGCTCGACGCCGGTCACGGAGCGGATCGCGTCGGCGCATGCCTGCGCGCCCAGGACCGTCAGCTCCGGAAGCCGCGAAGCCTCCACGTTCGGCCGTAGCTGGACCGAGCAGAGAACGCTCGTGCCCGCGGGTGTCTCCCAGCGCCGCCCGAGCCGGCCGCGTCCCTCCGTCTGCTCGTCCGCGACGGCGACGGTTCCTTCGGGCGCATCCGGCGCGACCAGGCGCTGGGTCGACGGCGTCCTCGTGACGTAGAGGTACTCGCGTCCGAAGCGGCCGCGGAGGCGCGGGAGGACGGCCTCGCGCGTCGGCGTGTCCCCCATGGACAACTAGACTACGGCCGCCGTGCAACCCTCCCTGCGCAAGCGCCGTCAGATTTCGCAGACACCGCGGCCAGAGCGGCCGCTCGTCTACGAAAAGCTGAGCGATGCGATCCTGGTCAAGCGAGCGAAGGACGGTGACAAGAGGGCGCTCGAGGCGCTCTGTGAGCGGCACGCCGCCAAGGTGGAGCGGCTCGCCGGGCACCTGCTCTCCGATCCCGAGGACGCTCGGGACGCCGCTCAGGAAGCACTCGCCAAGCTCTGCGTGCGGATCGGCCAATTCCGCGGCGAGTCGCAGTTCTCGACGTGGCTCCATCGGCTCGTGGTCAACACCTGCCGGGACGTTGCGGCTCGCCAGCGCGTGCGGCGCTGGGAGCCGCTTCACGACGACGAGCGCGTCGCCGAGGACGCCGATCCAGCACGCGAGGCCGGCCTCGCCGAGCTCCGCTCCGAGCTCGCCGGCGGGCTCGCCGGGATCTCGCCCGAGCAGGCAAAGGTCGTCGTGCTGAAGGACGCGCTCGACTTCTCGTTCGCGGAGATCGCCGCGGCCGTCGATATGCCCATCGGGACGGCGAAGTGCTACGCGCATCGCGCGCGTGCAGGGTTGCGGACACGGCTCAAGCGCGACGTGGCGTGACGATCGCGCTACCCCTCGACCGTGCCGCCATCGAGGCGATCCTGCCGCACCGCGAGCCGTTCCTGCTCATCGACGAGGTACTCGAGCTCGAGCCGGGGGAGCGCGTCGTCGCCCGCAAGCGCGTGCGCGAGGACGAGTGGTACCTGCGCGGCCACTTTCCCGGCCGGCCGGTGATGCCGGGGGTGCTGATCGTCGAGGCGATGGCGCAGACCGGGGCGGTTGCGGTTCTGTCCGAGGAGGGGAACCGCGGCCGGCTCGCGCTCTTCGCCGGGATCGACGACACCCGTTTCAAGCGGATCGTCGAGCCGGGCGACGAGCTCGAGCTCCAGTGCACGCTCGAACAGGTGCGCGGGCCCGTCGGCAAGGGCAAGGCCCGCGCGACGGTGGACGGGCAGCTGGCGGCACGCGGAACGCTCACATTCGCCGTGGAGAAGTGATGAACAGGCATTGTCCGATCCGGTCTCCGGCGGCGCCGGGCTTTGCCCGGCGGGAGCCGAAGCGGGGTTGTTGGCACACGCCCAAGAAGGACGGGGCTCATGGGGGAACCACGGGTTCCCCCATGCTTTTCGCGGTGGAGCGATGATCGGCAAGGCGAACGGCGCGATCTCGATCACAGGCGTCGGTGCGTACGCGCCCGCGCGCGTGCTCACGAACGATGACCTCTCGGAGATGATGGACACCTCGGACGACTGGATCGTCGAGCGCACCGGCATCCGGGAGCGGCGGATCGCAGACGACAAGCAGGCGCTATCCGACCTTGCGCTTCCCGCTGCGCGGGACGCGCTTGAACAGGCCGGGGTTCCAGGGCCCGAGGTTGACCTGATCATCGTCGCCACGGTGACACCCGACATGGCGTTTCCCTCGGCGGGCGCGATCATCGCCGACGAGCTGGGGGCGGATGACGCGGGCGCCTACGACCTGTCGGCCGGCTGCACCGGCTTCATGTACGCAATCGCGCAGGCCTACGGAATGCTCGCGGCGGGGCTGGCGCACCGCGCGCTCGTCGTCGGAGGAGACGTGCTCTCGCGGATCCTCGACTGGAGCGACCGCCGGACGGCGATTCTGTTCGGCGACGGGGCCGGCGCGGTCGTGCTGCAGCGTGTCTCCGAGGGCGGGTTCCTCGGGTTCGAGCTCGGCGCCGACGGCTCGGGCGGGCCGCAGCTGTTTCTCCCCGCCGGCGGCTCGCGCGCGCCCGCGACTGCCGAGACCGTCGCTGAGCACAAGCACTTCGTGCAGATGAACGGGCGCGAGGTCTTCAAGTTCGCGACGCGGGTGCTCGTCAGCTCGGCCCAGAAGGTACTGGTCGAGTGCGGCAAGTCGGTCGACGACGTCGACGTCTACATCCCGCACCAGGCCAACGTCCGGATCATGGACCACGCGGCCGAGAAGCTCGGGATACCGCGGGAGAAGATGGTGGTCAACGTCGACCGCTACGGCAACACGTCGTCGGGCTCGATTCCGCTTGCGCTTGCGGATGCGCAGGCCGATGGACGGCTCCAGGACGGCGCGCTTGTGCTGATGACCGGAATGGGTGCAGGCCTCACGTGGGGCTCCGGTTTGATCGAATGGACTGAGAACGGGAGGAAGACGTGAAGAAGATCGCCTTTTGTTTTCCCGGCCAGGGCTCGGTCGAGGCCGGGATGGGCCGCGAGATCGCGGAGGCCTTTCCTGAGGCGATGGAGGTCTTCCTCGCCGGCAGCGAGGCCTCGGGGCTCGACCTGCGGCACCTCTGCTTCGAGGGCTCGGAGGCCGAGCTCGTCGACACCGC
>JBKOUJ010000141.1:0-1762 GCA_046723355.1 Actinomycetota bacterium | reverse complement strand
GCTTCAGGAACGGCTTCCGAATCGTCGCCCAGAAGTAGACGATCAGCAGGTCGGCGCCCACGAACAGGACGACGAGTCCCTGGATGATTCGCGTCAGGTTCCCTGCGAGCTCGGGCTTGAAGATGGTCGGGTCGAGGTTCCTGGTCGACGTGCCGGTCAGGAGGGCCCCGAAGAGGAGCGCCGCGAAGAAGATCCCGACCGGGTTGTTGCGCCCGAGCAGCGCGACGGCGATGCCGATGAAGCCGATCTGCACGCTCTGGACGACGGTCAGGTCGAGCCTGAACTCCCAACCGAGGATGTCGATCGCGCCCGCGAGGCCGGCGAACGCACCCGAAATGGCCATCGCCAGGAAGTAGCTCTTCGGCACGCTGATCCCGCCGTAGCGCGCGGCCTCGGGGTTGAAGCCGACCGCGCGCACCTCGTAGCCGAGCGTTGTCCGCTTGAGCAGGATCCAGTAGACGACGAGCGCACCGATCGCGATGAAGAAGCCGATGTGCAGGCCCTGCAGAGCCGGGTTGCCCCAGAAAACGGGCAGCTTCGCGCTGTCGGCGATCGGCCTCGTCACCGGCGCCGAGATCGCACGCGGGTCCTGCATCGGCCCGTTGAAGCCGACGAGGTAGCTCCCGAGCCACAGGGCGATCCAGTTGAGCATGATCGTCGTGATCACCTCGTGGGCTCCGACGGTCGCCTTGAGGATCCCCGCGATCCCGGCCCAGACGGCACCGGCGAGCGTCGCCGCGACCACTGCGATGAGAATGTGAAGCGGCTTCGGCATCCCGGCGAACCAGACGCCGAACTGGACGCCGACGAGCGCGCCGATCGTGTACTGGCCGTTGCCGCCGATGTTGAAGAGGCCGCAGCGGAAGGCGAAGGCGACCGCGATCCCGGTGAGGATCAGCGGCGTGACGACGATCAGCGTCTGCTGCAGGTTCAGCGCCGCGAGCGAGCCCGTGTCCCACGGGAACCACACTCTCGTCTCCGAGAATGGGAGTCCGATCGAGTGCGAGCCGACGTCGAAGAACCAGTTCAGACCCGTTCCGTCGAAGATTGCGTGATACGTCGAGAGCGGGTTCTTTCCGGTCGTCGCGAGGATGACGAGGCCGCCGATGATCAAGGCGATCAGTGCCGTCAACAGCGGTGCCAGGACGCCGCCGGCGCGCTGGTAGAACGCCAGACGCTCGGCAACGGTCGGCGGGCCGGCCTCGGGCGACGCCGGCGGCGGCGCCCCCGCGCGCTCGGTCACGCAGCCTCCTTGCTGCGGCCGCCGGTCATCGCGAGCCCGAGCTCCTCCTCGCTCACGTCCGGCTGATACTCGCCTGCGATCCGCCCTTCGTAGATGACGAGGATTCGGTCGGACAGCGAGAGGATCTCGTCGAGCTCGAGGGAGACGAGCAGGACGGCGGCGTCCCCGTTCCGGGCCTCGACGAGCCGGCGATGGACGAACTCGATCGCTCCGACGTCCAGACCACGCGTCGGCTGTGCCGCGAGGAGCACGTGAGGGTCTCGTGAGATCTCGCGGCCCACGACCACCTTCTGCTGATTGCCGCCCGAGAGAGCCGAGGCGAGCGTCTGCGGCCCCCCGCCCCGCACGTCGAACTGCCGCAGGATCCCCCGAGCCCGCTGCACGAGCCGCCGGGGAAAGAGCCAGCCGAATCGCGCGTTCGGCTCGGCGTCGTAGTCGTGCAGGGCGAGGTTCTCGGCCAGCGAGAAGTTGAGCACGAGGCCGCGCCGCTGCCGGTCCTCGGGGATGTGCCCCAGGCCG
>JBKOUJ010000044.1:0-4893 GCA_046723355.1 Actinomycetota bacterium | reverse complement strand
CGTCTGCATCGCGATGTGCTGGACGCCGGGGCCGTGGTTGAACTCGAGGTACTCCTCGATCTGGCTCTTGCGCTTGCCCTCGGCCGGCTCGTTGATCGGGAACTTGATCTTGCCGCTCCCGTCCGCCATCACCTTCGACATCAGGGCCGAGTACTCGGTCTGGATCTGGTCGTCGCCGAAGTGGACGATGTTCGTCATCCCGAAGACGCGCTCGTAGAAGCCGACCCAGTGGTCCATCCGGCCGAGCTCGACGTTGCCGACGACGTGGTCGAGGGCCTTGAGGCCGACCCCGGAGTCGGGATGTCCGTTCTCGACCGTCGAGCGGTAGCCAGGCAGGTACGGCCCGGCGTAGTCCTTGCGGTTCACGAAGGTGTGGATGACGTCCCCGTAGGTCCCGATCGAGGCAAGCTCGACGCGGCCAAACTCGTCCTCCAGCCACTGCGGCTCCGTCGTGCCGCGGGCGCCGCGCTGTACGGCCTGGCGATATGCCTCCTGTGCGCTCGGGACGCGCAGCCCGATGCAGTGGGCGCCGTCGCCGTGCCGGCAGGCGAACCGTGTGATCTCGCTGTCCTCGCGGAGCCCGCTCGTCAGGACGAGCCGGATGTCGCCCTGCTCGAGGACGTACGACGCACGGTCGCGGACCCCGGTCTCGGGTCCCGCGTAGGCGGTCCGAGTGAACCCGAACGCGTGCTCGTAGTAGTAGGCGGCCTGCTTCGCGTTGCCGACCCAGAGCTCGACGTGATCCCAGCCTTCGAGCGGCATGAAGTCGGTCGAGCTCATCTCTAACTAACTCTAACGCGCTGCCGCTCGCGTACCCGGCTGGGGCGAGGCCTCGTCTCCAACGGGAAGGTCTTCGAGCTCGGTGCGCAGCGGCGCTTCGCGGACCCAGAGCAACGAGATAACGAAGACGGCGGCGCAGAGCACGACTCCGAAGAGGAACGCCGGTCGAATCGCGTGCGCGAGCGCGACCCGCCCCGCAAGTGGCAGGCGGTGAATCGCGACGCTGCTCGTGCTCGCGGTCGGCGGCAGATTCTGGTTGATGATCACGCCCATCACGGTGACGCCAAGCGTCGCCCCGATCGAGCGTGCGAACTGGGTCAGCGCCGTCGCCGAACCCATCGCACGGCGCGACACCGAGTTCTGGACCGACAGGACGAAGATCTGCATCATCATCCCGAGCCCGATCCCGGCGACGACCATGTTCCGCGCCGCTTCTGCGTTCGTCGTGTGGACGTCCATGCGCCAGAGCAGGAACATCCCCGCGCCGAGCAGCAAGGGGCCGATGAGGGTGTTCGGCCGGTAGCGGCCGGTGCGGGAGACGATCTGGCCCGAGATGAAGCTCGTCGTCACCGCACCGAGGATCAACGGCGTCAGCAGGACGCCAGACGACGTCGCCGAGGTGCCGATCACGCCCTGGACGAAAAGCGGCACGTAGCTGATCGTCCCGAACATCGCCGCTCCGACCAGTGCCATGCAGGCGACGCTCGAAGCCACGGTTTGGTTCCGCAGGATGTCGAACGGCAGGATCGGCTCCGTGACTCGCCGCTCGACCACCGCGAAGACGGCGAGCAGGACTGTGGCCGCTGCCAGCGCGACCTCGACCTCGGGCGAGCTCCACGGACCGCAAAGCGCCGACCCGACGAGGAAGATCACGATCGCGACGATGAAGAGCGGCTTTCGGCCGTGGGCGTCGCCGAGCTTCCCGTACAGCGGCACGGTCACGGTCGAGCCGAGCATGTAGGCGGTGAAGACCCAGGAGTACTGCGTGATCCCGCCGAGGTCGGAGACGACCTTCGGGAGCGCCGTGGCGACGATCGTCTGGTCGAGCGCCGCCAATAGCAAGGCGACCATCAGGCCCGAATAGATCGCGAGGACCCGGCCAATCGTGAACTGATAGCCCGGCGGCTTGCGAGCGAGGCGCTCTCTGAGGTTCATTTCGCGCGTGTGGCCTGGGCGATTGCCACGGGCTCGCGGCGGCTGGAGAGGACGATCCCAGCGGCGATCAGCAGGCCCCCGACCACCTGAATCCTCGTCATCGACTCGGACAGGATCAGCAGCGCGAAAACGGCGCCCAGGAACGGCTGCAGGTTCGTGTACAGCGCCGCGCGCGACGGCCCGACGCGGTCGATCGCGTTGAACCAGAGTAGGTTCGTCACGAAGAGCGGCCCGACGACGGCGAAGACGTACGCGAGCCAGACGGTGTCCGGTAGCGCCCCGTAGTCCTGGCTGGAGAGCTGCGGGGCGCCAGCGGCGAGCAACATGCCGCCGCCGATCGCGAGCGCCCAGGCGCTCAGGCGCGAGGCCGTGTAGCGGCGCATCAGTGGCGCGATTGCGACCGAGTATGCCGCCCAGGTGGCGGCACCGCCGAGATCGAGGAGGTAACCCCAGACGTTCCCGGAGATCCCGCCCGTGGCGCCGACGGCGACGAGGACGACGCCGCCGAAGCAGGTCGCTGCGGCCAGCCAGAAGCGGCTGTGCAGCTGTTCGATCCGACCGGCGCGCGCGAACAGTGCCGTCAGGATGGGCATCGTCCCGAAGATCAGCGCCACCGTCGCGGCGGTCGTCAGCTTCGTCCCGTACACGAACGTGACCTGGTTCAGGAAGATCCCGACGACCGCGGCCGCGATGAGGTAGACGGCATCGCGGCGGCGCAGGCGGAACGAGTGCTCGCGCGCATAGGTCACGCCTGCGAAGAGGGCAGCCGCGGCCGCGAAGCGCACGCCGCCATACGCGAGCGGCTTGAAGCCATGGTTGAGCACGTACTTGGTGACGGTGAAGTTGAGCGACCAGATCGCCACCGTGGCGAGCAGCATCAAATCGGCGGCCTCGGGACGGCGCATCAGTGCCCCGTCCAGTAATGGTCTCGCGTTTCTGGCGAGTGACTGGGGTCGCCAGGCAAGGACGCAGGGAGCGTCCATATCAGTAGATATGGGCGCGGCTGAGGGCGCCGCCTGGCGGCGCCAGGTGCCGCCAGAAATGCTCTGACTATTGCTGGACGGGGCACTATCCCGAACGTACCCATTAGGGTCCGGCCGATGCCGCAGGCAACGAGGGAAGCGATCGACGCACTCGTGGGGCCGGCGACGCCGCACTTTGCGTACCAGCTCCGGGCACGGGTGGAAGAGCTCGTCAAGGACCTTCCCGAGGACGATCCGGTCCGGCGTTACGGCGAGGAGAAGATGGAGCTGCTCGACCGGCTTGGACACGCCTCCTCGAAAGCCGAGACCGGCGGCCGCGTCCGGCGCGACGTGCCGGGCTGGGAGGAGCTGCCGAGCTCCGCGCCGGCCGACGAGCCTCTGCCGCGCCGCCCATGAAGGGTCGTCCGTTTCGGACTCTTCTGGGGTCAGACCCCGGCCTTGTCCCGCCGGGACGGCTGCGCCCGCATGAACAGAGGCACCGCCGCGGTGGAACCACGTTGCCGCTGTCCGTTTCGGACTCGTCTGGGGTCAGACCCCGGCCGGGGCCGTTCCGGACGTGAGCTTCGACGACGCCTCGGTCTTCGTGACCGGCGGCTCGCGGGGCATCGGCAAGGCAATCGCGCTCCGGTTCGCGGAGCTCGGTGCGGCGCGGATCGCGATCGGCTACCTCCGCAACGACAGCGCGGCGGAGGCGACCGCCGACGAACTCCGCAGCGCCGGCACCGAGCCGGTGCTCGTGCGCGGCAACGTCTCGTCGGAACGCGTCGCGCGCGAGGTCGCCGAGCTCGGGCCGCTCAGCGCCCTCATCCACAACGCCGCCACCGGCGTGATCCGGCCGGCGCTCGAGATCGAGAAGAAGCACTGGGACTGGACGCTCGATGCGAACGCCTATGCCCTGCTGGGGCTGGCGAAAGCGGCCGCGCCCCAGATGCAAGCCGGCTCGTCGATCGTCGGCATCTCGAGCCTCGGCTCAGTCCGCGTGCTCGAGAACTACGCCGCGGTCGGCACCTCGAAGGCGGCCCTCGAGTCGCTGGTGCGGTACCTGGCGGTCGAGCTCGCGCCGCGCGGGATCCGCGTCAACGCGGTCTCGGCGGGTGTAGTCGAGACCGAGGCCCTCGAGCACTTCCCGAACCGCGACGAGATGGTGCGAATCGGCCGCGAGCGGACACCCGCCGGCCGCCTCGTCGAGCCCGCAGACGTCGCGGACGCCGTCACCTGGCTCTGCTCTCCAGAGGCCGAGATGGTGTGCGGCCACACGCTCGTCGTGGACGGCGGGTTCTCGCTGCTGGCTCAATAGGGACCGTGGAGCCGACCGACTACAACCGGCAAGCCTGGGACGAGATCCACCGCCGCCGCGCCGACGCGATGGCGGGCCAACTGGGGATTCCGCCGGCAATTCGGGAGCGGCTTCCGAAGCTCGAGGGCAAGCACGTGCTCCATCTGCAGTGCGCGACCGGAGAGTCGACGGCGGAGCTCGCCGGGCTCGGAGCGCTGGTCACGGGCGTCGACATCTCCGCGGAGGCGACGGCCATCGCGCGCGAGCGCGCGCCGAACGCGGTCTTCCTCGAGGCCGACGTCCACCAGCTGCCGCTGCAGCTCGAGCGGGAGCGCTTCGACCTCGTCTACACCGGCGGCGGCATCTTTCGCTGGCTGCACGACCTCGACGCCTGGGCGAAGGGACTCGCAGGCGCGCTCAAGCCCGGCGGAATGCTGCTCGCCTACGACGACCACCCGGTGTCAGCGTGCGTCGACCAGGCGTCCCACTGGCGCGAGGACTACTTCAACGAAGATGAGCTGGTCGGGGTCGGCTGGCGCCACTTCGAGCTCCCGGGGTCGGTCGCGACCGAGGAGAAGCGCGAGCGCTTCTGGCGGCTCGGCCAGATCGTCACCGCGGTTGCCGGCGCCGGGCTCACGATCCGCTCGCTCGAGGAGTTCTCGTCGATCTACAAGACGTACTGGCGGAAGAAGGACCCCC
>JBKOUJ010000062.1:0-31952 GCA_046723355.1 Actinomycetota bacterium | reverse complement strand
GCTGCGACCGTCCCGGCCGCCTCCGTCCCGAGCGCCATCGGAGCCGGGCCGCCGATCTGCCAGCTGCCGATCCTGACAAGCTCGTCCCAGTTGCCGATGCCGGCGGCGACGACGCCGATCAGGACCTCGCCTGCAGCTGGCGCCGCCGGCTCGTCCACCTCGAAGAGCTCGACGGGCTCGCCGAGCGCTCTGATCCCGGCCGCTCGCATCCTGTCTGGCGCACGTTACTGGCGTCGGTGATGCGGCGCGAGCCGCTTTGGCAGCTCGCCAGAGGAGTGCGACGCGAGAGGTGACAGATGACTTGCCTGGGCCTGCGTTCGGGAATGTCACCTGACCGAGGTCGACGCACTCCCGCGCTACTCGACGCGCTGCGCGAACACCCAGACTTGGCCCTCGGGATCGGTCGCCGTGAACCGGCGGTCTCCGACGGGCGCCATCTCCAATTCGGTCACCTCGGCACCAGCGGCGCGTGCTCGCTTATGGAGACCATCGACGTCATCGACGTAGAGATGGATCAGTGCCGACGGATAGGCGTCTAGCTGCTTCGGGCTCTTGAAACTCTCTCCGGCTTGGCCGAGCATCACCAATCCGTCTTCGCCGAGAACCAGCTCCGTATGCATCCGGCCGGCGCCACCGGTCTGTGTCAGGCGCTGGACGAAGCCGAACGTTGCGGTCAGATACTCGACCGCGCTCGATGCGTCCTCGTAGAGCAAGTACGGACAGACACGCGTGTAACCCGGCGGCGGATTCTTCATCGCACCGGACATTCCCTGGCGCACGGACCCGTAACCGCTGCGTCGGCTGGGCCAGTGTTCGGGAATGTCCCCCGATGGACGGAGCCTGGGCGCTCGTCGAAGCCTGAGCCTACGGCGCCGGATCGCGCGGCGGCTTGGTCTCGTCGAGGTCGGCCTTGGCCACCTCGGCCGCGGTGCCGGCGGCCAAGCCCCGCCGTAGCTAATGCCGCTTGGGCCGCCCGCGTAGCCGGTCCCTTCGAGGAGCCGCTCCTCGGCTTCACGGCGGGGTCCTGCCCGCCTAACTCCTCGCCGCGGGTCGGCCTCCTCCTCGAGGTTCCGACCGAGGCCGCGGATCGAGCTCCAGAGGCCCATAGTCTGATCCCATACGAGACACTCTCAGGACACGCCTATCGGCTGCGTGGATCGAGCTGCTCGACGTATTCGCCAGCCTCCCCACCTTTACGGACGACCCAATAGCCGTCTTCCTCGACGGCCAACTCCTCAACTTCCGGTGTGTAATGCATGGGGAGCACGACGAACTGCTGGGGGTCTGCGCGGATGCTTTCGTAGACCGATAGCGGCAGGCTGACCCGAAAAGTGCAGTCAGCGTTCGCGCACTCGCAGAGGAACTCATAGGAGACGTTCGGCCCGAGTCGGCCCGCCAAGCTCTCGACCCGCTCGTTCACCTCACGGAAGAGGGCCTCGTTCTGGGCGAGTCGGCGCTCACGTTCGTCCACCTCCACTTGAACGCGGCCGGGGCGCACTGAGTTTCGGATCGATCAGCGAGCGGTAGACCGCTGAAATATCCGCACAGTCTCAAGAAGTAGCGATGCTCGCTATCCTGCTGGCCACGTGTGAGACAGCCCTGGACTCCTTCAGGGCTGCCGACAATCCGGTCGACGCCAAGCTCGTGGCCGATCTTGAGAAGATGGTGGCGCGGACGCGTCAGGAGCTTGAGGCTCTAACTCGCTAGTCCTTCGCTCTAGGACGACGTCTCTGCGGTGGGCCAGTGTTCCCAAATGACCCCTGATCTCGTGTTGCACGGAAAACCAAGCCGAGCGTACGATTTGTCGCGCACCAACGAGCGGTTGGGGCAGCGATCGTTGTCATCCGAGGGCACGTAGCGACGTTTCGTCGTCTGCCTAGAAAGCAAAGCGCCTCCTAGCTGTCGGACCGGATGGGACGCAGATGAATCGAACAACTTACGCATTCGAGAACGCGCATGCGCTCCAGCCGGAGCGGCTGCGGTTGCTGGCAGCGTTGCTGGACGACGGTACGTTCAGCTGCTTGAGAGGCTGGGTGTGCAGCCCGGCTGGCGATGCCTGGAGGTAGGCGCCGGCGGTGGCTCCGTCGCGGCTTGGTTGTGCGACCGCACCGCCCACGGGGGATCGGTGCTCGCGACCGACCTTGACACGACGGTCCTGCGGGAGTTGACGCGTCCGAACCTTGAGGTGCGAGTCCACGATGTGCTCAGCGACGAGTTGCCCGAGCGCGAGTTCGATCTCGTGCACGCACGGCTGCTGCTCGCGTGGCTGGCCGACCCGGGGCGGGGGCTGCAAAGGATGCTCGCAGCGCTGAGCCCGGGGGGATGCTTGCTGGTCGAGGAGATGGATTTCCACTCGATCGCGCCCGACGCGGGGCTCGACCCCGTGACGCGGGCGCTGTTCGCGCGCGTGATCGATGCTCACCACGCAGTCCTCGCGGAGCGACATGCGTTTGACCCGTTTTGCGGACGCGGACTTGACCGCGCGCTCTCGACCACAGGATTGGGCGCGAGTCGAGTCTGAAGGCCGCCTCTCGATCTGGCGTGGCGGCCAGCCAACAGGGACGGTCTGGCGACTGACGCTGATCCAGCTCCGCGAGCAGCTGATCGAACACGGTCGCGTAACCGCCAGCGAAGTCGACGCGGTAATTAACCTTTGCGACGATCCAGGGCTGGCGTTCATGTCGCAGGCGACGATTGCCGCCTGGGGATACCGGCCGCGATGAGGCCGCAGGGAGCGTCTGGCTGGTGGGCTGGGCCAGCGTTCGGGAATGTCCCCCGACGCATTCTGGAAGGAGCACTCGGTTTGTAGTGTGCGAGGATCGCGAGTTGTGACGGTCGCCATAACTCGCGGCGCGATCGCCGTTTTTGCGGCGATTGTCTTTGGCGGTTGCAGTGGAGGCGAGGAGCAGGAGCAGCTATCCACGCCCGCTGACGCCACGCGGATCGCAAATGTCCGGCCGGCGATGCCTGGATGGACCTGGCCAGAGAACCCGGAGAAGCACGTCTCGTCGGCCCCTGCGACCGACCCTCTGGACGTCGAGCTGAGGAGGCGGACGGCGGACATCGTCTCGCTCGGGGACGCAGCGAACAAGTGGGAAGACGCCGACAAGCTGGTCAACCTCTATGCCCAGGTCTTCGCGAGCGCCGCCGAGGCGCACAAGCTGATGGCTCCATTCAATGCCTACTCCCGCGGGTGGGGCAAGAGGTTTGGACGCATCACCAAGGACGAGGAGATCGACGGCCTCGGCGACGAGGCCTGGCTCCTCAGGACGGAAGAAACCAACGGGCCAGAAGTGACATACCACTGGCGCCGAGGCAACCTCGTTGTCGAAGCGCACGTTGACTGCTTCGGCCTCTGCCCGACGGACATCGATGCCGCCGCACGTGCCTGGGTTGACGCGATCGACGAGGCCGCGCGAGCCGGCTCGTAGCTAGGCGTAGCAGCGTGGAGTACTGGGCACTCAGATGCGCCAGCGTTCGGGAATGTCACCCGAGCCAACGCCGGCTGGCTCAGACAGGCCATGGGTGCTCGCCGAACATGCGTTGTTACTTCGCAGGGGACGTTGCGCGCGCGTGCTCGAGCACGGAGCCTGTTAGATGCGATCTTGGCCGCGAAGGCGATGACGGGTTCTCGCGAGCAGGAACGCTACGAAATGCGGCAGAGCCCACGGACTTCATACGCCGTGATCGGTCGCGCGAAGCCTTTGAGCTCGAGGTCTCCGACGGGAGCCGCGTCGATGTGTTCCTCGACCGTGGCGAACACCCTTTGCCCAATAAGGATCTGACCCGCGGCGGCCCTCGTGCTAAGCCTAGACGCAAGGTTCGTGACCGGGCCCAGCGCGCCGTAGTCATAGCGGCCCTCGAAGCCGATCCGGCCGAGCGTGGCATAGCCGGCTTCTATGCCCACACCCAGCCCAAGCTCGGTACCCCGCTTCCGCCAGAGGCGCCCCAACTCGTCGAACTGCTCCTGCGCGCGAAGGGCAAAGCGGATCGCTTGGAGCTCGTGCTCCTCGACCTCGGCTGGATCGTTAAAGAAGATCATGACGCCGTCGCCGGCGAAGTGCTCGAGCGTTCCCTCGTACTCGTGTATTAGTTGCCCGAGTAGCTCGTGGTAGACGCGGAGTACGTCGAACAGCTCTTCTGGCGCGGCCGTCTCCGCGAACGCCGTAAAACCACGGAGGTCGCAAAACAGGCAGGAGATGTAGGCTCGGTGGCCGGCGAGCAGTTGTTCGCCTCGTTCGCTCGTGACGAGGTCGGCGACTTGCGGCGAGAGGAATCGCGATAGCTCGGCACGTTGGCGCTCAACGGCCTCGAGCAGGCGAGCGTTCGCAAGCGTTATGGCCGCCTGATCCGCGAAGGTCTTGAGCAGGGTGATCTGCTCGTCGGAGAACGCGCCGACGACGTCGCGGACGATGCCGATCACGCCAATCAGCTCGTCGTCGAGCGTGATCGGAACGTTCACACCCGACCGAAATGGGCGCGGGCCCGCGTAGGTGTATTCGGGATCCGCGTCCACGTCTGGGATGTGGACGACATCGCGCGTCAGTGCCGCGCGTCCCGCCATCGACGTGCGATCGGGGACCTTCGGATGCGCAAGGTCATAGTCGTAACCTTGACTTTCTCCACAGTTGGCGACGACGCGAAGAAGTCCGTTCTCGAAGAGCCACAGTCGTCCGTTCTTCGCGTCGCAGAGACGGGTTGCGGCGGCCAGCATCTCGTCCAGAACCGGCTGGAGGCCGTCGGGGCGCGCGACGGCTCGCATTACGCGACTGATGGCCTGCTGCTGCTCACGCAAGTCCGCGTTCTCGCGAAGGACCTCGTCGACGTCGATCTGATCCCGCTCCGGCACGGGACGAACTCTACGACTCGATCGCTCGCGCGTTGTTCAACTCAGCCGCCGCAGCTAGTCGCCCGCAGCCTTCGCGCGGCGCCAAACTCGCCTGGGCGAGCGTGCTCTCGCCTGAACTCTCCTAAGCGCGGAGCTTCTCGCGCAAGCGCTCGTTGACGACCTTCGGGTTCGCCTTGCCCTGAGTCTCGCGCATCACCTGGCCGACGAAGAAGCCGAGCAGGCCCTCTTTACCGCCGCGGTACGCCTCGACCTGCTGCTCGTTCTCGCTCAGGATCCGGTCGATCACCGGGTCGAGCTCGGACGTGTCGGCGAGGGTCCGCTCGCGCAGGTACTCCTCCGCCGCAAAGCCGTCGCTCGCGCTTGCCGCGACGGCCGCGTCGAAGGCCTCGCGTGGGATCTGGTTGCGCTCGCGCAGCACCTTCGCGAGCTCGAGCGCGTCCACCCTCGCCGGATCGACCGCGTTGCGAGCGATGTCGTTGAGCACGAATGCCGCCGCGGGCCTGGCTTCGATTCCAGCCTCGTGCAGCGCCTCGAAGAGCCCGACGCGCGCCGGCTCCGTATTCAAAGCCTCTGCGTCGCGAAGGTCGAGCCCGGCCGAGAGGACGCGTTCGAGCCGCGCCGCGGGCGATTCCGGCAAGGTCGAACGCAGCTCATCGAGCGACCACTCGCGGAGCGACTCGATCGGGACGAGATCCGGCTCCGGGAAGTACCGGTAGTCCTGTGCCTCTTCCTTCGAGCGAAGCGGCGGCGCGTTCTCCCGCGCGGGGTCGAAGTGGAGCGTCTCCTGCTCGACCGTGCCGCCCGCCTCGTAGACGCCGATCTGCCGCTCGATCTCGCGTTCGATCCCGCGCGCCGCGAACGCGAACGAGTTCATGTTCTTGAGCTCCGTGCGGGTGCGCAGGTCGTCTGAGCCCTCCGGCCTCACGCTGACGTTGACGTCGAAGCGCAGCGATCCCTTCTCCATTTCGGCGTCCGAGATCCCGAGCTCAACGACCGTCTGCCGCAGCAGCTGCAGGAAGCGGCGCGCCTGCTCCGGTGTGCGGATGTCGGGCTCGGTGACGATCTCGACGAGCGGCGTGCCGGCGCGATTGAAGTCGACGAGCGACGCGCTCGCGCCATGGATCCTGCCCTCGGCGCCGCCGACGTGCAACGTCTTCGCCGCGTCCTCCTCGAGGTGTGCGCGCGTGATCCCGATCTCGGCCCCGTCGGGCCCCGGCAGCCGCAGCCGCCCGCCGAAGCAGAGCGGCTCGTCGTACTGCGAGATCTGGTAGCCCTTCGGGTTGTCCGGATAGAAGTAGTTCTTCCGGTGGAAGACGGCGTGCTCGGCGATCTCGCAGTCGAGCGCGAGGCCGAGCTTGATCGTCCACTCGATCGCCTGGCGGTTCGGCACCGGCAGCGTTCCGGGATGCGCAAGGCAGACTGGACACGTGCGCGTGTTCGGGTCGTCGAGCGCGCCGACCGCGCAGCGGCAGAACATCTTCGACCGCGTCTTCAGGTGGACGTGGATCTCGAGGCCGATGACCGGTTCCCAGCTCATCGAAGCGGTCCCGGGACGAAGTCGAAGTCGAGCGCGCGCTCGAGGGCGTGGCCCGCGCGGAAGAGCGTGTTCTCCGAGAACTGCGGCCCGATCAGCTGCAACCCGACCGGCAGCCCCGCGGAGAGGCCGCACGGGATCGAGAGGCCCGGCATTCCGGCCATGTTCGACGGGATCGTCAACACGTCCGCGAGGTACATGGCGAGCGGGTTCTCCGTCCGCGCTCCGAGCGGAAAGGCGACCGTCGGCGAGGTCGGCGACGCGAGGAGGTCGAAGCGCTCGAAGAGTGCGTCGTGCTCCTGCTTGATCAGCGTTCGCACCTTCTGCGCCTGGCCGTAGAACGCCTCGTAGTAGCCCGCCGAGAGCGCGTACGTGCCGAGCATGATCCGCCTCTTCGGCTCGTCGCCGAACCCCTCGTCCCGCGTGCGCGCGTACATCGAGCGAATGTCGCCGTTGCCCGCGGCGCGGAAGCCGTAGCGGACGCCGTCGTAGCGGGCGAGATTCGACGAGGCCTCCGAAGGAGCGATCAGGTAGTAGCACGGCAAACCGAAGTCGACCGAGCGCGGCAGGCTGCACTCCTCGACCTCGGCGCCGAGCTCCCGGGCGCGCTCGAGGGCAATGTTGACTTGCTCGGTCACACCGGGCTCAATGCCCTCGGCCTCGTTCAGCTCCTTCGGGACGCCGATCCTGAGGCCTTTCAGATCCTCGCCTTCCGGCAGCTCGACCGGCCGCGGCAGGTCGACCGTCGTCGAGTCGCACGGGTCGCGGCCGGCAATCGTTCGGTAGAGAAGCGCAGAGTCGCGCACGGTCTTCGTCACGGGGCCGATCTGGTCGAGGCTCGACGCAAACGCGACGATCCCGTAACGGCTGACCGTCCCGTAAGTCGGACGCAGCCCGACGACTCCGCACAGCGCAGCCGGCTGCTTGATCGAGCCGCCGGTGTCGGAGCCGAGCGCCCAAGACGCCATCCCGGCGGCCACGGCGGCGGTCGAGCCTCCCGACGACCCGCCCGGCACGCGGTCGGGATCCCACGGGTTGCTCGTCGGCCCGAAGCCCGAGTTCTCGGTTGACGAGCCCATCGCGAACTCGTCCATATTGGTCTTCCCGAGGAGCGGCAGTCCGGCTTCCTTGCACCGGGCCGCGACGGTCGCGTCGAAGACGGGCTTGAAGCCGGCGAGGATCTTCGAGCCGGCGGTCGTCTCCACACCGCGGGTGGAGATCAGGTCCTTGAAGGCAATCGGCACGCCGTCGCCCTCGACCTCGTCGACCGTGCGGAGGTAAGCGTGCAATCCTGGATCGCGCTCGTCGATCGCCGCACGGTAGGCGGCATGGAGCTCGGCCGCGGAGACCTCCCCGCGCTCGAGCATCGCGCCGGCCGCTTCGGCCGTGAGTCGGAGCGTGTCGATCATCACCCGGCGGGCACGCGAAACAGGGCGCCATCCCGGTCCGGCGCGTTCGCGAGCGCCTCGTCGACCGGCAGGCAGGGCCGCGGTTCGTCGTCCGCCCAGACATTGGCAAGGTCGAGCGGGTGCGCCGTCGGCTCGACATCCGAGAGGTCGAGCTCGGCCACCTTGCCAACGGCCTCGAGGATCGCCGAGAGCTGCTCCTGGAAACGCTCGACTTCCTCGTCCGACAGCTCGAGCCGGGCGAGTCTTGCGACGTGCAGAACTTCGTCTCGTGTGATGGCCATCGCGCAATCCTCCCAAAAGAAGACGGGCCCCTTTCGGAGCCCGCCGGGTTTTCGGTTCCGAAAGGTTTCTAGACGGCCTGGACGTTCACCGCCTGCAGGCCCTTGTCGCCCTGCTCGACGTCGAACTGAACATGCTGTCCCTCGGTCAGCGACCGATAGCCATCCATCGCGATCTTCGAGTGGTGGACGAACACGTCCTCGCCACCCTCACGCTCGATGAAGCCGTACCCCTTCTCATTCGAGAACCACTTGACGGTGCCCTCAGCCAACGAAACTCCTTCCTACAACAACAAACGACGGCCCGGGCACCGAGCCGCCGACCTCCAGTAAGCGGGGGCGAACCTTAGCGTTACGTCCCTGGGAACGCAAGAAGACCGCGCCGGTAGCGGGCCGCCTTGACTGTGTTGCGCAGGAGCATCGCGATCGTCATCGGCCCGACGCCGCCGGGCACCGGGGTCAGATAGGCGGCGACCTCCGCGGCCGCGGGGGCGACGTCCCCGACGACGCCCTCGTCCGCTCGGTTGATGCCGACATCGACGACGGCAGCGCCGACCTTGACCATGTCCTGCGTCACGACCTCGGGCGAGCCGACCGCTACGACCAGCACGTCCGCTTCGAGCGTGTGCCGCGGCAGGTCGACCGTCCGTGAATGGCAGATCTGCACCGTCGCGTTCGCCTGCAGAAGCAGGTGGGCGATCGGCTTTCCGACGATGTCGCTGCGGCCGACCACGACCGCCTCGGCGCCCTCGACCGGGATCCGGTGCTCCGCGAGCAACGCCATGATCCCCAGCGGCGTCGCAGGCACCAGCGTCGGCCGTCCGAGGTACAGCTGGCCCGCGTTGAACGGGTGGAAGCCGTCGACGTCCTTGACGGGATCGATCGCCCGGATGACGCGCGCCTCGTCGATCTGCTCCGGTAGCGGGAGCTGCACGAGGATGCCGTCGACGTCTTCGTCGGCGTCGAGCTCGGCGACGAGCGCGAGCAGGTCCTCTTCCGACGTTTCCTCGGGCAGCTTCCGGTCGTCGGATTCGATACCGGCCTCCTGTGCGGCCTCGTGCTTCCGGCGCAGGTAGATCGTCGATCCGGGATCGTCGCCGACCTGGACGGTGACGAGCTTCAGCCCGCCGAGGTCGCGCACCTCCTCGGCCACCTCGTCCCGAATCCGCCCGGCCAGCGGCGGGCCTTCCATCAGGGTCGCCACAGGCTTCAGACGGGAAGTTCTACTTCCGAGACATCAAGACCCAGAGACTGGGCGAGGCGGACGCCGATCTCGAGGTCCTCTTTGAGCCTCTCGGTATCGCGGGTAAGCATGGCGCGGCCGATGAAGGCGCGCTCCTTCGGCCGCCAGAGCGCGTGCTTGACGAACGTCGGCAGGAGCCGATTCGCGGCGTCGACGAGGCTCTGCTTCGTCTTCTTTGACGCACCCTGGAGGAGGACGCGCTCGTAAGCCATGCCGGCGCCGTGATGGATTCCGTCGTCGGTCGTCAGGCGGTTGCAAAGGTCCTCGAGCACGGTGCCCCGCGAGCTGCGGGCAATCAACCGGAACCGCGAGATGATCAGCCGCTCGTAGAAGACCTGCATCTGGAAGACCTTCTCCTCGACCGTGTCGGCCTCGAGGGTCATGTGAGCGAGCTCGTCGAGGTAGGGGTCGCGTTCGCCGGTCCCTCCCACCTCGGCCGTGAGCTTCAGCCACGCCTCGGTGTGGCGCGACTCGTCCTGCACCATCGTCGTGTAGTAGAGCTTCGCCTCGTGGTCGGGGGCGATGTTGAGCAGCTGCGAGGACATCTCGCAGGCGAGCTCGTCGGCCTGGAGCTGCTGCGTGATCACCGAGCGCCACATGTCGCGACGGCGCGCGATCTTCTGCGGGGTGCCCTTTGCCTCGGGGATCGGCGGGATCTCACCCCAGGGCAGGTCCCGCACCTGCCATTCCTGCTTCTTCGCGAGCTCGTAGAAGCGGAGGACGCCGGCGTACGCCTCGCGCTCCATCTGTTCTTCGACCTTGACCTCCGTCGTCGCCACGAGCGCAGATTAACCTTGCCCGCGTGGAGCTGAAGCGCTGGCCGCGCAAAAACGACCCCGACTCGATCCGCGCCCGCCAGGACGAGCTGCGCGGATTGACACAGGACGGCGAGGTTTTCTCGCACGACCTTGAGCCGTTCGCGCGTGCCCAGGAGGCGTTGACGGGAGTCGCGGTGATCCCGGTTTCCGTGATCGGGCCGCTCGACGTCGAGTTCGGTGAGTACGAACTGGAGGAGCCGTTCGGGCGGCTGGTCGAGACGGGACGCTCGGGAGATCGCGTGTTCGTTCCGCTCGCGCACACCGAGGGCGGGCTGTCGGCGTCGCTCTACCGCGGTGCGCGCGCCGTGGCGGAGTCCGGCGGCTTCAAGACGTACGTCCTCCGCGACAGGATCACACGCGCGTCGTGCTTCGTCTGCCGCTCGACGGAAGAGGCCGTGACACTCTCGCGCTTCCTCGAGGCGCACGTCGCGGAGATGCGGCGCTGGCTCGCCGACCGGTCCGAAGCCGATCCGGCCCTGTCGAAGTACGCCAAGCTGCGCGAGGTCGACACCCACGTCGTCGGGCCGATGTGCCACGTGATGTGGGCCTTCACGACCGGCGACGCCTGCGGGCCGAACATGATGACTCGCAACTCATACGCCCTGAACATGGGCTACGTGATGGAGCATGCGCCCGTGAAGCCGGAGCGCGCCGTCCTCGAGGCGAACATGGGCGGCGACAAGAAGCCTTCACACCGCTACTTCGAGCGCGGCGGCCACGGCAAAACCGTGATCGCCGAAGCGACGTTGAGGGAGGACGCCGTCCGTCGCGTGCTGCGGACGACGATCGACGACTTGCTCGAGCTCTCGTGGGCGGGCACCGCGGGTGCCGTGGCCTCCGGGATGCAGTCCGTCGCGTTCACGCCCGCGTCGGCGATCGCGGCGATCTTCGCCGCGACCGGCCAAGACATCGGCATGGTCGGCACCAGCTCGATGGCGCACGGGACGGGCCGCCGAGTGGAAGGCGGTCTGAACTGCTCGATCCGTCTGCCCGGTCTCGAGGTTGGAACGGTCGGCGGCGGCACGACCCTCCCCTACGCGCGTTCGTGGCTGTCGCTGATGGACTGCGCGGGGGCGGGCAAGGTCTACCGCTTCGCGCAGATCGTCGCGGCGGCGACGCTGGCGCTCGAGATCTCGGCCTCGGCCGCGATGGCGACCGCCGGCTCACGCGAGTTCTTCCGCGCACATCACGAGCGCGGCGGCCTCCGCTGAAAGGCGTCGAGCTCCGCGCTGCGACTCAGGAGGACGTGCCTGCGATCGGCGCGATGCAGAAGGCGTCGCTGCCCGACACCTACGGACCGCTCTTGGGCAGAGCGACGGTCGACGAGTTCGTCGCCGCCGGGGACGTGGAACGCTACTTCGAGAAGCACTGACCCGACGCGACGGTCGCGACGGTCGACGGACGGATCGTCGGTGTCTCCGTGCTCTTGGGCGCCCTCGTCGATCTCGCCTGGGTCGCCCCGCGTTTCGCTCCCAGGGCGTCGGCTCGGCGCTGATGGCGAACGCCGAACGTCGCGGCGCCCGGCAGCGGGCGCACCGAGTACCCGGCGACGATCTGCTGGCCATGCCCGTTCATCTTCACGTCCACGTAGACGCCCTCGCGCCGGTCGACTCGCGTCTCGGTGGTCATGAGCCCCGGCTCCGCGCGGGCGACCGCCGACGCGACGACCCGCCCGAACCGCCGCGCCTCCTCGTGTGTATGCCGACGTGCGATCGGGACAAGCACGTGGAGCCCCTCTCCGCCGGTCGTGCGTATGAGGCTTTTCAGGCCGAGCCCCTCGAGCGCGTCCCGCATGAGCACCGCGGCGCGAACCACATCCGCGAACCGCGCCCCCCGCCGGATCGAGGTCGAAGAGCACCCAGTCCGGCCGCTCGGGGCGGTCACAACGCGACGACCAGACGTGCAGGTCGATCGCACCGTACTCGACCATCCAGAGCAGCGCGTCGCGGCTGTTCACGAGCGGGTAGCGCACTAGCGCGCCGCGGCGCGACTTGGCCGGCTGCGGACACACCCGGATCCACGCGGGCAGCTCCGGGGGAGCATCCTTCACCCACTCGAACGGCCTGCGCGGCACCGTGTAGTGCCGCTTGATCGTGAACGGCCGCCCGCGCAGGTGCGACACGAGCCCGGCGCGACCGCGCCGTAGTAGTCGACGAGGTCGCGCTTCGTCAGTTCGCTCTCAGTCCAGAAGACCCGGTCGAGATGCGTGAACGCGACGCGGGCCACCACGTCGTCCTACCCGAACCCGGTAGGTTGGACCCGCGATGAAGCTCGAGGGCGTCCACCACGTCACGGCAATCACCGCGGACGCGCCGCGGAACGTCGAGTTCTACGCCGGGCTCCTCGGCTTGCGGCTCGTCAAGAAGACGGTCAACCAGGACGACCCGACGGTCTACCACCTCTTCTACGCCGACGAGCGCGGCGACCCGGGCTCCGATATCACCTTCTTCGAGTACCCGGGCGCGCGCCAGGGCCGTGCGGGCGCCGGGATGGTGCACACCGTCCGGTGGCGCGTCGCCTCAGATGAGGCGCTCGATTTCTGGCAGAAGCGCCTCGACAACCACGTCCTCTCGCGGGGGGACGACCGGCTGACGTTCGTCGACCCAGAAGGCCTCCGCCATGAGCTCGCAGTGGTCGAGACGACCGACGAGCCGCTGACCGCCGAGCATCCGGAGATCCCGGCCGAACTGGCGCTGCAGGGCTTCGACGGCGTGCGCGCGTTCACGGCGGATCCAGAGCGCAGCCGTCCGCTGCTCGAGGAGACGCTCGAGTTCGAGCCGCGCGACGACGGCTGGGAGGCGCGTGGTGAACAGCGCGGCGGCCTCTATGCCTACGACCCTGCGCCGGAGAATCCTGGAGTCGGCGGCGCGGGCACCGTGCACCACGTCGCATGGGCTTCGCCGATGGACGACCATGAGGCCTGGCGCGAGCGCGTCGCTACGGCCGGCGCCCACGTGACGCCGATCATCGACCGTTTCTACTTCAAGTCGATCTACTTCCGAGAGCCGAGCGGCGTCCTCTTCGAGATCGCGACGATCGGGCCAGGGTTCGCGACCGACGAGCCGCTCGAGCACCTCGGCGAGCGCCTCTCGCTGCCGCCGGCCTTCGAGCATCTGCGTGCGCGGGTCGAGCCGATCCTGACGCCGCTGCCGTTGCTCCGCACCGGTCACACACCAGCGGCGCGATGAGCCTCGAGTACCGGCTTCGCCCCGCGGCGGGGGAGGCCCAGGGCGCGCTCGTCCTCTTCCACGGGCGGGGCGCGGACGAGAACGACCTTTACCCACTGCTCGACTTCCTCGACCCCGAGCGGCGCCTTGTCGCTGCGACGCCGCGGGGCCCGCTGTCGCTCCCGCCCGGCGGCGCTCACTGGTACATCGTTCGCGAGATCGGCTTTCCGGACCGCGAGACGTTCGCCGCGAGCTACCGGCTCGCCGGCGAGTTCCTCACGGCGTTCGCGGAGGAGACCGGCGTGCCACCCGACCGCACCGTCCTCGGGGGCTTCTCCCAGGGCGCGGTGATGACATACGCGCTCAGCCTCGGCCGCGGGAGGCCGCGGCCAGCGGCCCTGATCGCGCTCAGCGGCTTCATCCCGACCGTCGAGGGCTTCGAGCTCGACCTGTCGCCGCCCATGCCGCCCGTGGCGATCGGCCACGGCACCTACGACAGTGTGATCTCTGTCGAGTGGAGCCGTCGCGCAAAGGCGCAGCTCGAGGGGACCAGCGCCGACGTCGTCTACCGCGAGTACCCCCTCCCGCACGCGGTCGACCCGCGTTACCTGTCCGAGCTCTCCTCGTGGGTCGCCGGCGTGCTCGAGCGGTCGAGAATGCGCACGAGCACCGCCGAGTAGTCGGCCGCACCGAGACCAGCATCCTCGGCTTCCGCGAGCCACGCGCGCGACGCATCCGTCACGCGCAGCTCGATCCCGGCCTTCGTCGCCGCCTCCACGATCAGCGCGGCGTCCTTGCGCGCGAGGTAGAGCGCGTACCGCGTCGGATAGTCGCCGCTCTCGATCGCGGGTCGCCGCCGCTCGGCCTGCGCGGCCAGTGGCGACTTCCCCAGCACCGCGAAAGTCGTCGTGCGCGAGAGGCCGAGCGCGTCGCCGACTGAGAGCGCTTCGCCGAGGACGTCGATCACGCCGACGAGCGTCGTGTTGGCGACGAGCTTAGCCGCCGTCCCCGCTCCGACTTGACCCACGCGCAGGACCTTTCCGAGCGTCGAAAGCAGCGGCCGCCAGCGCTCGACGAGCTCGGGCGGTCCGCCGACGAAGACGTTCAGGGTTCCGGACTCGACCTCGGAGATGGAGCCGAGCACCGGCGAGTCGAGTAGCGCGTCCTCGGCGAGCAGCGAAGCGAGACGCACCGTGGAGTCTGGTCCGACCGTCGACATCTGGATCACGGTCGTCCCCTCCCCCACACCGGCCGCCACACCGTCACGGCCTTCCGTAACGTCGGCGAGCGCCTGTGGGTCGGCGACCATAGTTATCACAGCCTCGACCCGCCGGGCGACGTCGGCGGGGCTCTCCGCGACGAATGCGCCCGCGATCGCGAGCGGCTCGGCCTTCGAGCGGTCGCGGTTCCAGACGACGAGGTCGTGACCGGCGCCGGCGAGCCGCCGCGCGATGCGGCTGCCCATCGCACCCAGGCCGACGACCCCGATTGTGGCCACTACTAGCTTTCTCGCTCGACTCCGTCGAGAAGCCGCCAGTTCGCCTCGAGCGCGCGCTCTGCGGCCGCCGCGAGCTCGGCGGCCCGCGCCGGCGGCGCCTCCGCGAGGGCTTCCCGTGCCGCGCGCGCATGCTCGACGTCGAGCTCGGCGTGAAGCCGGAAGTACGCGGCGGCCGGATCGTCGGCCTCGAATCCATAGTGCGCGGCCAATCCCGCGAGCTTCGTTCGCGAGATCGCAGGCTGCGCCGACTCGATGGCGTAGAGGACCGCAAGGGAGCGGAACCGCTCGTCGGGTGACCAGGCGGCTGCACATTCGGATGTCTCCTGCGTCGGCGCCCGGTCGAGCGGCGCGTCCACCGCCGTGGCGAACTCGTCCCACAGCGCCACATGCTCGGCCTCCTCGTGCGCGTGCACCGCGTCGCCCGACGAGGCGGCCGCGCGCGCCAGTGCCACGACCGCATGTCGGTACTCGCCCGCATAGAAGGCGAGCTCCTCACGCGTCAGCTCGCCGCACTCCCACCGCTCGTAAAACGGATGCTTCAGGACATCCCAGCGCCGCCGGGCCTCATCGATCGTCGCGCAAAGATCCATCTCACTCCTTCGTTCGACCGGGACCCCGCGCGCGATCCTAAACGCAGTCCTCGACGCACGCCGCACGTCGAGGTAATCTCGCGGAATGAGGTGGTTCCTCGGTATCACCGCTGTTGCGCTGGCGGTGGTGGGGAGCGCCTCGGCGGAGCTCGTCGCCCGCGTTCCGGACGGATTGATCGCGGTCACACCGAGCGGCTCTCCGCTCGTCGCCTTCGTCCGCGGACAGCAGCTCGTGGTCGCCCAGCGGGCCGGGCGTGACCGCTGGACACAGCAGCCGATGCGGATCGCGAGAGGCTCCAAGCTGGCGGCCTTCAAGGCGGGACAAGCGGGACCGGTCGCGGTGGTGATGGGGCCCAACGAACGAACCGTCACAGTGCTGCGCAGGCAAGGCGCGCGGTGGCGAGCGACGCGGCTGACCGGTGGCCTCGGCACCGACGTCAGCGTCGGCTGGCCGGGGTTGGCACTCACGCCGAGCGGGCTGCCGATCGTGGCCTACACGCAGTGGCATTCGCGGAGCCTGAGCAGCCAACTGGTCCTGGCGAAGATCGACGCGCGCGGGGTCGCGCATACTCAGCGCGTAACGGCCGGAGGCTGGCCGAAGAGCTACACGCCGCCGCCCGCAGCTCCCGTCATCGTCCGGAACGGCAGCGTCCACGTGGTCGAGACCTACGGCGTCAGCGGTGCCGTCGGCACGATCGAGTGGATTCCCAGGAACCGCACGTGGATCGGCCTCTACCTGTCGGCCGGCCGGGGCGGCTTCCCGATCGGCCCGATGTTCGCCGCGGCCGGGAGGGGCAGCATCGTCTATGCGGCCTGGACGGAGGAGTTCCCAGGCTCGCTGTACGGCGGCTTCCCGGTCACGCTCGCGACGCACGGGCGCGAGATCACCGAGAGCATCGTCTCCGAGCGCGGGGTGACGACCGGGCTCGCGATGACGCGCAACGGGCCCGCGGTAGCCGCCAACGAATGGGTCGCGGCGGACACGTGGGCGTTTTCCGTGACCGAGCCCACGGCGGTCTGGGCAGGTGCGGTCACCGGCCGCGGCGGAAGCGAGCTCGACGGCCGCCTCGCGGGGCTGGCGGCTGTGCCGGGAACCGGTGCCCAGGATCTGCTCCTCTCGCGGCCGGACGGCCTGTCATGGTTCCGGAGCCACGGGTCCCTGCCGGTTCACGTGAGCCTCGATGCTCAGCAGCGCCTCGACGGCTCGATTGCACTCTCCGGCCGCGTCCAGGGCGCGCGTGGCGGCCACGTGACGATCTATCGCGAGCGCTCGAGCACCAAGCGCGAGGTTGCGGGCACCGCCCGGCTCGCGGCGGGCGGCACGTTCACGCTGGTCGACACCGCCCGCACCCGTCCAACCTTCTACCGCGCGGTCTACGTCGACTCTGCGACGGGGATCCCGTACGCGAAGCTCCTCCGCAACCCGGTAGGTGGCGGCACGCCCTAGTCCGGCGCCGATGCCAGCTTTGCCGGCGTCGGCTCACGAACGCCCGTGCGAAAGAACCAAAGAGCCGTTCGAAGTCGTCATGGCGCCGCAAAAGCGGCGCCGGACTTCGAACGGCGAAGGCGCCGACCGGATTTGAACCGGTGTACGAGGCTTTGCAGGCCTCTGCCTAACCACTCGGCCACGGCGCCGTGGGCAGGAATCGTAGCGTCGCCTTCCGGGTACTCCTGAACGCGTGAGTCAGCTCCAACTCGACGACGACGGTACCGCCGCGGCGCTGATCCCGCCGCGCCCGTCGCTCAAGAAGCTCCGCGAGGCCGCCGCTGGCTGCAAGGCCTGCCCGCTCTGGGAGGGCGGCACCCAAACCGTCTTCGGCGAGGGCGGCGCGCACGCCGACGTCGTCTTCGTCGGCGAGCAGCCGGGCGACCGCGAGGACATCGAGGGCCACCCGTTCGTCGGCCCGGCGGGGAAGCTGCTCGACAAGGCGCTCGAGGAGGTCGAAATCGACCGCTCGCAGGTCTACGTCACCAACGTCGTCAAGCACTTCAAGTGGAAGCCGCAGGGGAAGCGGCGGATCCACCAGAAGCCGAACTGGCGCGAGATCGCCGCCTGCCGGCCCTGGCTCGACGCGGAGGTGGCAGTGCTGAAGCCGCGCGTCCTCGTCTGCCTCGGCGCAACGGCCGCCCAGGCGCTGCTCGGCCGCGACTTCCGTGTCTCGCGGCAGCGCGGCGAGCTAGTGGACTCGGAGCTGGCGCCGAACGCGATCGCGACGGTGCATCCGTCCTCGATCCTGCGCGCCGAGGACCGCGAGCTCGAGTACCGCGAGTTCGTGCGCGACCTAGAGAAGATCGCGAAGCTGATCAGCGGCGACTAGAAGATCTCTTCGTCTTCGCCGAACGGATCGAGGCGGCGGTTCCGGCGAACGAGGAAGGCGAACGTGCCGCCGATCGCCGGCACGAGCAGCAAGACCAACGGGTCCTGCCACGCGACCGTAAACCAGAGCACGACCGCGACGGCGGCGGCGCACCAGTGCAGCATCCGCGCCTCGTTCGGGCGCAGGCTTTCGTACAGCTCTTTCACGGGAATCTGCCCTCGTAATCGGCGCGAGCGCGCAAGCTCGCCATCCCCTGGGGGAGCGATTGGCCCCACTATGGGATCGTCAGCACTGAGAGCCGGTCTCGCACATGTTCAGGACCTGCACGCCCGGAGGGTCACCCGGCGCGGCCGGCGGCAAAAGCCTGATCGCGAGGCGTCGTTGTTCGAATAGCTCACCTCACGAATCTTGCGGTCGACGTTGACCCGGTTGACGAGGTCGTAGTCGCCGTACGGCACGCCGCTGATGTCGATGTACTGGCCCTCCTTCAGCGGCGAGTAGATGTCGCCGTAGCCGACCTCGATCCCCTCGAGGACGCGCGTGGCGCGCGGTTTGTTCCGTTGACAGTGCGTCGTGCCAATCGGGCGGGTGCCGATCGGCCCGAGCGACACCTGGTCGGTCCGCCAGTCGCTCGTCAGGCAGAAGCCGTTCTTGTGGTCGCGGAGGAGGCGCTGGCCGTTGAGCGTCCGAAGCTCGTAGACCTCGAACGGCTGCAGGTGCCAGTGCTGGTGGCTCGGATTCACGTTGTAGTGGAGCCGGCCGACTCGAGCGACACGGACAGAGCCGCCGCTTCGGCGCCAGACATATTGCTCAGCGCGCATCCTCTTCACCCGTAGGTTCGGACGCCTGCCGACCACGACGAGTGGCCCCCAGCCGAGGTCTTCGACGTTGGTCGCGAACGCGAGCCGTGCCTGAAGGTGATCCGGGGGGCCGCCCCAGACGACTTGGACTGCCTGCGGCGCCCGCTGATCGAGATCGGGGAGCAGCAAAGCCGGCATCGCCGTCCACGCGCCGCCGGCGCCACCGGCGCACACGCAGGCTGCTACCCCGCAGAGGACCCCCAGCCAGACCCGCATCAGCGCGATCTTTGAACGCCGTCCGGACTGACCCGTGAGGTTGTCGCGAAGCGCACCGTCGATGCGAGAATGGGGCATGCACGTCGACGCCCCTGACTTGGTGGCGACGGCCGATCTCGAGCGCTCTGGGATGCCGCTGCCCGAACCGGAGCTGCAGGCGCGGTTCGACGCGCTGCAGCGCAAGCTCGTTTCGCAGTGGGAGCTCATCGAGGAGTTCACGGACGAGCCGTACGGGATCGTCGTCGTCCCGTCGCTCAGCGGCGTCGAGCTGCCGCTCGACTCGACGAAGCGTCAAGCCTACGAGGAGCGATATCTCTTCCTACTCTTCTTGCTTCGGCAGCCGCGCGCGAAGCTGGTCTACGTCACGTCGCAGCCGATCCAGCCGAGCGTAATCGACTACTACCTCGGGCTCTTGCCGGGTGTCGTCGCAAGTCACGCGCGGCGGCGGCTCCACCTCGTGAGTCCGCACGACGGCGGCCCGGCGCCGCTGTCGGCGAAGCTGCTCGAGCGTCCGCGGCTCCTCGACCAGATTCGTTCGCTCGCTGGCGATCCCGATCGCGCCCACGTGGTTCCGTTCAACACCACGCGACTCGAACGCGATCTCGCCCTTCGGCTCGGTCTCCCGATGTACGGCGCCGACCCGAAGTTCAGCGTGCTCGGGACGAAGAGCGGCGGGCGGGCGCTCTTCGCGGAGGCCGGCGTTCCCCATCCAAAGGGCCGCGAGGGGCTGCGCTCGTTCGACGACGTCGTCGACGCGGTGCTCGAGCTCGTGGCGGCGAAGCCCGGCATCGAGTCCGTGGTGTTGAAGCACGACGAAGGCGTGTCCGGATACGGGAATGCCGTGCTCGACGTGCATGGGCTCGAGGGGGCGGGGCGGGCGCGCGTCGAAGAGCGGCTGAGGGACGTTCGTCCCGAGGACGCACACTCGAGCCCTGAGGAATTCCTCGCGCGGCTCAACGACGGCGGCATCGTCGAGGAACTCGTCGTGGCGACGGACCTCCGCAGCCCGAGCGTCCAGATGCGCGCGACGCCCGACGGAAAGGTCGAGCAGCTGTCGACGCACGATCAGCTGCTCGGCGGTGCGAGCGGCCTGACCTTCCTTGGGTCGGTCTTCCCGGCGAGCGACGAATATGCGCGCCAGATCGCGCACGAAGCGCTCAAGATCGGCGAAGCGCTCGCTCGGCGTGGCGTCATCGGCCGGTTCGCAGTTGATTTCCTCACCGCCCGGACTAACGACGGCTGGAAGCCGTACGCGATCGAGCTGAACCTGCGCAAGGGCGGGACGACGCACCCCTACCTCACCTTGCAGTTCCTCACGGATGGCGCCTACGACGCCGAGCGTGCTCTTTTCCTAACCCCCACCGGGGAGGCGAAGTTTTTCGTGTCCACCGACCGCCTCGAGTCCGACGCGTACCGAGTACTGCAGCCGGACGACGTCTTCGACCTGGCCGTTCGCAACGGTCTCCACTTCGACCACACGACCAAGACGGGCACGGTTTTCCACATGATGACGGCGCTCGGCCGGCACGGGTTGATCGGCCTCACTGCCGTGGGCGACAGTCGGGAGGAGGCGCGGAGCCTCTTTGCCCGGACGAGGGATGCCTTCGACCGCGAGGCTCGAGAAGCGCTGGGCGATCAGGAGCTTCCGGCCGTCGACTGAGCGAGCGCGGCCACAGCGTCCGATTCAGCGTCCTGAAGATCCCGTTCAGGCTCTTGGCTCCGGCCCGGGGCGGGCCGACTGAGAAGCTAGCGCCCCGCCACGATTTCGAGGAGGAAGCGAATGCTCGCAGCCGACTACCCGTTTCTGGACGTCCTCTGGACGATGATCATCTTCTTCCTCTGGGTGCTTTGGTTCTGGCTGCTCTTCACCGTATTCGGCGACGTCTTCCGTCGCCGCGACCTCTCCGGCTTGGGCAAGACCGGCTGGATCGTCTTCACGATCGTGCTCCCCTTCCTCCGCGTCTTCGTTTACCTGATCAGCCAGGGTGCCGGGATGACCGAGCGCAACCTCGAGCGGGCGCGCTCGAGCCAGGCCCAGTTCGACGAGTACGTGCGCGAGACGGCGAGCTCGGGCGGCGCAGCCGCCGAGATCGAGCGGGCCAAGAGCCTGCTCGACAGCGGCGCCATCAGCCAGGCCGAGTTCGAGACGATCAAGCAGAAGGCGCTCGCATGAGCGCTTCCGAAAGCAGAGAGCCGAGCGACCCCCGAAGGGCGCAACCCTCTGCCCCTCCCACATAGGGCGCGCGCCTGCCGTTAGCTGAAGGACCCCTCGGCTCCAAGCGAAGATAACCCGCTTCGGACGAGCTAAACGTACGCCGGAAAAAAGGGGGCGGAGGGACGCCACGCCCCTGAGTGGGCGATGCTTGGGCGGGCTCCAGGGGGAGATAGATAGCTGGAGCCACTCCGACCCCCACCGCAGATCGTCTCAACGGCCGAGTGTCGCGCCCATAGTCAGAAAAGGTCATCTCGGAGCTTGGAGGTGTGTCCGCGAGCATCGAAGGGTTCACCCTTGTCCGCTGTTCGTGAACGGGGTTCAATCTTGATGATGCTCCGCGGGCGCAACATCGTGTCCGCTCTCGGCGTTGCCTTGCACAACGGCGACATCCGCCGTGTGCAGGTCGCGTGGGGCGGCGCAATCGCCGCGGAATGGGCACACTTCGTCGCGCTCGGGGTCTACGCCTACGAACACGGCGGCACGCAGGCCGTCGGAGTAGCCGGCCTCGTCCGACTGCTGCCTGCGGCGCTCATCGCGCCGTTCGCCGCGTCCCTGGGCGATCATTTTCGGCGCGAGCGTTTCTTGCTCGGGATGGCCGTCGTCGGGTCCGGCGCGCTTGCCGCCTCGGCGGCGGCGTCGTTCGTGGGCGACCGGACTCTGGTGTTCGTGTTCGCCGCCGTAATCGGAGTATCGTCCACGCTCTTCAGGCCCGCGCTGCAGGCGCTCCTGCCGTCGCTCGCGCGAACGCCGGAGGAGCTAATCGCGTCGAACGGGACCACGTCCATGGTCGAGAGCGTCGGCACCCTAGTGGGCCCGGTCGCCGCAGGCGTGCTCGTTTCGGTCGCGAGTGCGGGTGTCGCCTTCGCCGCCGCCAGCGGCACGCTTCTCGTTTCGGCTGCGCTGCTCCGGCGAGTGAGGACCTCAGGTCACGTCGAGCTCACCGCCGCGGCGGGCGAGACTATGGGAACGGCGATCGCAGCCGGCTTGGCGCTGGTCGCGCGCGCACCCAGACCACGGCTACTCGTCGGGCTTGGCGTTGCGCAGGCGTTCGTGCGCGGCTGCCTGAACGTGCTGATCGTTGTGGCCGCCTTTCGTGTCCTCGGCGGAGGCGCGGCGGAGGTGGGATATCTGACCGCCGCCATCGGCGTCGGCGGACTGACCGGCGCGGTCGGAGCAATGACGCTCGGCGAGCGGCGGCTCGGCGCGACGTTCGGCCTCGCCCTGGTGTTCTGGGGGCTTCCGATCATGCTGATCGCCCCGCGGCCTGACTTCGCGGCGGCGATTGTCCTGCTGGCGGTAGTCGGTGCAGCCAACAGCGTCGAGGACGTCGCAATCATCACCTTGCTCCAGCGGACGGTCCCAAACGAGTTCCTGACGCGTGTTCTCGGGGTTCTCTGGGGCCTCGCGATGGGCGGCGTTGCCCTCGGCTCCATCGCGGCGCCGGCGATCGTCGACAGCGTCGGAGCGCGCCCCGCGTTTGTCGTCGTCGGTTCTATCCTCCCGGTGCTCGCGCTCGCGACCTACCGTCGCCTCGCCGAGATCGATAGAACCCACGCTCCGGAGCGCACGCTTGACCTCATCGACGGGGTGCCGATGTTCGAGCCGCTCTCGATCGCCATGAAAGAACGCCTCGCGGCGACGCTGGTACCGGTTTCGGTTGCGGCGGGCGACGTTGTCATCCGCGCAGGAGACAGTGGGGACCGCTTCTACGTTGTGGACAACGGCGAACTCGACGTCGACTCCGCGAGCCGACACACGGTTGCCTACGCAGGCGATTACTTTGGGGAGGTCGCGCTTCTGCGCGACATTCCTCGGACCGCCACCGTCAAGGCAGCCGTCGACTCGCGGCTGTACGCGCTGCGACGCGATGCCTTCCTCGCCGCCGTCACGGGTCATCCCGCGGCGCATGCCGCGGGGCGCGAGGTGGCCGAAGCACGTCTCGCGCAGGTCGGGCACGAAGAAAAACGTCGCGGTCCCCAAACTGACGGCCGAAGCCGTCGTACGTGATCAGGTACGGATCGGCCACGAAACGCGAATCTAACGGGCCGGGGGCGAGCCGAACGCCTAGGACGCTTCCCATCCTCCCGGCCCCGCGTTGAGCTTCAAGGCGGCAACTCGAACGAAGCTAGGCGCCGGTTGCCGCCGTAGCTTCTCGAGCCTGTGCCAAGCGTGTCTCCGGGCGAAGGGCGTAGAGTGGCGCCATGAGCAGCCTCATGGCGAAGATCCGCAAGTGGCTCCGGCTCGACAAGAAGTCCTAGCCTCACCGGGTCGGCGAAAACGCGCGCCGAGGCGGCTCAGAGGAGTAGACTAGGTCAACTGGCCCTGCGGCCAGAACCCCGGCCGAAAGCCCGAAGGCCGCCAACGCGCGTCGTCGCGCGAGGCGATGAGCCTAGGCGAACAGAGTTCGACTTGCAGGGCCAGACCTTTGTAGGGCGTTGCTGGAGCGAGCTGAATTTGGCCACTCGTGTCTTTCGAGATGGGTGGCGGGCGACGATGCGAAACGCCCGGGGACGCTACCGTCCAACAGGATGCTCTACGAGGTACTCGTCGTCTCGAACGGCGGCGCCGGCGAACGGTTCACGATCGAGCGGGCCGCGCCGCTCTCTTACGGCGACACCTTCAATAAGGACTTCGAGTCCTATCGGGTGCTGGCCGTCCAACCCGGGTCCGGGACCCTTCGATGGTGTCCATCGAAGCCGAGTGGCTAGGCAGCTCGGGGCCGGGCGAGGTCGCGACTTGAGACTTGGGCCGAGCGGCGAGACGAACGCTTGCTTTCCAGGTTCCCGAGGCCAGGAGGGGCAGCGAGCCGAGAGCCTGCTTATCCCGCAAACAGCGGGATTATCCGGCGCGATTCCCTCCTGTGCCCGCACCCGCTCTCGATCCCGTGTAGGTTGACAGCAGCAGCGAGAAGAACGGTGTTGCGCAGATCGACCGAAGCGCCGTGGCTCTCTCTTTTCTTTGTGGCGGAAGCTCTTCTGAGACTTTCGCGATTTACCCTCGAGGCCATTTGTCGCGGCATTTGTCTCGCGACGACGACCTCGGGACGATCCGACAATCGGGGAGGACTGACAGAGTCCTCCGTCTGAACCGCGAAAGTGAGGAGAAGAGATGTATGCCACCATCCGAAGGTACGAAGGTGTCGACGAGAGTCGTACAGCCGAGATCACACGTACGGCCAACGAGAACCTGATTCCCCGGCTGAGCGAGTTGCCGGGCTTCAGCGGTTACTTCCTGTTTGAGCCGACGAACGGTGTCCTGACGTCGATCAGCCTCTTCGAGACGTCGAGCAACCTCGACGAGTCGAATCGTCGTGAAGCGAGGGTGCTGCAGGAGGAGAACCTGCAGGCGGCAATGCCGAACTCGCCGAAGATCACCTCCGGCAAGCTGATGGCGCACAAGCTGCCCGAGTTCGTCGGCGTCTAACCGCTTCGGGACCAACGTGAGAGAAGGCCCGCTTGCGGGCCTTCTCCTTGCTCGGGGCTTTTCGCGCGTTGGCCCGGGACCGGGAGCAGCCTCGCTTGCGATACTCGCGCCCGTGGGAGAGATCGACCCGCTAGGGACTCGCAGGGACGGCCTCGATACGTTCCTCGACCAGAAGGTCGAAGAGGGCTACGTGATCGAGGCCCGCAGCGACACCCACGCGATCATTTTCCGGCGCCCGAAAGGTCTCAAGCGCTTCACGAGCGGCCCAGACCCGGGACGCTACGTCGTTCAGGTCGACGAAGATGGAATCGCGACGATGCGTCCCGCGGAGCCGCGACGCACGTAGCGGCAGACAAAGAAGGCCAAGAAGTAGCCGACGGCAGAGGGGCAATGCCCGTTCGTCCGGCTCGACCACGCGTCCCGCCGAGCTTCACGCCGCGGTGTTCAGGTCGGCGAGAGCACGTCGGTGCTGAGGGCTCTGCTTAGAGCAGTCGGGCCGTTTCACCCGCAGGTCTAGTGTCCTCGCAAATCGAAAGGAGACGGCAATGGCGCTAGGGGACGAAATTGACGAGATCTTTCGGCGTGAGGTGAAGTCCCTGCCCGCGTACGCGAAGGCGCAGGCTGCGGGTGGTTCCGGAGTCGCACCGCCGGTGGAGGAGATGAACCAACTGCTGATGGGTTTGGCCATTGCGGCGCAGCGTTCATTACACGTGCTCGCTGACCGCATCGAGGCCTTGGAGAACCGCAGCACGCAGTTTCACTAGCCCGCACGCAGATAACTGGCGCTTTCCGTGAGCTCCTTCTGCCTCCGCCCCTCCACGGTGCCGTGCGGTGACTTAGTCGCAGAATCCATCCTGTAGCTCCTCTCATCCAGAGTCGGGAGAACCCGAACGGGCTCTCTCGAGCACTCAGGCCTGGTATGGCAGTCGGAGAGGAAACTTCCAAGCCTCGACCCTCGCGAGCTTCCGGCACTAGCACCTTCGGGTCGTAGCCTGCACTGCTTAGTGGATCGAAGCCCGTGCGCATGCGTGCCCCAAACCTCTGGAGAGGATCTTCTCGACCGGGAGGCCGGACAACGCCCGCGAAGCAACGCGGCCCGGCCATCGTTCTGACTAAACGCCTACCAGCGTCCCGCTTTCGATCTCGTCAAAGTAGGAGACCTGAACAGAGTCAGCACTGACACCCGCCTTGCTCATTGCCTCCTTCAACTCAGGCATCGCGAAGAAGGCGTCTGCGGCCTCGCGTGAGTCGAATGTGTGGGTGACGATGACGTCGTTGGGATTCTCGATTGAGCGGAGCACCTGGTGGGCGTGGACGCCGTGCTCGGCCTGGATCGGGGCGAAGTCGTCGTACACCTTCCTCCAGGCCTCGAAGTCGGCCACGCGGTGACGGACAAGAGCGATGGTGCCTGTCATGAAGCCCCCTTCCGGGGCGGGTGCCCTGCTGCGAAAAAACGAGCTTCAGGAGAAGCGCGCAACGAAGGCGATGCTCAGCAGTTTACTCCTCAGCGGCCGACGACGGCGTTTGACTGACGAGCGCGATAAGAGGCCTGCAAAGACAGTCAGTCGTCGAAATCCACGTAGCCGGAGATCAAATGAGGCGCCATCCGGCGCGGGGAATATTCAGTTATTAGAACCGAACGTGGAACTCTCCGAGAGAGCGGATGATGGGACTCGAACCCACGACCTTCTGCATGGCAAGCAGACGCTCTAGCCAACTGAGCTACATCCGCGTGGAGGGCGAAGTATAGCCTCGTCTCAGCGAGCCGATTCGGCGTCGAGAGCCTCGTTCACGAGCCGGTCGGCCAGCTCGTTGTGCTCTCGGCGGACGGCGGTGTAGCGCACCCGGCCGAGGCGGCGCTCGAGGGCGTTCGCGTCCTCGTTCAGATCGCGCAGCGTCTCGTTCTTGACCCGGTACTCGCCCTGCATCTGCTTGACGAGGAGCTCCGAGTCCGAGACGACCTCCAGCTCGTCGATGCCGAGCTCGAGCGCCATCTGGAGGCCGGCGATCAGCGCGCGGTACTCGGCAACGTTGTTCGTGGCGACGCCGATCGTCGCGCCGCGCGCATCGAGGACCGTGCCGTCTTCGGCCTCCAGCACGTAGCCGTACGCGGCGGGGCCGGGATTCCCGCGGGCGCCGCCGTCGGTCGAGAGCTTGGCTTTCACGCGAGCAGATAGAGGTCGTAGGCGACCTCTTCGTAGGGGTGCGCCTCGAGCAGCGCCGACACGACGGAATCTAATCGGCCGCCGGGGACGACCGTCTCGACCCTGAGCTCCGGAGCACGCTCCTCGCGGCCACGCTCGCCGATCGCCGGGTCGGTGCTTTCACCGGCCAGGAACGTGCCCGTGCCGGACGTGTACCAGGAGCAGCGCTCGTACTCGCCGATGCGTCCGGCGCCGGCGGCGAAGACGGCGCCGCGGGTCGCATCGAGCGCGTCCTCGGGGACGAACCAAACCAGCTTGTAACGCTGGTCGTTCACGTTTGCAAAGCCCTCGCAGCGGAAAGGCAGGAACGGTGCCGATCCTCGCGGTCCTGCCTCGGCCGACGCCCGCCGAGCGCTATGACGCGGCGGTCGATGTCGTGGTCGAGGAGGCTCTGACCGTTCATGCCGCGACTATCGAGGATTGGGTGGCGCCGCGCCAGGCCTGGGAGCTGACGCTCCGCGAGGGCACCGAGTTCGACCGCGCAAACAACGTCGAGGCTGAGCTGCTGTTTGCGAGCGGCGAGCAGGCCTCGTCGCTGAGGTTCCGACTCGACCAGCTCGATACGGTCGACGATGAAGGCGAGCAGCTCGTGCTCGTCTTCGAGGAGCGGGTCGGGATCGCGAAGCTCGCGCGCCTAAGGGCGAACGGGCTGGACGTGGAGCTCTTCCACATCCTCACCTTCACGTAGAACCTCGGCTACGGCGCCGGGTGCTCTTCGGTGTCGATCTGCGCGCGCTGCAGCTTGCCGGAGTAGTCGACGTAGACCGACTTCCACTCGGTGAAGACTTCCAGCGCCGCCTGGCCGGCCTCGCGGTGGCCGTTGCCGGTGTGCTTGGTGCCGCCGAACGGGAGATGCACTTCGGCGCCGATCGTGCCCGCATTGATGTACGTGATGCCGGTGTCGAGGTCGCGCATCGCGCGGAAGGCTTTGTTGATGTCACCCGTGAAGATCGACGACGACAGGCCGTACTCGACGCCGTTCGAGACACGGATCGCCTCGTCGAGGTCGCGGACGCGAATCATCGCCGTGGTCGGCCCGAAGATCTCCTCTTGCGCGATCCGCATACCGGCCTGGACGTCGCCGAAGATCGTCGGGCGATAGTAGAAGCCCTTCTCCAGCCCGTTCCCCGAGGCGACCTCGCCGCCGGTCAGCAACGTCGCGCCCTCCTCTTTGCCGATCTGCGTATAGGAGTCGATCTTGTCGAGCGCGTCGCTGTTGATCACGGGGCCGACGTCCGTGTCGTCCTCCCAGCCTGGGCCGAGCCTCATCGCCTCGACACGCGAGACGAGACGCCGAGCGAGCTCGTCGTACACTGAGTCGTGCACGATCACCCGGCTCGCCGCGGTGCACCGCTGGCCCGAGGTTCCGAACGCAGACCACACGATCCCGTCGACGGCGAGCTCGAGGTCTGCGTCGTCCATGACGATGATCGCGTTCTTGCCGCCGAGCTCGAGGTGGACGTGCTTGAGCTCCTCCGCGGCCGCGCGCGTGACAGCGACGCCCGTCTCGCGCGAGCCGGTGAAGGTGATGATCGGGACGTCGGGGTGCTCGACGAGGCGCTGACCGACGTCGGAGCCGCCGCCGTGGACGATGTTCAGAACGCCGGGCGGGAGGCCGGCCTCCGCGAACAGCTCGACGTAGCGCTCGCCCAGCGCGGGCGTGTCGGTCGCCGGCTTGAAGACGACGGTGTTGCCCGAGACGATCGCCGGCAGCGTCTTCCAGGACGGAATCGCGATGGGGAAGTTCCACGGCGTGATTGCGCCGACAACCCCGACCGGCATCCGCACCGACATCTGGAACTTGTCCCGCAGCTCCGAAGGCGTCGTCTGGCCGAACAGGCGCCGGCCCTCGCCTCCCATGTAGTAGGCCATGTCGATCGCTTCCTGCACGTCGCCGGCGGCCTCCGCCTTCACCTTGCCCATCTCGTGGGTCATCAGGTCGGTGAGGTCGTCCTTGCTCTCGGCGAGCAGCTGCGCGAAGCGGAAGAGAACCTCGCCGCGCTTCGGCGCTGGAACGAGGCGCCACTCTTCGTAGGCGCGCTTCGCTGCGGCGACGGCGCGGTCGACGTCCTCGGGGCCGGACTTCGGGAAGGCGCCGATCGTTTGGCCATCCGCCGGGCTCGTCGACTCGAAGGTGTCGCCGGAGGCGGCGTCGACCCAGTCGCCGTCGATGTAGTTCTTGAACGTCTTCGCGCCGAGGATCGCCATCGGCCGCGAGTCTAGCGACGCAGGCTCACGCCGTTTCCGGCGGGTCTACGTCCGGAAACGTGCCCGGGTGTGCGCGGCGGCGATCCCTCGTCTTGCGCTTCTCCTGGAACTCGCCTGCAGGCTTCCCGCGCCGCCGGTCGCCACCCTCGCGCCGGTCGATGATCACCTCGACGTTCGGGTTGTCCTTGTAGTACTCCACCATCTTGTCGTAGAGCTCGTCGGCGAGCTCGCGCGGGATCACGCAGTAGATCATTCTGCGTCGGATTGTAGGTGGGCCGGTCGTCGGCGCCATCCCCCGTGTTGTCCGTATCGGCGGCGGCGGGGTCTTCAGACCCTGGCGATGTTCGGCACGACCCGTCCGTGCTCGTCCAGGTGGGCGTTCCAGTTTCTGTAGAGCGGGTCGAGCTCACCCAGCTCGTGGCCGCGCTCCTCAAGCCGGACCGGTTGCGCGAGCTCGGGGGTGACGCGGTACTGGTACCAGGAGATGTCCCAGGCGATCGTGATCACGACCTCGCCGCTGACGCCGGAGAGCGGCAGGATGCTCGCGTGCGGCGCCCCCAAGCTCTTGGCGATGCCCGCGACCGTGCGGCGGAAGTCGGTCTGGTTGAAGAGATCTGCCGCTTCGACGACCTCACGCTCGGGCTCGGAGAGCCGGCGCAGGATCGGCTCGTCGGCGACCGGCGCCTCGGCAACGGCCGCCTTGCGCGCCTCGAACAGGCTCGAGAGGCTGAGCCGCCGGCGCGGCCGGTCGGTCGAGACCGTCGGCGTCGAGGGGCTGCCCTCCTTCAGCCACCCGTACTCGAGCGCGATGTCCTGGCAGAGCGGGCAGACGTCGACGAAGCTCTCGCCGTCCGGCGTGAACCTGGTCGCCCGCTCGCCCATCAGCAGGGTGCGCTCGCAAACGGCGCAGCTGCGAGCCACGGAGAGCCGCGTGATCCGCATCCGGGCGACTATAGCGGCCCTTTTGCGAGCAACCGAGCCGATCGAGGAGGGACTGTCCCCGAATCGGGGCTGGCCCAACAACGGTTAATGGACAGACCCCTGCGGGGTCAGTCCCTGCCGCGCGCGACTAGACCGTGGCCTCTTCCTTTTCCTTCTTGGCCTCCGCGATGACTTTCTGCGCGATGTGCGCCGGAACCTCTTCGTAGCGCGCGAAGGCCATGTGGTAATCGCCACGGCCACCCGTCAGCGAGGTCAGAGACTGCGAGTAGGTCAGGATCTCGGACATCGGCACCTCGGCCTTGATGGTCGTCATCCCGCCCGCCGGCTCCATGCCCTGGAGGCGGCCCCGCCGGGAGTTGAGGTCGCCGTTCACGGCGCCGACGGCGTCGTCCGGGACGGTCACCTCGACGTCCATGATCGGCTCAAGCAGAACCGGGTCGGCCTGCTCGTAGGCCTGCTTGAACGCCATCGAGCCGGCGATCTTGAACGCCATCTCCGAGGAGTCGACCGAGTGGTGAGAGCCGTCGACGAGCCGCACCCGGACACCTTGCACCGGCGCCCCGGCTAGCTCGCCCTGCTGCATCGCCTCCTGGATCCCCTTGTCCACCGCCGGCCGGAACCCCTGCGGGATGACGCCGCCGACGATCTCGTCGACGAACTCGTAGCCCTGGTGGCCCTCGAGCGGCTCTAGCACGATGTGGGCGTCGCCGAACTGGCCGCGGCCGCCCGTCTGCTTCTTGTAGCGACCATGCGCGCGCGACTCCTTGCGGATCGTTTCCAGATAGGGGACTCGTGGCTGGTGCAGCTCGACGTCTGCGCCGAAGCGGCTCTTGACGCGCTCGACAGCGACCTCAACATGCACCTGGCTGAGGCCGGAGAGGAGCTGCTCGCCGGTCTGGGCGTCGCGGCGAATGACCAGGGTCGGGTCCTCCTCGGACAGTCGACGGAGCGCGGTGCCCACCTTCTCCTCGTCGCCCTTCGCCTTTGGCGTAACAGCGAAGCTCATCACCGGCTCGGGGAAGTCGATTCGCGGCGTCTCGACCTCGCGCTCCTGGTCGAGCAGCAGATCGCCCGTGGTGGTCTCCTTCAGCTTCGAAACGGCGCCGATGTCGCCGGGTCCGAACCCTGTCTCCGGGTTGTGCTCCTTGCCCTGCAGGGTGAGAAGCTGGCCGATCCGCTCCTTGCCGCGCGTGCGGTGATTCGACAGCGTCGAGTCCGAGCCAATCTCGCCCGAGACGACCCGGAAGACGTTGATCCGGCCGGCGAACGGGTCGGCGATGGTCTTGAAGACGAAGGCCGAGGTGCCGTCCCCCTCGATGCCGAGCTCGATGTGCTTCTTGGCCGGCGACGGTACGCCCTCGACGAGCAGGTCGAGGATCGCGGTGGTGCCGAGGTTCTTGGTGGCGACCGCGCAAGCGACCGGGAAGATCTCGCCGCGCGTGACCGCGTCCTTGAGCGCGTGGGCGACCTCCTCGTCCGAGAGCTCCTGGCCGTCGAGGTACCGCTCCATCAGCGCCTCGTCCGTCTCGACGACAGAGTCGAGCAGCTTCTCGCGGTACTCGGCGACCTGGCTCTCCAGCTCGGGCGGAATCTCGCCGGGGGCGCTCTCGCGTTCGCCCTCCGGGCTCGTGTACGCCTTCATGTGCAGGAGGTCGACGACGCCGGTCAGCTCGTGCTCGGCGCCGATCGGCAGGTGCACCGCAACGCAGCGGTCGGAGAGCTGCTCGCGCAACGCCTCGAGCGTGCGAAAGAAGTCGGCGCGTTCGCGGTCGAGCATGTTGACGACGACCACGCGTGAGAGGTCGTACTCGCCGGCGCGCTGCCAGGCGCGGCTCGTCTGCACCTCGACGCCCATCACGGCACTGACGACCACGAGCGCGCCCTCGACGACCCGGATCGCGGCGATCATGTCGCCCTGGAAGCCGGGGTCGCCCGGCGTATCGATCAGGTTGATCTTGCGGCCCTGCCACTCGAGGTGCGCGAGCGAGGCCGACAGCGACATCTGCCGCTTTTGCTCGTCATCGTCCCAGTCGGAGGTCGTGTTGCCCGCCTCGATCGTGCCGAGCCGGTTGATCGCGCCGGCCTGGTAGAGCATCGCCTCGACGAGCGAGGTCTTGCCCGTGGAGCGGTGGCCGACGACGGCGACGTTGCGGATCTTTCCGGGCTCGACGGGCATCTGG